>NZ_JBJHAC010000060.1:0-571 GCF_054050835.1 Blastococcus sp. SYSU DS0510 | reverse complement strand
ACACCTTCACCGGCCGCCCGGAGGACGTCTACGCCCATGTGCACCCTGACGACGTCGCCGATGTCCGCGCCCGCGTTCAGCACGCCGTCGACACCGGCGGGATCTACGACGCCGAGTACCGCATCGTGCTCGCCGACGGCTCTCACCGGTGGGTCGCCGCCCGCGGGCAGGTGGTCGATGGCGCCGATGGTGCCACCGGACACCTCGTCGGGGTGGTGCACGACACCACCGCCCGCGCCCTGACGCAGCAGCAGACCCAGCGGGCCGCCGCCCGGGAGCGGCTGCTCAGCCGGATCTCCGAGGAGCTCAGCGGCACCCTGGATGCCGACGAGGCCGCCCACCGCCTGGCCCGGCTGGTGCTGCCCGCGGTCGCCGACTGGTGCATCGTCACCCTCGTCGACGACGACCAGGCCACCGGCTCCCGCCGCGGCCTGCGCCCCGCCGCCGCGGAGCACGTCGACCCGGCGATGCGGCCGGTCCTCGACGGCTACGCGCACGCGCGGCTGGCCGCGCTGGGCGACGACGCGATCGTCGTCCGGGCGATGCGCACCGGGCGGCTGCAGTTGGTCGG
>NZ_JBJHAC010000059.1:0-707 GCF_054050835.1 Blastococcus sp. SYSU DS0510 | reverse complement strand
TCACAGAGTTACGGCGGCCATGGCGAGAGGGAAACGCCCGGCAACATTCCGAACCCGGAAGCTAAGCCTCTCAGCGCCGATGGTACTGCCCTGGAGACGGGGTGGGAGAGTAGGACGCCGCCGGACATACTTCACCGAACGGGGGTCAGAGCGAGTGCTCTGACCCCCGTTCGCTTTTTCCATGTCCGCCGCCGGCCGTTCTGGTCGTGTGCGGCGTCTAGCCAAGAGGTACCTAGAACAGATGACTGCTCCGCGACGTGGCCCTGGTGGGTCCGACTCCGGCCGAGGGCGACCGGCGTCCCGCGGCTCACGCCCTCAGGGTGATCGCCGAGGGGGTGGAGGCGCCGCCCCTCGCGGCGATGCGCAGGACCGGCGCCCGCAGGGCGACCGTCCCCAGCGCTCCGATCGCCCGTACGGTGACCGTGCGCAGCGGCCGCAGGGTGATCGTCCCCGTGGTGATTGGCAGGACCGGCGCCCGCAGGGTGACCGTCCGCAGCGGCCGCAGGGTGATCGTCCCCGTGGTGATTGGCAGGACCGGCGCCCGCAGGGTGACCGTCGGCAGGGTTCGGACCGCCCGTACGGTGACCGTCCGCAGCGGCCGCAGGGTGATCGTCCCCGTGGTGATTGGCAGGACCGGCGCCCGCAGGGTGACCGTCCGCAGCGGCCGCAGGGTGATCGTCCCCGTGGTGATTGGCAGGACCGGCGCC
>NZ_JBJHAC010000058.1:0-753 GCF_054050835.1 Blastococcus sp. SYSU DS0510 | reverse complement strand
GCTGCTGTGAAGTAAATCGACCGCAGCTGGCCTACGGATCTATGCCACGGGGTCGAGGGTGACGCGGTAGCCGAGGGCGCGGAGCTGGGTGATCAGGCGGTCGCGTTGACGGTCGGGGTTGGCTCGGCGGGTGAAGTAGTCGCCGCCGAGGTCGTCGTAGTCGCAGTCGTTGGTGAGCAGGTGCCAGCAGATGACCAGGATGGAGTGGCCGACGGCGACGGCGGCCTTTTTTCTGCCGATCCGGCGGGCCAGCCGCCAGAACTGGGCGGCCAGGTAGGTGTCGCGGGTGCGGGCGGCGGCCCAGGCGCACTGGGTGAGGATGTCGGTAAGCCACTTGTCGCCGTCGGTGGTCTTGCCCGAGCCGGGTTTGCCGCCGGTCTTGTTGATCCCGGGTGCCATGCCGGCCCAGGAGGCCAGGTGTCCGGCGCTGGGGAAGCGGCTCATGTCGGCGCCGATCTCGGCGAGGATGCATTCGGCGGCGCGTTTGCCGACCCCGGTGATGGTGGTGAGCCGGTCACGGGCTCGGGCGAAAGGGATGCCGGCCTCGCTGGTGTGTGCGGCGATCAGGGCATCGATGTGCTCGTCGAGGCGGGCGATGGCCGCCTCGAGGTGGTCGGTGTGCTCCAGGCAGAGCCCGATCAGCAGAGCGTGGTGGTCGCGGAAGCGA
The DNA here is from genome assembly GCF_054050835.1 of Blastococcus sp. SYSU DS0510. Lineage (NCBI taxonomy): Bacteria > Bacillati > Actinomycetota > Actinomycetes > Geodermatophilales > Geodermatophilaceae > Blastococcus > Blastococcus sp. SYSU DS0510. Next base: position 86 of record NZ_JBJHAC010000058.1, on the reverse strand, counting down.
CCGCGCAGCGCCTGCCGCAGCGCCGGGATCTTCCTGCGCAGCGTCCCGCGGGCCAGTTCGGCCAGCACGACCGGATCGCGTTCTCC
>NZ_JBJHAC010000057.1:0-766 GCF_054050835.1 Blastococcus sp. SYSU DS0510 | reverse complement strand
AGAGAACCCATGGCCTGTTCCAGGCCGCCTCGAACGATGAAAATCCTCGTGGGGCCGGCTGAGCTCGTTACTGCGTGGTGCGCTCGAGCCCGTCTCAGAGACTGACGCCAGGGGCCTTCCCGGCACCTCGAACTGTTGTTCCGAACACGCTTCACAGCATCGTTGATCGGTTGGCCCCGCCGGTCCCGCCCTATCGGGTCGAGGACGAGGAGGCACCGGTGGATGTGCTGATGGAGCGCTGCGCCGGAATCGACATCGGCAAGAACGAGGTGGTGGCCTGCGTGCGCACACCGGCCCCGGATGGCCGCAGACGACGCAAGCAAACCCGAACCTTCTCCTCCTTCACCGGCGCGCTGGAGGAGATGGCCGACTGGTTGGCCCAGGAGGGTGTCACCGACGTCGCGATGGAAGCGACCGGTCCGTACTGGAAGCCGGTCTGGTACGTGCTGGAAGAGCGCGAGTTCCAGCTGCGGCTGGTCAACGCCCACCACGTGAAGATCCTCCCGGGCCGCAAGAGCGACGTGCTCGACGCCGAGTGGCTGGCCGAGCTACTCGAACACGGACTGCTGCGGGCCAGCTTCGTGCCGCCGCCGGCGATCCGGGAGCTGCGTGATCTGACCCGCTACCGCAAACGGCTCATCCAGGGCCACACCGCCGAGCAGCAGCGGATTCAGAAGACTCTGGAAGACGCCGGAATCAAGCTGGACTCGGTCGCCTCCGACGTCCTGGGCGCCTCCGGCCGGGCCATGCTCGATGCCCTCATCGC
>NZ_JBJHAC010000056.1:0-797 GCF_054050835.1 Blastococcus sp. SYSU DS0510 | reverse complement strand
CGGGCCGTGCCGGCATCGAGGTCGGAGCCGCGGCGCTCGACCAGCCCGTCGGTGTAGAACAGCACGACCGTGTCGCGGCCCAGGTGCATTTGGGACTCGCGGCGCGTGGCTGTGGCGTCCACCCCGAGCAGCAGATCGGTGTGGACGGTGGTGAGCGCGGTGACCGCGCCGTCGGAGGTGACCGCCATCGGCGGCGGATGCCCGGCGTTGGACCAGCAGAGCCGGGTCAGCCCGTCGGCGCGTTCTTCGTCGGTCTGCTCCAGCCGGGCGACGACCGTGGTCGCCAGGATCTGTGATTGCAGGGTCTCCATCACCTGCTCCACCTGCCTCAGCACCGCAGCCGGCCCATCGTGGTCCAGCGCGCCGAGGGTCCGCACGATGCTGCGGATCTGTCCCATCGCCGCGGCGGCCTGCACGTCGTGCCCGACGACGTCGCCGATGACCAGCAGCGTCGCGCCGCTGGGCTGCATGAACGCGTCGTACCAGTCCCCGCCGACCTGCGCGGCCTGCGCCGCGGGCACGTACCGGACCACGATCTGCAGGTGGTCCGGTTCCGGCGGCGGGGTCAGCAGGGACCGCTGGAAGCCTTCGGCCAGGTCGCGCTGCTGCCGGAACAGCCGGGCGTTGTCCAGAACCAGGCCGGCGCGGCCGGCGACGTGCCGGGCGGTGGTCAGATCCTCGGGGCTGAACGGGCCCCGGCCGGCACCGTTGGCCAGGGTCATCGTGCCCACCGGGCCGGTGCGCCCGGGCAGCGGAAGGACGGTCAAGGCCTCGGGTGCCAGGGCCCGGATGGCCTC
>NZ_JBJHAC010000055.1:0-823 GCF_054050835.1 Blastococcus sp. SYSU DS0510 | reverse complement strand
ATGGTCGACCGCAGCTCGCGGCCGCACTCCTCACCACGCCGCACGCCGCAGCCGGTGGTGCGCAAGATCGTGCACCTGCGGTGGAAGCAGCGGCTGGGCCCGGTGGCGATCGCCGACCGGGTCGGCGTGGCGCCCTCGACGGCGCACGCGGTGCTGCGCCGGTGCCGGATCAACCGGCTCTCCCACGTCGACCGGGCCACCGGGGAGCCGATCCGCCGCTACGAACGCGATCGGCCCGGTGAGCTGATCCACGTCGATGTGAAGAAGCTGGGCAACATCCCCGACGGCGGCGGCTGGCGCTACGTCGGCCGCGCCCAAGGCGACAAGAACCGGATCGCCACTCCGGGCAAGCCGCGCAACGCCCACCGCAACCCGAAGATGGGCACCGCGTTCGTGCACACCGTGATCGACGACCACAGCCGGGTCGCCTACGCCGAGATCCACGACGACGAGACCGCCGCCACCGCCATCGGCGTGCTGCGCAACGCCATGGCCTGGTTCGCCGCCCGGGGCATCACCGTCGAACGCGTGCTGAGCGACAACGGCTCGGCCTACCGCTCCCACGCCTGGCGCGACGCCTGCGCCGAGCTGGCCATCACCCCCAAGCGCACCCGCCCCTACCGCCCGCAGACCAACGGCAAGATCGAACGCTTCCACCGCACCATGTCCGACGGCTGGGCCTTCCGACGGCAGTACCTCAGCGAGTCAGCCCGACGCAAAGCACTGCCGGCCTGGCTGCACGAGTACAACCATCACCGGCCCCACACCGCGACCGACAACCGCCCACCCATCACCCGCTTGACCAACCTGTCCGGTCAGTACA
>NZ_JBJHAC010000054.1:0-933 GCF_054050835.1 Blastococcus sp. SYSU DS0510 | reverse complement strand
TGTACCCGGCCATCAGGTTGGTGCCAGACGGCTGATCGGGGGCTTGCCGCCGAGTGCGCTGTGACGGCGTCGAGTGTTGTAGTCCTCGATCCACGGGGCAAGGGCGGCAGCGCGCTCATCGTTGCTGGTGAAGACCTGCCGATAGGCCCACTCGGAGACGAGCGTTCGGTTGAGGCGCTCGACCTTGCCGTTCTGCCACGGGCAGTGGGGTCGGATGAACTTCTGCCGGGCGCCGAGCGCCGCGCAGACCTCGCGCAGGGAGTACTTGTAGGCCCAGGCGTTGTCGGTCATCACCCGCTCGATCCGGTCGATGCCGTGGGCGGCGAAGTAGGTCGCGGCGCGGGCCAGGAATGCCGCGCAAGTGGTGCCCTTCTCGTCGGGCAGGACCTCGGAGTAGGCCAGCCGCGAGTAGTCGTCGACCAGGGAATGGACGTAGTCGTAGCCGGTCGGCACCGACTTGTGTCGGTGATCGACGGTGGCCGCTCGGCCGTGCGCGCGCCAGCCGCCGCCATCGGGGATGCGGGCCAGCTTCTTGACGTCCATGTGGACCAGCTCCCCGGGCCTGGACCGCTCGTAGCGGACCGCGGTCACCTTCGAGGACCGGATCACCTCACCGGTCATCGGGTCCAGCGCGGCCAGCCGGGGTTGCCCGTAGCGGACCAGGACGCGGGAGACCGTCCTCGCCGGCACTCCCAGCTCCGCCCCGATCCAGGCCGGACCCCGGCGCGCGGCACTGCGCAGCTCGACGATGCGCTCCTCCACCTCGGCCGTCGTTCGCCGTGGGCTGGTGTGCGGGCGGGACGACCGGTCGACCAACCCGGCCTCGCCCTCGTCCTGGAAGCGGGTGACCCAGGTCCGCACGCACTTGCGCGAGAGCCCCATCGCCGCCGCGATGTGCGCCTTCTTCCACCCGTTCTGCCACCGCTGGACGAT
>NZ_JBJHAC010000053.1:0-1428 GCF_054050835.1 Blastococcus sp. SYSU DS0510 | reverse complement strand
GGTCAAGCCCGCTGGCGTGGTGTGTGACGGCTACCGCGTGATCTTCGGTTGGGTCAGGCACTGAGCGCCGGGATGGCCGGCTGGTCGGTCACCTCCTCGTCGGCGGTGTCGGTGTCGGTGACGGGCCGGAGGCGGCAGCGGGCGAGGACGTCGAGGCCGAGGTAGCGGCGGCCTTCGGTCCATTCGTCGTGCTGCTCGGCAAGGACGGCGCCGACCAGGCGGATCACCGAGTCGCGGTCGGGGAAGATGCCGACGACGTCGGTGCGCCGGCGGATCTCGCGGTTGAGCCGCTCGCTGGGGTTGTTGCTCCAGATCTGGCGCCAGACCTCTTTGGGGAAGGCGGTGAAGGCCAGCACGTCGGCCCGCGCGGCCTCGAGGTGCTCGGCGACCTTGGGGAGCTTGTCGGCCAGGGCGTCCAGGACCCGGTCGAACTGGGCGTGCACGGAGGCGGCGTCGGGCTGGTCGTAGACCGAGTGCAGCAGCGCCCGCACCCACGGCCAGGAGCTCTTCGGGCAGACCGCCATCAGGTTGGCCGCGTAGTGGGTTCGGCAGCGCTGCCACGCTGCTCCGGGCAGGGTTGCGCCGATCGCGCCGACCAGGCCGGCGTGCGCATCGGAGGTCACCAAGGCAACCCCGGTGAGGCCGCGGGCGGTCAGGTCGCGGAAGAAGGCCAGCCAGCCGGCGCCGTCTTCGGCACTGGTGACCTGCAGGCCGAGGATCTCCCGGTGCCCGTCGGCGTTCACCCCGGTCGCGACGAGGGCGTGGACGTTGACCACCCGGCCGCCCTCACGCACCTTCAGGACCAGGGCGTCGGCGGCGACGAACGTATAGGGCCCTTGGTCGAGGGGCCGGTGGCGGAAGTCGGCGACCTGGGCGTCGAGGTCCTTGGCCATCTCGCTGACCTGGGACTTGCTCAGCCGGGTGATGCCCAAGCTCTCGACCAGCTTCTCCATCCGCCGGGTGGAGACCCCGAGCAGGTAGCAGGTGGCCACCACGGTGGTCAGCGCCCGCTCCGCCCGCCGGCGCCGCTCCAGCAGCCACTCGGGGAAGTACGACCCGCTGCGCAGCTTGGGAATCGCGACGTCGAGGGTGCCGGCTCGGGTGTCGAACTCCCGCGGCCGGTAGCCGTTGCGGGTGTTGACCCGCTCCGCCGAACGGGCGCCGTACTCGGCGCCGCACACCGCGTCGGCCTCGGCGCTCATGAGCGTGTTGATGAAGGTGGTGAGCATCTGCCGCAGCAGATCAGGGCTGGCCTGGGCCAGCTGCTCGTGCAGGAAGTGGGCAGGGTCGATACTGCTCGGAGCGGTCATCGCGTTGTTCTCCTGGAGTGCTGTGAGAGGTTTTCCAGAAGATCACGCGGTGGCCGCCTTCACGTGCAGGGCCCGCTGCTCACCGGGGCCGCCGCACACCACCTTGGTGGACGCCACT
>NZ_JBJHAC010000052.1:0-1611 GCF_054050835.1 Blastococcus sp. SYSU DS0510 | reverse complement strand
AGCCTGAATCCACCGATCTCGGGGCGGCAGCTCGAGCGGTGGTCTGTTGATCTTGATGTTGGTGGGTGGGCGTGCGGGGGCCGGGACTTGGGGTTCCGAGTCTCCGGTCGTGGGCGGTCAGGAGAACTGGGGTCAGCCCGCGGGGCCGGGGAGGGCGCGTAGCCGGGTGAGAGCGGCGGTCAGCTGGTCGGCCCAGGGCCAGTGCCGGGGCAGGCGCAGAACGAGGCGGCGGGCGTGGTGGACCAGCCGGGCGGGAACGCTCAGGTAGCGCCGGCGCAGCGTCTTGATCGTCTGCCGCGGGGTGGCCGCGAGGTTGCCGAGGCGGGCGGTCCACCGGCCGAGGTTGTGGGCGATGGTCTGCAGCACCAGCCAGGCGTGGTTGCCGGCGAAGCTCTTGGTCGGCAGGTGATTCAGCGCCAGGCCGTACTTCAGGTCCCGGATGGCCAACTCGACCTCGGCGTGCGCGCGGTGGAACCGGTCGAGCTCGACGGTGTCGCCGGGCTGGTCGGTGATGAACGGGTGGTACTCGAACGTCGGGAACAGCGCCTGCTGCGCCTCATCGCGCAGGCCCGGCGGCGTCGGGGTGCGGCGCACGATCAGCCGCACCCAGGTCCCGTTGCCCCGCCAGCCCTTGCCCTTGCGCTGCTGAGCATCGAAGGCCAGCCAGCCGATTTCGGCGACCGCGGCGCCGTCCTCGAAGTAGGGCACCGGCGTCCACGCCGACTCGTCCAGGGCGTCGATCAGCCCGCGCATCCGGCCGATCATCCGGGCGCCGATGGAGAATCCGACCCCGGTTCGGGTGCAAGCGGCCAGCACGTCGGAGAGGTAGAAGCCGCTGTCGGCGCGCAGCACCATCGACCCGGTGACTCCGGCGGCGCGGATGCGGCCGATCGTCTCGGTGACGAACGCCGGAGCGCCGGAGGCGTCGTTGGTGCGGCCCCGGCGCAGCCGGGCGTGCAGCACGTCCCCGGTGCCGGCGGCCACTGCAAGGATGGGGTGGTAGCCGCGTCGGCCGGTGCGCATCACCTCCGAGCCGCCACGCTTGGCCAGCCCATAGGTCTCCACCAGCGTCGCGTCGACATCGAGCACGAACGGGTCGGTCGGGCTGGTGTCGATCGCTCCGGCGTCGGCGGCCCGGGCGAGCAGTTCACGGCTGACCGCGTCGAGCTGGCGGGCGTGCCCCCACCGAAGCGAGCGCAGGAACGTGCCCACCGTCGACGGCGCGGCCACCCGGTGCCCGAGGACCGCCTGGGTGGCGCCGGCCCGTAGCGCGTCGACGTCGTCGATGCAGTCCCCGCCGGCCAGTGCCGAATGGATCACCGTCAGACACTTCTGGGCCGGGTGCGGCCCACCGGTCAGCCGCTGATCCAGCAGCTCGGCCAGCCCCAGCCGCCGCCCCAGCGTCGCCGGCAGCAACAACCCGGCGTCGGCGATCAGCGTGTCCTCATCGGCGGTGATGGCCAGCCGATCCAACCTCTGCGATGCTCGCACCAAGAGGGTGCTCCTGATTCCTGCGACGATCTTGGCCTGGTAACCGTGATCGTCCAGCTCAGAAGCACCCTCTTCCCGTTGCCACACCGATCACCGACTCAACGTCGGTGGATTCAGGCT
>NZ_JBJHAC010000051.1:0-4536 GCF_054050835.1 Blastococcus sp. SYSU DS0510 | reverse complement strand
GGTGCCCCTCTCTCGGGGGGGGGTCGCCCGGTCGGCGGAGAGCACAGCGGAACGAGCGTACCAAGCCCGCCGCGGGGCGGGCGCGGGGGGGGGCCCCCCCCCCCGGCCCCCCCACCCCAGGCGGTCAGAACGCGGCGAGGACGGCGCCCTCGTAGTTCTGCTCGATGAACTGCCGCACGTCCTCCGAGTGCAGCAGTTCCTCCAGCTCCTGGATGCGCTCGTCGCCCTCGTCGCCGGTGCGGACCACCAGGAGGTTGGCGTTGGGGTTGCCCTCGCCCTCCTCCAGCGCCAGCGCGTCCTCGGCCGGGACCAGGTCGGCCTCGATGGCGTAGTTGCCGTTGATGACCGCGATGTCCACGTCGGCCAGCGACCGGGGCACCTGCGCGGCCTCGACCTCGGAGATCTCGAGGCTCTTCGGGTTGCCCTCGATGTCCAGCGAGGTCGGCGCGGCGTCGCCGGTGTCGGCGAGGGTGATCAGGCCGTTGGCCTCGAGGAGCCGCAGCGCCCGCGCGGCGTTGGTCGGGTCGTTCGGGATCGCCACGGTGGCGCCGTCGGGCAGGTCGGCGAGGTCGGTCAGCGTGCTCGAGTAGATGCCGAGCGGCTCGATGTGCACCGGCTCCAGCGCCTGGAAGTCGTAGCCGGCGCTGGCCTCCTGCGCCTCCAGGTACGGGATGGTCTGGAAGTAGTTGGCGTCCAGGGAGCCGTCGTCCAGGGCGACGTTGGGCTGCACGTAGTCGGTGAACTCGACGATCTCCAGGTCCAGGCCGGCGTCCTCGGCGAGGTTCTCGTCGATGTAGCGCAGGATCTCCGCGTGCGGGACCGGGGAAGCGCCGACCCGCAGCGGCTCGTCGGCCGCGGAGAGCTCGGCGTCGCCGCCGCAGGCGGCGAGCAGGGCCGTCATCGCCGAGGCGGCGAGCAGGGCGGGAAAGCGGGTGCGCATGGTGGTGGTTCTCCTCGGGAGTGGGGTGCGACGGCGGCCGGGTGGCCGCCGTGGAGGTCGGGTCAGGCGTGCGCGAGCGAGCGCGCCCAGCGGTCGCCGGCCCACTGGAGGGCCTGGACGATGACCAGCAGGAGGACGACGGTCGCGAGGGTGATGTCGGTGCGGAACTGCTGGTAGCCGAAGCGGATGGCGAAGTCGCCCAGCCCGCCACCACCGACCGCACCGGCCATGGCCGAGTAGCTGATCAGCGCGACGACGGTGATCGTCACGCCGGCGACCAGCGACGGCCGGGCCTCCGGCAGCAGCACGGTGCGGACGACGTCGCGCCGGCGGGCACCCATGGACAGCGCCGCCTCGACCTTGCCCTCCGCGACCTCGCGCAGGCTGGTCTCCACCAGCCGGGCGAGGAACGGGACGGCGCCGATGGTCAGCGGCACGATCGCCGCGGTGGAGCCGATCGTCGTCCCGACGATGCCGCGGGTGACCGGGGCGACGAGGACCAGCAGGATGATGAACGGCAGCGCGCGGCCGAGGTTCACGACCAGGCCGACGAGCCGGTGCAGCAGCGGCCGCGGGGCCAGCCCGCCCGGCGCGGTGACGGTGAGCAGCACGCCCAGCGGGACCCCGAGCAGCACGGTGACCAGCGCCGCGACGCCGACCATGTAGAGGGTCTCCCAGGTCGCGTCCAGCAGCTGCGGCCAGATGCGGTTCCAGTCGCTCACCGGGCCACCTCGGCGGACGCGGCCACGCGCTCGACCAGGACGCCGCCGGCCCGCAGCCGGTGCACGGCGTCGTCGAGGCCCGCCATCCCCCCGCTGACCCGCAGGAGCAGCCGGCCGTAGCGGCCACCGGCGACGGTCTCCACCGATCCGCCGGCGATCTCGACGGCCAGGTCGAGCTCCCCGATCAACGTCCGGAGGACGACGGTCTCCGGGGTCCGGTCGGTGACGGTCACCCGCAGCAGGGCGCCGTCGTGCCCGGCACCGGCGTCCGCGACCGGTGCCGGGAGCAGGGCATCGCCCAGCGGGGAGCCCGGCCGGGTGAGGACGTCGGCCAGCCGGCCGCCGTCGACCACCCGCCCCCGGTCGAGGAGCACGGCGCTGTCGCACACGGCCTTGACGACGGACATCTCGTGCGTGATCAGGAGGACCGTGAGTCCGAGCTCGTCCCGCACCCGGCGCAGCAGCTCCAGGACGCCGGTGGTGCTGGCCTGGTCCAACGCGGACGTGGCCTCGTCGCAGAGCAGCACGTTCGGGCGGACGGCGAGCGCGCGGGCGATCGCCACGCGCTGCTTCTGGCCGCCGGAGAGCTGGGCGGGGCGGGCGTCGGCGCGGTCGCCGAGCCCCACGAGGTCGAGCAGCTCGCCGGCCCGCCGTCTGCGCTCCGTCCGGCCCACGCCCGAGAGCTCCAGCGGGTGCTCCACGTTGCCCGCCGCGGTGCGCGAGTCGAGCAGCTCGAAGTGCTGGAAGACCATCCCGATGGAGCGCCGCGCCTGCCGGACCTGCTCGTCGGGCAGCTCGGTGAGCACCTGCCCGTCGACGGTCACCGAGCCCGACGTGGGCCGCTCCAGCAGGTTGACCAGGCGCACCAGCGTGCTCTTGCCCGAGCCGCTGGGGCCGACGACGCCGGCGAACTCGCCCCGGGCCACGGACAGGCTGACGCCGTCGACGGCGACGACCTCGCCCGCCCGCCCGCGGGCGGGGAAGACCTTGCGGACGTCCTTCAGTTCGATCACGGGATGCGGTCCTCGGCGATTGAGCAGGCACGGGCGGGCGGCGACGCCGGCGACGGCGTGGCGGCCCGCGGTGCGTGGCGGTGGGGGCTGCACGCCCGCCGTCGAGCAGGGCGGGCGTCGCTAGGAGGCGGGAGGCCTCAGCGGCACATGGCTGTGCCGGTGCGGCACAGGTCGACGTGCCGGCGGGCCCACGAGAGCAGCTCGTACCGCATGGTGTTCCTCCATCGGTCCTGGCAGTAGCACCCGCGCCCGCCGATGCGGGGGGTTGCTGCGACGTCGACGAGCCAGGTCTCTCAGCCGCTCCGGATGGTTGCGGCAGCGAGTCTACGGACCTGATCCGGGCGTTTCCCCTCCGCGACCTGCGACGTCACTCACACAGCGCACTCGCAGCCGCTGTTCAGCCGGGTCGCGGGTCGGCGGCCGAACGTGGTCCCCCACCACGACGAGCCCGACCCAGGAGAGCCCATGCCCCCGTTGCCGACCGGCTCCACCCCCAGCTTCGAGGGGCGCCCGCTGCCCCGGCCGGACGAGGAGGTGGTCGACCAGGGGCTGGGCTTCGACCTGGGCACGCTGCTCAGCCGCCGGCGGCTGCTGGCCGTGCTGCGTCTCGGCGCGGCGGGCGCCGGCCTGGCCGCCTGCGGCGCCGGCTCCTCCGCGGCCACCGGTGCCTCGTCGACGACGGGCGCCACCACGGCGTCCGGGGAGATCCCCGACGAGACCGCGGGCCCCTACCCCGGGGACGGGTCCAACGGGCCGGACGTGCTCGAGCAGAGCGGCATCGTGAGCAGCGACATCCGGTCCAGCCTCGGCGGGTCCAGCGGCACCGCCGAGGGGGTGCCGATGACGCTGGAGCTGGTGGTCCGGGACCTGGCGAACGGGGGCGTGCCCTTCACCGGCGTCGCCGTCTACGTGTGGCACTGCGACCGCGACGGCGGCTACTCGATGTACTCCGACGGGATCACCGACCAGAACTACCTGCGCGGCGTGCAGGTAGCCGACGCCGACGGTCGGGTGCGGTTCACCAGCATCGTCCCGGCCTGCTACCCCGGGCGGTGGCCGCACGTCCACTTCGAGGTCTACCCGGACGAGGGCAGCGTCACCGACGCGGCCAACGCGATCGCCACCTCGCAGGTGGCGCTGCCCAAGGACCTCTGCGACGCCGTCTACGCCACCAGCGGCTACGAGAGCTCGGTGCGCACCTTGGCGCAGGTGACGCTCACCGGCGACGGGGGCTTCGGTGACGACGGCGGCGGGAGCCAGCTGGCCACCGTCACCGGCGACGTCGCGAGCGACTACACGGTGACCCTGCCGGTCGGCGTCGACACCACCACCGCGCCGACCGGCGGCGGGACGGGCGGGCGACCTGGCGGGGCACCGCCGAACCGGCCGTCCTGAGGGACGCAGGGCCGTCCGCCTCTTCCCCGGGAAGTGGGCGGCTCCTAGCGTCGCATCAGGACTCGGAAGCCGCTGCGCTGCCGGCTCGGGTTCCACTCCTACGTCCGGCGGCAACCGGACGAGGGGCGCCCCTCGAGCCCGGACGACAGGATCTGCCGGGGCTGCGGGAAGCGCACCGGCACCCCCTTCGGCAACGTGCCGGGCGCCGTTCTCGGCTGAGATGCCCTCCTCCGATGTAGAGGCGCGGCTTCACGACGGGTCCGGCGTACGGGAGTGCGGACGTCGTGCGGTCTCCTCGAGCCTCGGTGCCGCCTGACACCTGCGTGAGACGACGAACCGCGGTCAAGCCCGCTGGCGTGGTGTGTGACGGCTACCGCGTGATCTTCGGTTGGGTCAGGCACTGAGCGCCGGGATGGCCGGCTGGTCGGTCACCTCCTCGTCGGCGGTGTCGGTGTCGGTGACGGGC
>NZ_JBJHAC010000050.1:0-4738 GCF_054050835.1 Blastococcus sp. SYSU DS0510 | reverse complement strand
TCCTTCCGGGCCTCCACAGCCATCCGGGTGGCCCGCTCACGCAGCTCGTCGGGGTACTTCCTCGGTGCTGCCATGACTCTCATCCTTCCGTTGGATGAGAGCCTCCATCAGACCCGGCACGGGACAGCTCCGCTCAACAGCCGTCCAGGTCGAAGCCGACACAGCCGAGCTCCGCAAGGCCCGGGGCGCCTTCTTCACGCCGGATGCCCTGGCGCGCTACATCACGGACTGGGCCGTCCGCTCGGTCAAGGACCGGGTCATGGAGCCGTCCTGTGGTGAGGCGGCCTTCCTTCTGGCAGCAGTCGATCGGCTGGCAGCGCTGGAGGCAACGGAAACGGGTCAGACGGTCCTGCCACACCTTGACGGCGTCGAACTGCACGAGGAGTCAGCCCATGGGTGACAGGAGACCGCAGCCGCGCCGCAGCCGCTCCAGGATGCCCGGTGACCGGCCATCACCGGGTGCGCTGTTCGGACCGCAGCCCGAATTCGCCGCCGTCGAAGTCAACGCCGTGCAAACCCCCAGGCAACCCAGCAGCGGAGCGTCCGTGCCGGCGCTGCGGGCCAGGTCCTCACCGATCGAGAGACGGGCATCGCGTCGAGGAGATCAGTCACTCCTGCAAGATTCTGTTGGGGCATCCCGCGGCCAATAGGGCATCGCACCACGAACGCTGCCGCGAATGGGTCGATCCACTGATGTCGCCCCACCCCGCCGGTCATAGTGTCGGCTCGTCACCGAGGCGTACCGGTACGTCGAGAGCGGGCACAAGATCGGCAATGTCGTGATCGTCGTCCGACCGCCGGATACGGGACGCGGCGGCTCACCTCGCGTACGCACCTACCCCTCGTCCACCCGTAGACAGCCCGCCTCGGCCGCCCCGCGATCACGGATCCGGTCGAGACCATTGGACGGTCGTCCAGCAGCAGTACCTGAGGGTCGCCCAGGAGGCCCGACGCCAGCGCTAGCTGCCGACTGGTCGCTCCGCGCTACAGCGTTCAACGAGTTCATACAACTGCCCGTCCGGGGCCGTGAAGTGGACATAGCGCTCACGCTCGTTACTCGACACATGTGCGTCGACCGGAACTCCTGCCGAGGTGAGGTCGGCTACCGCCTGATCCAGATTGTCGACCAGGAAGCCCAGACTCCTTTCGGTGGCGCCCATGCCCTGCGGCGATGCCACTGCGAAGGACGACCCGTCCGGCAAATCGAAGAGGTCTGCTTCGACTCCCTTGACCGAGGCGGGCACCATCCCGAGAACCTCCTGCAGGAACTCCCGCATCTCCGGGCGTGCACTCGTCGCCGTCCCAGCGAAGACGATTCCCTTGACGATCAACGCTCCCCCGTCGCTAGCTGCTCAGCTGACCGTAGTGGTCATGGCGCGACACGCCCTTCCTCGTCTGCCGTGCGGGACGCGGCTCGGTCCCTAAGGGCAGTGTTCATCGCGGCGAAGCCGGTGGCGGTGTCGTCGAGGACGCGGGGCATCATCGGAACAAGCAGGCCGGTGAAGGTCTCTCGCTGGACGAAGCGGGTGCCACCGTCGGGGATGGGCTCGAGGCGCAGCTCGTGCTCGCCGTCGAAGAGGCCGGGCATCCCGAGCCGTCCGCGCCAGCGGATGAGCGTGCCGTCCTGGAACGCGAGCACGGTGGGGCGAAAGGTCATCGTGCGCTTCCCGGGGCGGACGGTGAGCGTGAGGCGCTCGCCGCGGACGAGCCGGCCGGACAGCCGGGGCATGAACGGGTTCCAGTCCTCGTACTTGTCGGTGTCGGTCAGTATGTGCCAGACGGCGGCGGCAGGCGCCTGGATGTCGACGGCGTGCTCGATGGTCCTCATGGTCTTTGTCCTCTCAGTGGCACGTTGCCGGGTGGGCCGCGTGGGATCGGTGGGGTGCCATGGGTCCGGGCCGGAGGGCTGCGACGCCGGTCGCCCATGCGGCGTCGACGTCGCGAGGGCTCCGGGAGGGCTGCCCCGGCTCAGGTCACGGTGATGACAACCTTGCCGCGCGCGCGGCCGGCTCGAAGGTGACGGATCGCCTCCGGTACCTCGTCGAAGGTGACGTCCGGTCTACGACCGGTATCACGCGGCCGTCTGCAAGCATCGCCGCCAGGAGCTCGAAGTCGGTGCGGCGCGGGCTGGAGAAGACGACGCTGAGTCGCTGCCGGACAAACGGCGACAGCGCGATCGCCTGCAGCTGCCGGGACAGGCCCAGCACCTGACCGCCCCCTTCTCCCCCGACGATCACCAGGGTCCCCGCGGAGGCGAGGGCAGCGCGCAGCCGGGCGACGCTCCGGTCCCCTCCGGTGTCGATGACGACGTCGTAGCGGTAGGGCCGATCGGTGATGTCCTCGTGGGTGTAGTCGATGACGTCGTGGGCACCGATGGATCGGACAAGGTCGACCTTGGAGGTGCTGCACACGCCGGTCACCGTGGCCCCGGCCGCGGTCGCGAGCTGTACCGCGAACGTCCCGACCCCACCTCCGGCGCCGATGACGAGGACCCGCTGGCCGGCCTGGACGCGGCCGACGTCGCGGAGCGCCTGCAGGGCCGCCGTCGCCGACGATGGGGTGGCGGCGGCTTCCTCGAAGGTCACGCTCGACGGCTTGGCCACGAGGCTGCTCTCCGGAGCGGTGGCGTACTCGGCGTAGCTACCCGGGGCTGTGCCGAACACAGCGTCCCCGACCCGGAAGCGCGTCACATCCCGGCCGACGGCCGCCACGGTTCCGGCCACGTCGAGCCCGGGCACGGGGTTCTTCGGTACGCGCAGGCCGAACCCTGCTGCCCGGATCCCGTAGGGCAGGCCGGTGACGGTGTGCCACACACCCTGGTCGAGTCCTGCGGCGCGGACCCGGACCAGTACGTCACCGTCCCCCACGGCGGGACGGTCGACGGTCTCGACGGCCAAGAGGTCGGGCGAACCGTACGAGCGGCCCACGACGGCCCGCATGGTCGCAGCTGGAGGTACCGGGTTGCTGCTCGGGCTGTGAATGCTGAGCGGGGTGGTGCGCATGGAAGACCTCTTTACGCGTGGCTGGGACAGCGTGCGGGACGGCGGGTCGGACGGGTTGCGGGTCATGCGTCGACCAGGGCGCGGTCGGCCGGCACCCGATTCAGCACGCCCTTGGCGAGGAGGAACACGAGCAGCGAGACCTCGGCGAGGATGAACAGGCCCACGAGTGCGGGGTTGACGACGTCGGCGGCGGCGGGTGCGAGGAACTGCAGCAGGACGTCGACGAGATAGGACGTGGACGCCGCGACCAGGAGGGCGGCGATGACGCGCGGGAACATCCCCGAGCGCCAGGCGAGCAGGCCGAGGGGGAAGAGCCACAGCCCGAAGAAGATCTGGGCGATGAGGTAGCCGTGGTGCTGCAGGTCCAGCAGGAGCATCACCAGCGCGTCGGCGCCGTCGACGCCGAAGGCCGCGGCGTAGGACGGATCGATCGCGACGAGCAGCGCCCCCAGCTGGTTCACCATGTTGAGCGTGGTGATGGCCACGGCGACCACGACGAAGAGGACCATCGCCCGCGCCACCCGGGTGTCGACGTGGTGCAGAAGTCGGTGGAGCGTCAGGACGACGAAGACAAGGAACGTCGCCTGGACCAGGTCGGCGACGAGGCTGTACCTGACGAGATCGGCGTTCTCCAGCACTCTGGCGGCCGTGGTGCTCGCGTCCCCGGGGACATAGACCCGGCCGCGGACGATGTGCGCGAAGGCGCCGAGGACGGCGACGACGAGGTAGTACAGACCTGCGGTGCGGGCGAGCCGCTGGGTGGGCTTCATGACGTGCTCCTGTGGTCGTGTGGGCCGCGTCTGCTCCGCGAGTGGGCGGGCATTCGGCAACAGCCGGGCGGTGCGCGATGCGCGTTGAGCGCCCCGCGTTCTCCAGGTTGTGGGTTGGCGCTGTCTGGCTGCTGTCTGGCTGCTGTCCGGCTGGCGTGCAGCAGTGCGGCACGCTTGTGGTGGCTGATGGAACGGCTCAGGCCACAGTCGAGCGACTGAAGGCAGAGCGCGCGCAGGCACGGCTCCACGCTGGGTACGGCGGTGTTCCTCTTCGGTTCGCCCGCGGCGTTGGCCACTATCGCCGGAGCGCCAGCGCACGGTAAGCGATCACCGCAGCGGGGACGAGCAGCGCGAACACGATTGTCATAGCCGGCGCCAGACCAATCCATCCTTGGAGCGCGCCTACGCCGACGTACGCGAGCCCGGCGATCCCGCTTCCCACGCCGAGGACTACACCAGCGGCAGCGGCAGGGTTCTGTGGAGCAGCCATCTGCGCCGCCACGACAAGGAGCGGCTGACTCGCGTAGATCAGTGCGCCCGCGGTTCCCGCTAACACGAGCGTGGTCACACCAGGCGGGACGATCAGCACAGCGGTGAGCACTGGCACGGCTGCCAGGAGCGAGAAGGCCGTGGTGCGGACGTAGCCGAATCGAGCGCCGACGGCTCCGCCCGAGACAGCGCCCAGCCCGGCCCCGAGGGAGAAAAGTCCCAGCGTCCCGCCCAGCAGGGGTGCGTCTGTGGAAAGTCCGTGGGCATTTACAAGCCACAGCGGCACAGCGCTCGTGAAGGTAATAAACGCGAGGCTCGCCAGGGAAGCTGCTGCGGTGAGCCACCCGATGGGTCAAGCCCGCTGGCGTGGTGTGTGACGGCTACCGCGTGATCTTCGGTTGGGTCAGGCACTGAGCGCCGGGATGGCCGGCTGGTCGGTCACCTCCTCGTCGGCGGTGTCGGTGTCGGTGACGGGCC
>NZ_JBJHAC010000049.1:0-5038 GCF_054050835.1 Blastococcus sp. SYSU DS0510 | reverse complement strand
GGTGGGGATCAGTGGCGAACGGGTGAGTAACACGTGGGCAACCTGCCCCTGGCTCTGGGATAACTCCAAGAAATTGGGGCTAATACCGGATATGACCGCTGACCGCATGGTCTGGTGGTGGAAAGATTTATCGGCTGGGGATGGGCCCGCGGCCTATCAGCTTGTTGGTGGGGTAGTGGCCTACCAAGGCGACGACGGGTAGCCGGCCTGAGAGGGTGACCGGCCACACTGGGACTGAGACACGGCCCAGACTCCTACGGGAGGCAGCAGTGGGGAATATTGCGCAATGGGCGAAAGCCTGACGCAGCGACGCCGCGTGGGGGATGACGGCCTTCGGGTTGTAAACCTCTTTCAGCAGGGACGAAGCGCAAGTGACGGTACCTGCAGAAGAAGCACCGGCCAACTACGTGCCAGCAGCCGCGGTAATACGTAGGGTGCAAGCGTTGTCCGGAATTATTGGGCGTAAAGAGCTCGTAGGCGGTTCGTCGCGTCGGCTGTGAAAACCTGAGGCTCAACCTCAGGCCTGCAGTCGATACGGGCGGACTTGAGTTCGGCAGGGGAGACTGGAATTCCTGGTGTAGCGGTGAAATGCGCAGATATCAGGAGGAACACCGGTGGCGAAGGCGGGTCTCTGGGCCGAAACTGACGCTGAGGAGCGAAAGCGTGGGGAGCGAACAGGATTAGATACCCTGGTAGTCCACGCCGTAAACGTTGGGCGCTAGGTGTGGGGGCCATTCCACGGTCTCCGTGCCGCAGCTAACGCATTAAGCGCCCCGCCTGGGGAGTACGGCCGCAAGGCTAAAACTCAAAGGAATTGACGGGGGCCCGCACAAGCGGCGGAGCATGTTGCTTAATTCGATGCAACGCGAAGAACCTTACCTAGGCTTGACATGCACGGAAATCCTCCAGAGATGGGGGGTCCGTAAGGGCCGTGCACAGGTGGTGCATGGTTGTCGTCAGCTCGTGTCGTGAGATGTTGGGTTAAGTCCCGCAACGAGCGCAACCCTCGTTCTATGTTGCCAGCACGTGATGGTGGGGACTCATAGGAGACTGCCGGGGTCAACTCGGAGGAAGGTGGGGATGACGTCAAATCATCATGCCCCTTATGTCTAGGGCTGCAAACATGCTACAATGGCCGGTACAAAGGGCTGCGATACCGCGAGGTGGAGCGAATCCCAAAAAGCCGGTCTCAGTTCGGATTGGGGTCTGCAACTCGACCCCATGAAGTTGGAGTCGCTAGTAATCGCAGATCAGCAACGCTGCGGTGAATACGTTCCCGGGCCTTGTACACACCGCCCGTCACGTCACGAAAGTCGGTAACGCCCGAAGCCGGTGGCCCAACCCTTGTGGAGGGAGCCGTCGAAGGCGGGATCGGCGATTGGGACGAAGTCGTAACAAGGTAGCCGTACCGGAAGGTGCGGCTGGATCACCTCCTTTCTAAGGAGCATGTCACCGCCTCCCGCGTGGGGGTGGTGCAGAGCCGCGCTCAGGGCAGGACGGTCCACCATCTCCGGTGGGTCGCAGGTTCCTGGGGTGGTGCTCGAGGGTGGAACGCTGACCAGTTCGGCCGGCAGCCTGGTGCTGCCCCTAGTACTGCACACACCTGGTGTGTGCGTGGAGGGGGGTGGTGGGGGTGGCCGGTGGTAGGCACGCTGTTGGGTCCTGAGGGAGCGGGTGACCGTTTCTTCGTGTCAGGGCCGGTCTGCATCTCATACCGCTGTCTCCGCCGCCTTCGGGTGGGTGGGGCGGGGCTGGTGGGGTCGGGTGACCGGTGGCTGGTCGTACGTTGAGAACTGCACAGTGGACGCGAGCATCTTCTGACTCTGGTAGCAGAGTTCAAGTGTTGTAGGCCCGCTGCACGCTTCCTTCCGGGGGTGTGGGGCGGGATTTTTGTGTGGCCAAGTTGTTAAGGGCACACGGTGGATGCCTGGGCACCAGGAGCCGATGAAGGACGTAGGAGGCTGCGATAAGCCTCGGGGAGCTGTCAACCGAGCGTTGATCCGAGGATTTCCGAATGGGGGAACCCCGCACCAGTCATGTGGTGTGACCCGCGCCTGAACACATAGGGCGTGTGGAGGGAACGTGGGGAAGTGAAACATCTCAGTACCCACAGGAAGAGAAAACAACAGTGATTCCGTGAGTAGTGGCGAGCGAAAGCGGAAGAGGCTAAACCGATCGCATGTGATAGCCGGCAGGCGTTGTGTGGTCGGGGTCGTGGGACAGTTCTGCATCTCCTGCCGGGGATGCGGGGAGTCATAAAGGACTTGTGTTAGTGGAAGGCCTCTGGAAAGGGTCGCCGTAGAGGGTGAGAGCCCCGTACACGAAAACGCAGTCCCTCCCGAACTTGTTTCCCAAGTAGCACCGAGCCCGTGAAATTCGGTGTGAATCCGGCGGGACCACCCGCTAAGCCTGAATACTCCCTGGTGACCGATAGCGGACAAGTACCGTGAGGGAAAGGTGAAAAGTACCCCGGGAGGGGAGTGAAATAGTACCTGAAACCGTGTGCCTACAAGCCGTGAGAGCCTTAGGTCCTTCGGGGCCGGGGTGATTGCGTGCCTTTTGAAGAATGAGCCTGCGAGTTAGCGGTACGTGGCGAGGTTAACCCGTGTGGGGTAGCCGTAGCGAAAGCGAGTCCGAACAGGGCGTTTGAGTCGCGTGCTCTAGACCCGAAGCCGAGTGATCTACCCATGGCCAGGTTGAAGCGCGGGTAAGACCGCGTGGAGGACCGAACCCACCAGGGTTGAAAACCTGGGGGATGAGCTGTGGGTAGGGGTGAAAGGCCAATCAAACTCGGTGATAGCTGGTTCTCCCCGAAATGCATTTAGGTGCAGCGTCACGTGTTTCTTGCCGGAGGTAGAGCACTGGATGGCCGATGGGCCCCACAAGGTTACTGACGTCAACCAAACTCCGAATGCCGGTAAGTGAGAGCGTGGCAGTGAGACTGCGGGCGATAAGGTTCGTAGTCGAGAGGGAAACAGCCCAGATCATCGGCTAAGGCCCCTAAGCGTGTGCTAAGTGGAAAAGGATGTGGGATCGCAGAGACAACCAGGAGGTTGGCTTAGAAGCAGCCACCCTTGAAAGAGTGCGTAATAGCTCACTGGTCAAGTGGTTCCGCGCCGACAATGTAGCGGGGCTCAAGCACACCGCCGAAGCCGTGGCATTCACACAACAACCCGTCGGTTCTCCTCGGAGGGCCGGCCAGGTGTGTGGATGGGTAGGGGAGCGTCGTGTGGCGGTGGAAGCGGCGGAGTGATCCAGCCGTGGACGCCACACGAGTGAGAATGCAGGCATGAGTAGCGAGAGGGGAGTGAGAACCTCCCCCGCCGGAAGACCAAGGGTTCCTGGGCCAGGCTAATCCGCCCAGGGTGAGTCGGGACCTAAGGCGAGGCCGACAGGCGTAGTCGATGGACAACGGGTTGATATTCCCGTACCCGCGAAGGAACGCCCATGCTGAACCCAGCGATGCTGACCCACCGACGCCGGTGATCCTCACTTGTGAGGTGATCCGGGGAAGCTGGGGACCCGGACTGGTAGTAGGCAAGCGATGGGGTGACGCAGGAAGGTAGTCCTACCGGTGAGTGGTAGTACCGGTGCAAGGGTGTGGCCCGTCCGATAGGTAAATCCGTCGGACACACAGGGTGAGGCCCGACGCATAGCCGATTGAGGCGAATTGGATGATCCTATGCTGCCGAGAAAAGCCTCTAGCGAGTTCCGAGCGGCCCGTACCCCAAACCAACTCAGGTGGTCAGGTAGAGAATACCGAGGCGATCGAGCGAACTGTGGTTAAGGAACTCGGCAAAATGCCCCCGTAACTTCGGGAGAAGGGGGGCCCCAGCCCGTGAACCACCTAGCGTGGGGCAGCGGGAGGGGGTCGCAGAGACCAGTGAGAAGCGACTGTTTACTAAAAACACAGGTCCGTGCGAAGTCGTAAGACGATGTATACGGACTGACGCCTGCCCGGTGCTGGAACGTTAAGGGGACGGGTTAGCCGCAAGGCGAAGCTCAGAACTCAAGCGCCAGTAAACGGCGGTGGTAACTATAACCATCCTAAGGTAGCGAAATTCCTTGTCGGGTAAGTTCCGACCTGCACGAATGGCGTAACGACTTCTCAGCTGTCTCAACCACAGGCTCGGCGAAATTGCACTACGAGTAAAGATGCTCGTTACGCGCGGCAGGACGGAAAGACCCCGGGACCTTTACTATAGCTTGATATTGGTGTTCGGTTCGGCTTGTGTAGGATAGGTGGGAGACTGCGAAGCGGGCACGCCAGTGTTCGTGGAGTCGCCGTTGAAATACCACTCTGGTCGAATTGGATGTCTAACCTCGGTCCGTGATCCGGATCAGGGACAGTGTCAGGTGGGTAGTTTAACTGGGGCGGTTGCCTCCCAAAATGTAACGGAGGCGCCCAAAGGTTCCCTCAGCCTGGTTGGCAATCAGGTGTCGAGTGCAAGTGCACAAGGGAGCTTGACTGCGAGACCGACGGGTCGAGCAGGAGCGAAAGCTGGGACTAGTGACCCGGCACCGGCATGTGGAAGCGGTGTCGCTCAACGGATAAAAGGTACCCCGGGGATAACAGGCTGATCTTCCCCAAGAGTCCATATCGACGGGATGGTTTGGCACCTCGATGTCGGCTCGTCGCATCCTGGGGCTGGAGTAGGTCCCAAGGGTTGGGCTGTTCGCCCATTAAAGCGGTACGCGAGCTGGGTTTAGAACGTCGTGAGACAGTTCGGTCCCTATCCGCCGTGCGCGTAAGAGACTTGAGAAGAGCTGTCCCTAGTACGAGAGGACCGGGACGGACGAACCTCTGGTGTGCCAGTTGTACCGCCAGGTGCACTGCTGGTTAGCTACGTTCGGCAGGGATAACCGCTGAAAGCATCTAAGCGGGAAGCTCGCTTCAAGATGAGGTCTCTCACCGGGTCAACCGGGTAAGGCCCCCGCCCAGACCAGCGGGTTGATAGGCCGGAAGTGGAAGCACCGCAAGGTGTGGAGCTGACCGGTACTAACAGGCCGAGGGCTTGACCACACACACCTCCCCACC
>NZ_JBJHAC010000048.1:0-7953 GCF_054050835.1 Blastococcus sp. SYSU DS0510 | reverse complement strand
GTAGGAGAAGTGCCTCCCCCCTAAGACATACGGACGAGCCCCCGTGCGTCGTCCCGGGTCGACCCGGGGGCGGGGGGGTGGCGCCGCGGGCCCACCCGGCTCCAGCCCTCCCCGAGCGGGTCGACCCGGGCGGGACGGCGCCCGGGTCAGGTGCCGCGGGGGCCCGGCACCGGGGGTTGGGCCGGCAGGGAGGCCGTGCTCGGGCCCTCCGGTGCCCGCACGGGCGTGAGCGCGTCGAGGTCCAGCACCCGCACGTGGATGACGGTGCGCTGCTGCAGCGCCGCGCGCAGCGCCCGGTGCAGCCCGTCCTCGAGGTAGAGCTCGCCGTGCCACTGGACCGCGTGCGGGAAGAGGTCGCCGTAGAAGGTTGAGTCGTCGGCGAGCAGGGCGTCGAGGGCCAGCTCCCGCTTCGTGGTGGTCAGCGTGTCCAGCCGGACCTGCCGGGGCGGGATCATCGCCCAGTCGCGGGTGGACAGCCCGTGGTCGGGATAGGGGCGCCCGTTGCGCACGCCTTTGAAGATCAGGGGACCGACCTCCGCTCTCCGCCCCGGCCGGGGCACCGACCGTGCCCACCCTAGCGGCCACGACCGTGCCCCGCCCCCGTCCCGCGGGGCCCCGTCCACGGGCTCGCCGCGAGCCCGCGAGCGGGGGAGGACGACGCGCTTCCTCGCGTATGCTGGCCTGGCACTCTGTCCGTGCGAGTGCCAGGCCGGGCGTGTCCCGGGGCCGCCGCGGCCCCGCAACCCGGCGGTGCGGCACGGCACGTCGACCGGTACGGGGAGGTGTCACCGTGGCGCACGACGAACGCCGCCTGGAGGTGCTCCGGGCCATCGTCCAGGACTTCGTGTCGACCAACGACCCGGTGGGCAGCAAGGCCCTCGCCGAGCGACACGACCTGGGGGTCTCCCCGGCGACCATCCGCAACGACATGGCGGTGCTCGAGGAGCAGGGCTACATCACCCAGCCGCACACGAGCGCCGGCCGGGTGCCCACCGACAAGGGCTACCGGCTCTTCGTCGACCGGCTGTCGGCCGTGAAGCCGCTCTCCGCCGCCGAGCGCCGCGCGATCGAGCGCTTCCTCGACGGCGCCGTCGACCTGCACGACGTGCTGGGCCGCACCGTGCGTCTGCTCGCCCAGCTGACCCGCCAGGTCGCCGTCGTCCAGTACCCAACGCTCTCCCGCAGCGCCGTGCGCCACCTCGAGGTGGTGCAGGTCGCGGTCGGGCGGCTGCTGGTGGTCCTGATCACCGACACCGGGCGGGTCGAGCAGCGGGTCGTCGACTGCCCGCCCGACGCCGACGCCGCCGCCGTCCCCGAGCTCCGCGCGCTGCTGAACTCCGCGTTCGCCGGCGTGAAGCTGGTCGAGGCGGCCGACAAGGTGCCCGGGCTGCTGGAGACCGCGCCGTCGCACCTGCGGGGGCTGGTCGCCGCCGTCAGCGCCACCCTCGTCGAGACCCTCGTCGAGCCGAGCGAGGACCGCCTGGTCATCGGCGGGACGGCGAACCTCGCCCGGGGCAGCGGCACCGACTTCTCCGGCACGCTCCGACCGCTGCTGGAG
Organism: Blastococcus sp. SYSU DS0510; assembly: GCF_054050835.1. Taxonomy (NCBI): domain Bacteria; kingdom Bacillati; phylum Actinomycetota; class Actinomycetes; order Geodermatophilales; family Geodermatophilaceae; genus Blastococcus; species Blastococcus sp. SYSU DS0510. Next base: position 6,395 of record NZ_JBJHAC010000048.1, on the reverse strand, counting down.
GCCCTCGAGGAGCAGGTCGTCGTCCTCCGCCTGATGAGCGAGGTCGACGCCGGCACGGTGCTGGTGCGCATCGGCGAGGAGAACGCGCACGAGGCGCTGACCGGCGCGTCGCTGGTCACCGTCGGGTACGGCTCGGGGGACCGGGCGCTCGGCGGGCTCGGTGTCGTGGGGCCGACGCGCATGGACTACCCAGGAAACATGGCCGCGGTGCGAGCCGTGGCCCGCTACGTCGGCCACCTGCTGGCCGAGAGCTGAGGACGAGACTCTTCGATGGCGACCGACTACTACGGCGTGCTGGGCCTGGCCCAGGGCGCGACCGACCAGGACATCAAGCGCGCCTACCGGCGGCTGGCCCGTGACCTGCACCCCGACGTCAACCCCGACCCGGAGGCCAAGGAGCGGTTCCAGGAGGTCACCCGCGCCTACGAGGCGCTGACCGACCCGGAGAAGCGCCGGATCGTGGACCTCGGCGGTGACCCGTTCGACGCGGGGGCCGGGGGCGCCGGCGGCTTCGGCGGCCCCGGGTTCGGCGGCCTGGGCGACATCATGGACGCCTTCTTCGGGGGCGCCGCCACGCGCGGGCCGCGCAGCCGCACCCGGGCCGGGCGGGACGCGCTCATCCCGGTCGAGCTCGACCTCGACGAGAGCGTCTTCGGCACGACCAAGGAACTCACCGTCGACACCGCGGTCCTCTGCGACGCCTGCACCGGGGCCGGCACCGCCCCGGGCACCCACCCGGCGACCTGCGGCACCTGCTCCGGCCGCGGCGAGGTGCAGAGCGTGCAGCGCGGCTTCCTCGGCCAGGTCGTCTCCAGCCGCACGTGCCCGACCTGCACGGGCACCGGCCAGGTCATCCCGCAGCCCTGCCCCAAGTGCGGCGGCGACGGCCGCGTGCGGGCCCGCCGGACCCTCTCGGTGAAGGTGCCGGCCGGCGTGGAGGACGGGATGCGGATCCGGCTCACCGGCCAGGGGGAGGTAGGCCCCGGCGGCGGGCCGGCCGGCGACCTCTACGTGGAGGTGCACGAGCGCCCGCACGAGGTGTTCACCCGCGACGGCGAGGACCTGCACTGCCGGGTCACCCTCCCGATGACCTCGGCGGCGCTGGGCACCACGCTGAAGCTGAAGACCCTCGACGGCGAGGAGGAGGTCGACATCCGGCCGGGCACCCAGTCGGGCAGCGTGCTCACGCTGCGCGCTCACGGCGCGCCCCGGCTGCGCGCCACCGGCCGCGGTGACCTGATGGTGCACGTCGAGGTGCAGACGCCGACCAGGCTCGACGCCGAGCAGGAGAAGCTGCTGCGCGAGCTCGCCGCCCTGCGCGGGGAGGACCAGCCCGGTGGCGACCGCGAAGGGCAGGGCGGCCTCTTCTCCCGGGTCCGCGACGCGTTCCACGGGCGCTGACCGGTGAGCTCCGAGGCCCCCGAGCTCGACGGCGCCCCGCTGTTCCTGGTCGACGAGCTCGCCGACGTCCCGGAGCTGCTCGTCGACGGGCAGGAGGGGCGGCACGCCGTCGAGGTGCTGCGGCTGCAGGCCGGTGAGCGGGTGCGGGTCGGGGACGGCGCCGGCACCGTCGTCGACGGGGAGGTGGTCGCCGCCGGGCCGCAGGGGCTGCGGGTCGCCGTGCGGAACCGGTTCGAGGTACCCGCGCCCGACCCCGAGTTCGTGCTGGTGCAGGCGCTGCCCAAGGGGGACCGGGGCCCGCTGGCGGTCGACCTGGCCACCGAGCTCGGCGTCGACCGGATCGTGCCCTGGCAGGCCGCCCGCTGCGTGACCCGCTGGCGGGACGACCGGGTCGAGAAGGGCGTGGCCAAGTGGCGCGCCGCGGCCCGGGCGGCGAGCAAGCAGTCGCGCCGCCCGCGGCTGCCCGAGGTGACCGCGCCGATGAGCACCCGGGAGGTCGCCGGGATGCTCGCCGAGGCCGACCTCGCCGTCGTCCTGCACGAGCAGGCCCGTCGTCCGCTGGCCGAGCTGGCGGTGCCGGAGACCGGCACGGTGGTGCTGGTCGTCGGCCCGGAGGGCGGGCTGTCGGACGGCGAGGTCATCGCGTTCCACGCGGCCGGGGCGGAGCCGGTGCGGTTGGGCCCCGAGGTGCTGCGGACCTCCACCGCCGGCGCCGCGGCGCTGGCCGCGCTGTCGGTCCGCGGCCGCTGGGCCTGAGCGGTAGGGACTCCCGTGCCGGGGCCCGGGGCCCCGGCACGGGATGCAGGCTTACTCGTGGGTCGTGGCGGTCCGCAGGACCGCGGCGGACGGCGTCAGCAGCAGCGGCTGACCGGGTTGGCCTCCAGCTCGTCCATGCGCTGCCGCTCGAACTCCCGCCGGCTCATCGGTGTGTGCCCGTGGGCGGTGCAGTGCGCCAGGTACCGGTCCCAGCGCGCCTCACCGCTCCACTCGCGCAAGAACCACACCACCCCGCGCCAGGCACGGACGACGGCGTCGCCCCCGCGGACGGCGACCGAGCCGGTCACGGCCGGCCGCCGTCCGGGTGCTCGTCGAAGGTGCCGTGGGTACCGGCGCCCGCGCCGACCAGCCGGTCGTGCTCGGCCATCTGCTGCTTCTCCTCGGCGGTCGGGAACAGGCCCGCAGGCTCCACGAGGTTCGACGGGACCGCCGGCTCCTCCGTGGTGGGCAGGCCACGTGACCTGATCGCCTTCGCGATGATGACGGCGGCGTGGGCGGCCACGACCAGCGTCAGCAGCGCGAACACCCCCTGCAGGATGCCGTTGAGCGTCGAGTTGAAGATCACCTGCTCCATCTGTCCCTCGGTCGTGGCCGGTGCGAGCAGCTCACCGGCATCCCGCGCCTCCGAGTACACCGACGCCTGCTGGAAGTAGCCCACCCGCGGGTCGGAGGAGAAGACCTTCTGCCAGCTCGCGGTCATGGTGACGACGAGGTCCCAGGCCAGCGGCACACCCGTCACCCACGCGTACTTGAGCTTCCCGTGCTTGATCAGCAGCACGGTGCACAGGGTCAGCGCGATCGCGGCGAGCAGCTGGTTGGCGATGCCGAACAGCGGGAACAGCTGGTTGACCCCGCCCAGCGGGTCGGTGACGCCGATGTAGAGCACCGAGCCCCACAGGCCGACGACGACGGCGCTGGCGATGATGTTGCCCGGCCGCCACGACAGGTCGCCGAACTTCTTCCAGACGTTGCCGACGGTGTCCTGCAGCATGAACCGGCCCACGCGGGTGCCGGCGTCGACGGCGGTGAGGATGAACAGCGCCTCGAACATGATCGCGAAGTGGTACCAGAACGCCTGGCCGCCGCCACCGAACGCCTGGCTGAACACCTGGGCGAGGCCGACGGCGAGCGCCGGCGCACCGCCCGTCCGCGAGACCAGGGTCTCCTCCTGCACCGCTGCTGACGCCGCGGCGATGCTCTGCGCGGTGGTCTCGAACCCGAGGCCCTGCACGAAGGCGGCGGCCGACTCGGCCGTGCCGCCGGTGGCGCCGGCGGGGCTGTTCATGGCGAAGTAGAGGCCCTGGTCGATGACGCAGGCGGCGATCAGGGCGCTGACGGCGACGAACGACTCCATCAGCATGCCGCCGTAGCCGATCAGGCGGACCTGGCTCTCCTTGGCCACCATCTTCGGCGTCGTGCCGGAGGAGATCAGCGCGTGGAAGCCCGACAGCGCTCCGCAGGCGATCGTGATGAACACGAACGGGAACAGCGATCCGGCGAAGACCGGTCCGGTGCCCTCGCGGGCGAAGTCGGTGACCGCCTCGGCCTGCAGGACGGGACGGGCGATGAGCAGGCTGACCGCCAGCAGGACGATGACGCCGATCTTCATGAAGGTCGACAGGTAGTCGCGCGGGGTGAGCAGCAGCCACACCGGCAGGACCGAGGCCACGAAGCCGTAGACCACCAGGGCGAGGACCAGGAACTCCCGGGAGAGGGTGAGGGAGTCGCCGAGGGCGGTGTCCTGGATCCAGCCGCCGGCCACGATCGCCAGGAGCAGCAGCGCGACGCCGATGCCGGTCGCCTCGAGCACTCTCCCCGGTCGCAGCCGGCGGAGGTAGATGCCCATGAAGAGCGCGATCGGGATGGTCAGGCCGATCGAGAAGACGCCCCACGGGGACTCGGCCAGCGCGTTGACCACGATCAGCGCCAGCACCGCCAGGATGATGATCATGATCGCGAAGACCGCGATGAGCGCCGCGATTCCGCCGACGAGGCCGATCTCCTCGCGGATCATCTGGCCGAGGCTCTTCCCGTTGCGCCGCATCGAGAAGAACATGACCGTCAGGTCCTGGACGGCGCCGGCGAAGATGACGCCGACGACGATCCAGATCGTGCCGGGCAGGTAGCCCATCTGGGCCGCGAGCACGGGGCCGACCAGCGGGCCCGCGCCGGCGATGGCGGCGAAGTGGTGGCCGAAGAGCACCCGCCGGTCGGTGACGTCGAAGTCACGGCCGTTCTGCAGGCGCTCGGCCGGCGTGGCCCTGCGGTCGTCGGCGCGCAGCACCCGGTAGGTGATGAAGCGCGAGTAGAAGCGGTAGGCGATCGCGTACGAGCACAGCGCGGCGAAAAGCAGCCACAGTGCCGAGATCGTCTCCCCACGGGCCAGGGCGAGGACGCCCCAGCAGACGGCGCCGACCAGGGCGACCGCCGTCCAGATGAGCACCGACTTCAGCGGGGGGCGGCTGCGGCCGGTGGCCGAGGGTCCGCCGCCTCCGCCCGGGTCCGTCATCGTCATCGTCCCGGACATGTCTGCCTCCCGCCCCTGCGGTGCCCCCGTCGGCACCGGCGGGCAGAGCATAGGGAGCGGGGAACCGCTCGGGGGCCCGTACCGGTCCGGAATCGTCCGCGGCGCCGAGGGCGAGGTCCGGCGCGGTCAGCGCAGGAGGGCGCGGGCGCGGGCGCCCACGAGGTCGACGGCGCTGGCGGGCCGTGCCGCCGACGCGCACCCCGCCGAGTTCCGGACGGTCACGTTCTGGGCACGCTTGCCCCACCCCTGCCGGAAGCGCGGGCGAAGGTGCCTACTGTGACCCCCGTAACCAGCCGACCGGCTCCGGTCGGCCCACGACGCCCGGGTGCCTCGGACCGGCCCGTCCGCCAGTGACGCGCGGCCGCCTCTCCGCGGCCGGCGCGGTCGTCGTGCTCGACAAGGGAGAGACATGCGCACCAAGCTCCACACCGTCGCCGCGGCCGGCGCCGCGGCCCTCCTCCTCGCCTCCTGCGGCTCCGGTGAGTCCGAGGGCGGGGACACCGCCGCCTCGGGCGGCCTCACCGGCGAGGGCACCGGGGAGTCCTGCACCATCGAGGGCGAGGTCCCCCTCGGCGCGGTGCTCAGCCTCACCGGCGCCGCGGCCAGCTACGGCGAGTCGCAGCAGCGCGGCCTGGAGCTCGCCGCCGCGGAGCTCGCCGAGCAGGGCGGGGTCACCTACGACCTCACGATCGAGGACGACCAGACCGATCCCCGCCAGGCGATCACGCTCTTCGAAGAGTTCGTGAACGACGGTGCGAGCCTGATCATCGGGCCCACCCTGTCCAACGCCGCCGTCCAGGCCGACCCGATCGCCCAGGAGGCCGGCGTCCCGGTGCTGGGCATCTCCAACACCGCCGCGGGCGTCACCGAGATCGGCGACTACATCTTCCGCGACTCGCTCACCGAGCAGGCGGTGATCCCGCAGACGATCGCCCAGGCGACCGAGCAGTTCGGGCTCGAGAACGTGGTCGTCATGTACAGCAACGACGACGCCTTCACCGAGTCCGGCTACGAGGCGTTCGCCGCCGCCCTCGAGGACGAGGGGGTGGAGATCAGCGAGACGATCACCTTCTCCAAGGCCGACACCGACTTCCGCGCCCTGCTGACCCAGGCGCAGGAGAGCGACCCCGACGCGCTCGTCGTCTCGGCGCTGATCGAGGCGGCGGTGCCGCTGGTGACCCAGGCCCGGGAGCTGGGCATCGACGTGCCGATCATCGGCGGCAACGGGTTCAACAACCCGACGCTGATGGCCGACGCCGGTGAGGCGGCCGAGGGCGTCGTCGTCGGCGCCGCCTGGAACTCCTCCTCCGACAACCCCGAGAACCAGGCGTTCCTCGAGGCCTACGAGGCCGAGTACGGCGCCCAGCCCGACCAGTTCGCCGCCCAGGCCTACACCGGGCTGAAGCTGGTCGACCAGGCCGTGCGCGCCAACTGCTCCGCCGAGCGCGACAGCATCCAGGAGGGGCTGGGCCAGATCGAGGACGTGCCCACCGTCCTCGGTGAGTTCTCCATCGACGAGAACCGCGACGCCGACCACCCGGCCGTCGTCCAGGTCGTCGAGAACGGCCAGTTCACCGTCCTGGAGTGACCGCCCCGTGGGGGGGGGGGGGGGGGGGGGGGGGGGGGGGGCGGGGCGGGGCGGCCGGGGGGGGGGGGGGGGGGGGGGGGGGGGGGGGGGGGGGGGGGGGGG
>NZ_JBJHAC010000047.1:0-8425 GCF_054050835.1 Blastococcus sp. SYSU DS0510 | reverse complement strand
GCGGCGCCCCAACCCCCCGGGCCCACCCCCCCCTCCCCCCCCCCCCCCCCCGGCCCCAGGACGTCGGTTCGGAGGGGCCCCGCGCTCTGTGCTGTGACCGGGCTCAGGCGTCCGGACGGCGCCCGGTGATGTCCGGCGCCATGACGCCGATGATGCGCTGCAGGTCGTCGACCGAGCCGAACTCGACGACGATCTTCCCCTTCGAGCGGCCGATCTGGATCTTGACCTTCGTCTCGAACATGTCCGAGAGCCGGGAGCCCAGCTCCTCGACGCCGGGCGCGGAGATGCGCCGGGTGCGCCGCTTCGCCGCGGGCTCCTCGGCGACCGCCATCGCGACGGCCTCCTCGGTCGCCCGCACCGACAGCCCCTCGGCGACGATGCGGGTCGCGAGGGCATCCTGCGCCACCGGGTCCTGCAGGCCGAGCAGCGCGCGGGCGTGCCCGGCGGAGATGACGCCGGCGGCGACGCGGGTCTGCACCTTCACCGGCAGCTTCATCAGCCGGATGGTGTTGGTGACCTGGGAGCGGCTGCGACCGATCCGCTGGGCGAGCTCCTCGTGCGTGGCCCCGAACTCCTCCAGCAGCTGCTGGTAGGCGGCGGCCTCCTCGAGCGGGTTGAGCTGGACGCGGTGGATGTTCTCCAGCAGGGCGTCGCGGAGCATGGCGTCGTCGGTGGTGTCCCGGACGATCGCGGGAACGGTGCCGAGCCCGGCGGCCCGCGCTGCACGGAGCCGGCGCTCGCCCATGATGAGCTCGTAGCGCCCGCCCTCGGACTCGCGGACGACGATCGGCTGCAGGAGGCCGAACTCCTTGACGCTGTGCGTCAGCTCTTCCAGGGCCTCGTCGTCGAAGACCTGCCGCGGCTGCTTCGGGTTCGGGACGACGTCGTCGACCGAGACCTCGCGCAGTTGCGCCCCGGGGACGCCGACCGCGCCGCTCTCCTCGGCCGGCGTCGGCGCGGGGGAGGGGACCAGGCTCACCGGGGCCGGCGACGACGGCTCCGGCACGGAGGTCGCGCCGCCGGCGGCCGCCGCCGGCCGGTCGGTGCCCTGCTCGTCCCGATCCCGGGCCGGTGCGGGGGCGACCGGGGGAGGCGTCGGCGCCGGACCCGTCGGGATGAGCGCCGCCAGCCCGCGTCCCAGGCCGCCTCGCTTCGTCATCGTTGCTCCTCGCTGGCAGGGGTGGTCACTGGGAGTCCTGGCCGAACGGCACGGCCGTCTCGCCGAAGGCGAGCGCACCGACCGGGGTGGCCCCGTTGCTGCCGGGCGCGACCTCGAGCGGCTGCAGGGCGGCCCCGCGCTGGGCCAGCTCCCGGGCGGCCTCGACGTAGCTGGTCGAGCCACGGGACCCCGGGTCGTAGGTCAGCACCGACTGCCCGTAGCCGGGCGCCTCGGAGACCCGGACGTTGCGGGGGATGACGGCGTTCAGGACGAGCTCGCCGAAGTGGTTGCGCACCTCGTCGGCCACCTGGTCGGCCAGCTTGGTGCGGCCGTCGTACATGGTGAGCAGGATGGTCCGCACGGCGATCCCCGGGTTGAGGTGCTGGCGGACCAGGTCGATGTTGTTGAGCAGCTGCCCCAGGCCCTCGAGGGCGTAGTACTCGCACTGGATGGGGATGAGGACCTCGTCGCCGGCCACCAGCGCGTTGAGCGTCAGCAGGCCGAGCGAGGGCGGGCAGTCGATGAGGACGTAGTGCGGTCGGCGCTCCCGCGGCAGCGCCGCGACGTACGCCTCGATCGCCCGGCGGAGGCGGTGCTCGCGGGCGACCACGGAGACGAGCTCGATCTCGGCGCCGGCGAGGTCGATCGTCGCCGGCACGCAGAGGAGGTTGGGGCTGGCCGTCGTCGGGTGCACCACCTCCGAGAGGGTGCTGTCGCCGACGAGCGCGTCGTAGATCGAGGGCGTGCCCACCGTGTGCTCGACGCCCAGGGCGGTGCTCGCGTTGCCCTGCGGGTCGAGGTCGATGACCAGGGTCCGGAGGCCGTAGAGCGCCAGCGCGACGCCGAGGTTCACCGTGGACGTGGTCTTGCCGACCCCGCCCTTCTGGTTCGCGATGGTGATCACGCGGATGCGACCGGGAGCCGGGAAGGGCTCCTGCTCCGCGGCGTGCAGCACCCGGGTCGCGCGCAGCGCCTCCATGGCGATGGGGCTGTCGAAGTCCGCGAGCCCACCCGAGGACGACGCCGTCGACGACTGGTCAGCGGCGAGGCTGCTGCGCAGCCGCTCGCCCGGGTCGGTCATCGCTGGTCCTTCCTCTGCCGGCGTTTCACGTGGAACCGATCGGGTAGCCGCGCCTGTTCCACGTGGAACAGGACGCGGGGTGGTGTCCCGGGGTCCTCACCGGTCGCCCCGCGTCATGACCACCACGGTAGTGGCAGCGTCTCCCAGGGACGCACCGACAGCCCGCGCCTCGATGTCCCGCATCCCGGCGGCCTGCAGTTCCGGGCGCAGCGCCGGCAGCTCGGCCAGCGCGCGCGACCCCACGAGGGCCACCAGCTGGGCGCCGGGCCGCAGCAGCCCGCGGCACCAGCCCACGAGGCGGGGGAGCGGCGCCACGGCCCGAGCGGTGACGACGTCCACGCGGCCGACGGCGGCGACCACCGACCTGTCCTCGGCACGGCCGCGGACCACGCGCCAGGTGGACGACGGCTCCACCAGCTCGGCGACCGCCTCCTCCAGGAACTCCACCCGCCGGGCCATCGGCTCGACGAGCGTGAGGGCGATGTCGGGGCGGGCGAGCCCGAGCGGGATGCCCGGCAGGCCGGCGCCGCTGCCGACGTCGACGACCCGGGCGTCCCGCGGCACGGCCTCGGCCACCGCGGCGCTGTTGAGGACGTGCCGCTCCCACAGCCGAGGGACCTCACGGGGCCCGATCAGGCCGCGGGTGACCCCGTCGGAGGCGAGCCGCGCCACGTAGCGCTGGGCCGCGGGGAGCGCGGCGCCGAAGACCTCGGCCGCCTCGGGCGGCGCCGGCGGTACCTCCGGCATGCCCGCGGCGCCGGAGGGGCGACCTCCGTCGCTCACCTGTCGGGCAGGACCACGACGCGGCGGCGGGGCTCCTCGCCCTCCGACTCGCTGTGCACGCCCGCCACCGAGGCGATGACGTCGTGCACGACCTTCCGCTCGAAGGGGTTCATCGGGCTCAGCCGCTCGGGCTGCCCGCTGGTCGAGACCCGGCGGGCGGTCTCCGCGGCAAGCGCCGTCAGGTCGGCCCGGCGCTTGGCCCGGTAGCCGCCCACGTCCAGCATCAGCCGGCTGCGCACGCCGGTCGACTGAGCGACGGCGAGGCGGGTGAGCTCCTGCAGCGCCTCCAGCGTCGCGCCGTCCGGCCCGATCAGGTCGTTCAGCCGGCCCCCGACGATGGCGACCGATGCCCGGTCGCCCTCCACGTCGAGGTCGATGTCGCCGTCCACGTCGAGGATGTCGAGGAGGCGCTCGAGGTAGTCACCGGCCACGTCACCCTCGCGGACCAGCAGGTCGTCACCGGTCGCACCGGCCCCACCGGCCCCGTCCGTCTCGAGGACGACGGGCTCCACGACGGCGTCGTCGCTGGCGGGGTCCGCGTCGGGCAGGGCCGGCGGGTTGTCGGTCACGGGCTGCTGCGGAGCACTCACGGGTGTTCCTCCCAGTTCTGTGCGGCGGCCGGGTCGTCCCGGTGGTCTGTGTGCCGGGCGGGCCGGCGGGGGAGCGGTCGGGCGGAGGTCAGCGACGCTTCCGCTTCCCGCGGTTGGCCGGTCCCTGACCCGCTCCGGGGCGGGAGCGACCGGAGCCCGAGCCCGCGTTGCGCGAGCCGGTGGCGCCGTTGGCCGAGGAGCCGTTCGCCGTGGGGCCGTCGCCGGCGGGGACGTCGGACGCGGGGACGTCGGGCGCGGGGACGTCGGCCGCCGGGCCGTCACCGAGGAGGCCGTCGCCGTCCACGGTGCTCGCCGGCGCCACGGTCGTGGCCGACGGGCGACCCTGCTTGGGGCGCACCGGCTTGGCGCCCGGCTTCGGGGCGAGGGTCTTGGGGTCGATCGCCGGCTTGTCCGAGCCGGCCTTGGCCTTGGCGGCGTCCGAGCCGGGCGGCGGCATCTTGCGGAGGATGAAGAACTGCTGGCCCATGGTCCAGAGGTTGTTCGTCATCCAGTAGATGAGGACGCCGATCGGGAAGATGAAGCCGGAGATGAAGAGGCTGATCGGGACGCCGTAGAGCATCAGCTTCTGCACCATCGCGGCCTGACCCTCGACCGGGCCCGAGCGCGACATGATCTGCTTCTGCGTGAAGTACGTCGTGAAGCACATGATGATGATCAGCGCGAACGCGACGATGCGGATGTTGGTGTAGTTGACGCCGGCGATCCCGAGGATCGCCTGCTCCTTGGCGCCGCTCATGTTGAAGGACGAGGAGATCGGCGCACCGAAGAGCTGGGCGCGGGCGGCCTGGTCGGTGAGCTCGTCGGTCCAGGAGTAGAGCCCCTGCTTGTCCGGGGCGAGCCGGCGCAGGACGTGGAACAGCGCGAGGAAGACCGGGATCTGCGGCAGGATCGGCAGGCAGCCGGCCAGCGGGTTGACGCCACGCTCCTTCTGGAGCTGCTGCATCGCCACCGCCATGCCCTGGCGGTCGCTGCCGTACTGCTTGCGGAGCTTGGCGATCTCCGGCTGGAGCTCCTGCATCGCCCGCTGCGACTTGACCTGCTTGACGAACAGCGGGAAGAGGATCAGCCGGATCGTGACGACCAGGAAGACGATCGCCAGCACCCAGCTCAGCCCACCGAGGGCCGTCTCGGGCGCGGGCTCACCGAAGACCAGGTTCCACAGCGAGTGCCACCGGGCCATGACCCAGGAGATGGCGGTGTACAGCCAGTCAAGCAACGGAGGACTCCTCCTGCGGGGTCCGGCACGGGGCCGGCGGGGTGGCCTCGCGGCCGGGGTCATCGGACGGCGCGCCCGCGGGGCGTGCCGCTGAGGTGGACGAGCGGGCGCCCGCCTCGGTTCCGTGCGCCGCGCGGACCGGAGGGACGGGGTCGAGCCCGCCGGGGTGCCACGGCGCGCACTTGGCCAGCCGGACCAGCGCGAGCCAGCTGCCGCGGGCCGCACCGTGCCGGCCCACCGCCTCCGCCGCGTAGGCGCTGCAGGTGGGGTGGAACCGGCACCGCGGCGGGAGCGCCGGGCTGATCGCCCGGGAGTAGAACCCGACGGCGCCCAGCAGCAGCCGGGCGACGGGGGAGCGGGGCGGGGACGTCCCGGCCGGCGCGCTCATCGCCGGGCACCCCGGTCGCCGAGCAGCCGCTCCAGAGCCGTGACCAGGTCACGGTGCAGCGCCGCCGAGTCGGCGTCGGCGGCCTCCGGGCGGGCGCGGACGACGAGGTCCGCGCTCGCCGGCAGCCGGTCGAGCTCGGCCCGGACGACGGCTCGCAGACGGCGGGTCACCCGGTGGCGGACCACCGAGTTGCCCACGCTCTTCCCCACCACGAAACCGGCCCGCGCAGCCACCGGCGACGATGCGTCGCCGGCCGGCTGCTCGGGCCGTTCGGGGAGGTAGTGCAGCACCATGGTCGGTCGCCCGGCGCGCCGGCCGGATCGGACGACCGCAGTGAACTCCGGGCGCCGGCGCAGGCGTGCCTGCGCAGACAGCACGTCAGGCGGAGAGCTTCTCGCGGCCCTTGCGCCGACGGGTGGCGAGGATCGCCCGGCCCGCGCGGGTCCGCATCCGCAGCCGGAAGCCGTGGGTCTTGGACCGGCGACGGTTGTTCGGCTGGAACGTGCGCTTGCTCACGAGGTACTCCCACTACACGGCATCGGCGATGCGTCCCCGTCGGTGGACGGGCACGCGCAGGGCGTCGGAGCGGCACGGTGGCCGTCCCCGGAACCCCGGAAGCTGGCACTGCGGACCGACGGACCCGGGCCCGACCGCGCAGACTGGCGAGGCCGGGGACGGGCATACCCGTCCGCAGACTCCGGCCAGCATAGCCGAGGACCACCCGGTGCCGGTGACCGACCGCCCATGGTGCGCCCGACGCCCCTGGCCACCGGCGACGGCGCGCCGGTCGGGACGACGTCGCACGGCGCCCGCCCCGGCCGGTCGGCGAGCCCGCTCCGCCCACCGCGGCGTTGCCCGGCTGTGGACGGGGCTGTTAGCGTCGCCGTCGCTCCGCGTCGGACGCAAGGGTCACGGCGCGCGGGCCGACCCCGTCGGTCGACCGACCGCCGAACCACCCCTCCAGCCGCCCGAACACGGCCGTGACCAGCGACGTTGCTGCCTCGGCCAGCGTCCCGTGCAGAGCCGGCGCAACCCTCGGCCGGCCGTGCACAGCCTGTGGACACCGATGTGGACCACGCGCGTTCGTGTGTCCACAACCGGGGCACCCACCGGTGGACGGTCCGCGGTCGACGGAGGGCGCGGCCCGGCCGGTCCGGACGCACCGGGAGCGGCCGCGGGGTCGACAGCACTGGGAGGACGAGACGGCATGGCCGATGCCACGCTGGACCTGGCGACGGTCTGGGACCAGATCCGGGAGCGGCTGGCGACCAGCCTCTCCCCGCAGCAGAACGCGATGCTGAATTTGACCCGGCCGCTGGGCCTGGTGGAGGACACCGCCGTGCTCGCCGCCCCCAACGAGTTCACCCAGACGGTGCTCGAGTCGCGGATGCGCCGGGTGCTGGCCGAGGCGCTCTCCGAGCAGTTCGGCCGCGACATCCGCGTCGCCGTCCAGCTCGAGGACGCGCCCGCGGCGCCGCCGGCGGACCGCCGGGACGACGAGCCGACCCGCCGTCCGTGGTCGGCCGTCGAGGCGCAGCGCGCCGAGGAGGACCAGGCCACCCGCGACCGCGCCGACGACGGGCGCAGCGCGTTCGGCGTCCGCGCCGACGTCGTGGGCACCCCCGCCCCCTGGGACCGCCCGGCGTCCGCCGATCGGCCGGCCGCCCGGGGCTTCCCGGAGGTCCGCGAGCTGCACCCCGCCGACGGCCCGCCGCGCCCCCCCGCCGACCGCGGGGCCCCGGAGGACTGGAGCACCACCACCTGGGGCGGCGACGCGGCGGCGACCTCCGCCGGCCAGGACTGGGGCGGCGCCGGCCCGGAGCAGACCGCCGACGTCCTCCCGTTCGACGTCGACGCCGCCGCGGCGGAGCAGCGGCGCGGCGGATCGGGAGCCGGATCACGCAGGAGCCGCCCCGAGGCCGGCCGGCCGGCCGGCCTGGACCCGGGTCTCAACGCCAAGTACGTCTTCGACAGTTTCGTCATCGGCAACAGCAACCGGTTCGCCCACGCCGCGGCCGTCGCCGTCGCCGAGGCGCCCGCCCGCGCCTACAACCCGTTGTTCATCTACGGCGAGTCCGGGCTCGGGAAGACCCACCTGCTGCACGCCATCGGCCACTACGCCGCGCGGATGTTCCCCAACGTCCGCGTCCGGTACGTGAGCACCGAGGAGTTCACCAACGAGTTCATCAACCTGGTGCACTCCGGCCGGGCCGAGGACTTCCGCCGTCGGTACCGCGACATCGACTTCCTGCTCATCGACGACATCCAGTTCCTGGAGCGCGCCGAGCGGACGCAGGAGGAGTTCTTCCACACGTTCAACACGCTGCACAACGCCAGCAAGCAGATCGTCATCACCTCCGACCGGCCGCCGAAGAAGCTCACGACCCTGGAGGACCGGCTCCGCACCCGCTTCGAGTGGGGCCTGATCACCGACGTCCAGGCGCCGGACCTGGAGACCCGCATCGCGATCCTGCGCAAGAAGGCGTGGGGCGAGCGGCTGCAGGTGCCCGACCAGGTGCTCGAGTTCATCGCCAGCAAGGTGCAGACCAACATCCGCGAGCTCGAGGGCGCGCTCATCCGCGTGACAGCGTTCGCCAGCCTCAACAAGCAGCAGGTGGACCTCCCGCTGGCCGAGCTGGTGCTGAAGGACCTGATCAGCGACGAGCAGGGCCCGCAGATCACGGCGGCGATCATCATGGCGGCGACCGCCGAGTACTTCTCCGTGACGATGGAGGAGCTGCAGGGCACCAACCGCAGCCGCACCCTCGTCAACGCGCGGCAGATCGCCATGTACCTGTGCCGCGAGCTGACCGAGCTCTCGCTGCCGCGCATCGGGGCCTCCTTCGGCGGCAAGGACCACACCACCGTGATGCACGCCGTCAAGAAGATCACTAACCTGATGAGCGAGCGGCGGGCCACGTACACCCAGGTCACCGAGCTGACCGCCCGCATCAAGAGCCGCGCCCGGCAATGACATCGCGGTCCTCCGGACCGCACCGCGGTCACGTGCCGTCCCCGACTTGAGCTGAGCCCATCCGTCGTGCCTGCGCGGGACCCTCCGGTCAAGCCCGCTGGCGTGGTGTGTGACGGCTACCGCGTGATCTTCGGTTGGGTCAGGCACTGAGCGCCGGGATGGCCGGCTGGTCGGTCACCTCCTCGTCGGCGGTGTCGGTGTCGGTGACGGGCC
>NZ_JBJHAC010000046.1:0-9976 GCF_054050835.1 Blastococcus sp. SYSU DS0510 | reverse complement strand
AGCGGTCATCGCGTTGTTCTCCTGGAGTGCTGTGAGAGGTTTTCCAGAAGATCACGCGGTGGCCGCCTTCACGTGCAGGGCCCGCTGCTCACCGGGGCCGCCGCACACCACCTTGGTGGACGCCACTCGAACCGCCCCGGACCTGGAGGTCCGGGGCGGTTCGTCATTCTGCGAAGGATCTCCGCACAATCTGCGAAGACCTCGGGGTGGAGGTACTCCGACGTCACTCGAACAACTACGGAGCTGTCCAGCGGGTTAGCCGGCTGACGTGGCATATGGCAAAGCGACCGGCCGCGGAGCCGTCAGTCACGCCGCGATCTGCCCACTCGCCGAGCAAGCTAAGCCAGCGGCTCACCGACGAGACTGTCGCAGCCATCGTCGACGCCTACGGAGCCGGCGCGACGACTCGTGAGGTCGGCGAGCGCTTCGGCCTGGCCCACAGCTCGGTCAACAAGCTGCTGAAGCAGCATGGTGTGGCCGCACGCCGACGAGGACCTAGTCCTGCCGAGGTGGCCCAAGCGGAGGAGATGTACAGGGCGGGCAGGTCAACGCTTGAGATAGCCCACGCGCTCGGATTTGGGGCAAGCACCGGTCAGCGAGCACTTCGTGGAGCAGGGGTTCGACTCAGAGCACGCGACCAAAAAGCGTAAGTCGGGGTCCGCTCGATCAAACAACCATGACTTCTGCTCGTTTGGCTCGAAAGGTAAGCCAAGGGGCTGTCGGACACACCGTCCGACAGCCCCTTGGTCTTAGCTCTGCCTACCGCTGGACACGGATGGCGTCACAGGACTCGAACGCCGCCCCGCTCGGAAGTCGGCCACTCGCACAGGCCCGCGTGTCCCCCGCGTCCACCCCGAGTTGCGGTGTGTCGAAGTGGAGAACCGCATCAAGTCGCCCATCGCGGTTGGCGTCTTCGGCGTGCACTCGACCATGGCTCTCGGTGCAGTCCCGCTCCGCTGGTGCTTCCGCGTCACCAAAGCAGAGGGAACGGACATCGAGGCGCGTCGCGTCAAAGCTCGCCGTTGACAACACCGCCACCGGCGTCACGCCGCGGCTGCGCAGATTGATCGGGTTATCGGCCGACCCGGGGGCGATGTCGATCGTTGGTGTCGCTACGGGTGGCGTCGTGCTTCGCTTCGGCAGGACGACCGTCGCCTCTGCGCCGACGACGTCGTCCGCTGTCACGCCTGCCACGCCAAAGGTCACGTCAGCCAGCCGGTTTACATCGGTGATCTCCACAGACGTTGTGCCAGCACCGCCACTGAGCCCGACAGGGACACCGCCGACGCTGACGGCCCAGCGGTTGCTCAGGCCATCGGCAGGCGTCCACGACAGGCGGACGGTGCTGTTATCGCCCGACGCGGCGATCTCTTGGACCGTCACGTTGATTGGTGCCGCTGGCGTCGGCAGTCGCGGTGGGGCTGTGCCGACGTGCACGAACGCCGAAGCGTTGGCGATGCCGCCGTCTGCGGCAGTGACACGGACCTGCATTGACCCGTCGAAGGCTGCTGCGTAGCGGTGTGTTGCTACTGGCGTGGTGGTCGTCTGGTCGAAGACGCCATCACCCTCAAAGTCCCACTCGTAGCCGGTGATCGAGGAGCCGACTACGTACGACCGAGAAGCGTCGAACGTGAACTGCTCACCCGGTTGGCCGTAGTAGTCGGCCTGTGGGAGCAGCACCACCGGTCGGTTGCGCAGTCTGGTGAGTGCCGTCGTCAGCGACCCAACGGTATCGCCGCTGTTCACAATGACCTGTCCGGTCGTCAGCTCGGCAAGCTCCGCATACTCCCCTGCCAGGAACTCGGGAACGATGGGGTAAACGTTGACCGGGTCAATCTCCAGCGCCCGCGCGGCAACTTGCTCCACGGTGCTGCCATCGACGCGGTCCGGGTTGTGGAAGCCGGCGTCCGTCAGGACGATGGCGGCCTTAGTGGCACCGGGCCGCCAGTCGAGCCCGTTCAGCGTCGTCATCAGTGCGTGCAGCAACGCTTCCGGCAGATCGCCGCCACCGCTCGGGGACAGCCCATCCAGCTTCACCTGGAAATCACTGAGGTCTCCGCTCAGACCTGAAAAGATAGTTGCGGTGTAAGCGTCACCGATGTCCCTGTAGGCGATCAGAGCCACGCGACCGCGTTGCTCCTGAATCGACGCTGCGGCTGAACGGGCGAAGGCCTTAGCCTGCTCGATGTAGGGACCCATCGAGCCGGTCGTGTCAATCACGAAGGCCACATCAAGGCCAGTGGTCCCCGCGCCAATCAGTCCGATCTCGACATTTATGCCGCCACTCGATGGCGCAGGCACGGTGCTCCGGAGACGGCGAGCTATCTCCAACACCGCGTCATCGATAGCCCCTCCGGTAGCGGCGTATGTGAAGTGGCCCGCCGTTACCGAAAAACGCTTGTCTGATCCGCAAACGAAGTCGTCATCGGCGCACCACAGCCCAACCTTGCTACTGACTGCCGTCGGCAAGTAGGGCTTACGGGCTCCCAGCGATCCGTTGTCAGTGTCACAGTCCGGCACGATGCGTCGCCAGGTTGAGTAGCCTTCACCACGGCAGGCGGCCGGCCAGATTCCCTCGCCTTCAGGCAGGTACAGCTTCGGGTCACCGAAGAGCGCCGAGAAGTCGATTCGATCCGTGCTCCCCGGGTTCTCACTGGCCATCTTCTCGAGGGTCTGACCAACAACTTGCGCTCCTTGCGAATACCCGCCGAGAACAAAGCGGGCGGATTGACACTTGTCCAAGCGCTGCAAAAGGTAGTTGTACAACTCGCCCACACCAGAATTGATGCTGCGGCCGTAGTCGTTACCAAGGCCGCCCGAGAGCCGAGCCCCGATCGCGTTGCCGTTCTTATACCATTCGCCTACGGTGATGGCCTCGTATACGTGCCCGCCATATCCCGCGGGATCGGACCCGAGTTCGAAGTAGTGCAGTGTTGTCGTCGCGCTAACAACCCGCGATTCCAGTTGAGACCTGAATCGGTTGTTTTCCGTCGCCCCCAGCGCCTGGCCGGAACCGCGAACCCAGACGGCCTCAACGATGCCACAAGTGTCATCGACGGCCGCCGCACTAGCACTGGGAGCGACAACCACGAGACCGGCGCATCCCATAAGGAGCGCTAAGAACGCTCGAAGCAGCAGTTTCACGAGCTTTCCTTCAGGTGGTAGGAACCAGGGACTGTCTGCTAGCGGACGTCGAGACTCAGTGTCGATGCCTCGGGTGCCGCACTGTCACTGCGGTAAGTCACACGAACCGTAAGGTCCTCCACTACTCCATTGGCCGTGCAAGATGTGAAAGTGGCGGCGCCGTTTTGTCGAGGCTCGCAGGGCTCCTCGAACTCCATATCCCACCCCGCTTCCTCGAAGAGGCGGTTCAAGTCCGACGTTGATAGGACGTCAGCCGGACCCCATTGCCGCTGCACGTTGGGACAGGGGTTGCCTCCCAAACAGATCAGGCGTGGCGGTTCGATCGACTCCTGCCGGAGCGACCATGCCTCAGGCACCTGAAACTGATTGGCAACTCGTAGTGCAGCATTGCCACTAGGGCGCACAAAGAGAATCAAAAGCAGGCCGAGAAGAAGGATAGCAGCAATGACGATCAGGACCGTGGACTTCGTCCGGCGACGTGGAGACTCTACATTGCTGGGTTCGTGATTATGCATACCCTATGTCACAGATTAACACAATAGGAAGCGGCTACTGCCGCAATTAGCCGTGACGCATCGCGCATTAGACTAGATCCACTTCTCACATCACGTCGGGGTGCGCGCGGACAGTGACACGGATGCACATGGTGGCGCAAGGGTTTGAAGCACGGTCAGGGCCCACCGAGACCAAGCGCCGGCCACAGCCGGGAGGCCAGCAGTCCCGCCGGGGGTGACGCAAGCTGCCCTGCCAGCGCTTCGTGGAGGTTGGAGTAAGACGGCTTAGGTGTCGGTTTGGTGGAGGTGATCCGGTGTCACTCGACAGCAGCTCGACAGCGTCGAACAGGACCTGGCCGAAGGCGCTGATGCCTTGACGGCCGCGCTGCGTCTGCTCGACAAGCCGCAGCAGCTCTTCCAGGCCGCTGCCGACACCACTCGTCGGCTGCTGACGCAGACCTTCTTCGAGCGGCTGTACCTCGACGAGGACGATGTCACCGAGGTGCGCTACCAGGAGCCCTTCGGTGAGCTGCAGGCCGCCGCACGCTCCTGGACGACGTCCATGAGCGTGCGGCAGCGCCGGTCGGTGCCCAGAAAGACGAACAGCCCCGGCACCAACGGTGCCGGGGCTGTTCCACAGGGGTGGGCCGGCTTGCTCGCTTCCGCGTCCTTGGACGTGGGTTCGAGTAAGACGGTCCTGGTGGGGTTTTCCCCGAAATGCGTCTCCGCAGGTCAACGCGTCGTAGTTGATCTTCCCCGAACGGCCATCACATCAAGATCCCGATTCATTCACACCACTCGGTACCGGGGCGAGGCGACGAGAGGTGAGACCGCTACTCCTCCTCGTCGTCCTCGGCGTTCCGGCGGAGGAGCCAGGCTGCGTTCTGCTCGAAGCGGGCACGGGCGTTCTCGAAGTCCTCACGCAACTCGACGTCCGTCTCAGCCTCGGCACACGCGGTTGCTAGCGCAACGCCGCTGTTGAGCTCCTCGGAGACGCCGTTCACGGAGCCGTACGTCCCGAGGTGCATCGCGGCCGCGATGTCCGCGCGCACCGACGCCGCGGCGTCCGAATCCTTCTCTCTCGCCTTCGAGATCAGGTGCCGTGCCAGCCACGGCTGCCGCAGCGGCCAGGTGGAGACGTCCCGAAGGAGAGCGCTCAGTCCGAGCAGCCCGGCGCGGTCAACCGCCGCCGAGGCGGCGACGAGACGTTGCGCCTGCGAGTCGGTCACCCGCTCCATGACCAGACCAACGACGGCCGATGACTCGGGGGGCGCACCTTCGTGTGCCTGGTCGAGAAGCCACTGGACGAGCGCTTCGGCTTGGTCATCAAGGGCCGCGGCGAGTCCGTCCACCTCCGAAGGCAGCTGGCCGGCGCGGTGCGCAGTCAACAGACGGTCGAGAACCAGCAGCGGATGGGCCCTGGCGATGGCACTGACGAGCTGCTGGAGCGTGTAGTCCTGCCATCCAGCGTGGGCTACAAGGTCGAGGACTGCTTGTGCGTCGTGTTCACCTAGCTGCCGCCCCCAGGAGGCGCCGTCGTAGCCGCACGCCTGCTCGAGGGCGCGCGTCGCGGCGAAGGGCGAGATGTCTTGAGCCAGCAGCGACGCCGCCGTCTCCGCGGGGGCAGTCGCAAGCAGCCGGTGGGCGCCCATCAGGAACCGGTCCCGCACCTCCGGCTCGGTGTCGAGCGTGCCGCGGCTGTACACGTCGATGAGACGTTCGCCCCTGTCGGTCCAGCCGTAGTTGACGAACGCGGTCGCGACCGCCAGACGGACCTCCTTACGCTGCTCCGCCAGGTGCGTCAGAAAGTCGATCAGGCCGGCCTCGTCGTGGTCGGCCCACGCGTTCAGCAGCTGGTCCAGGCCTTCGTCCAGCGGCCCGGGCGCACCGGAGGCGATCGCCAGCACGGTCCCCGGCACGACGTTCGGTCGGGTGAGCCCGAGCTGGCGCCAGATCGACCAGAACGTCAGGCGGTGATCTGGGAGGGCTGCGCGGATCTGACGGCCCGTCTCGTCGAGGGTCGCGACAATCTGCCCTGGGTCCTCCGGGCCAGCAAGGTCGCTCACCACTCGTTCAGCGAGCTCCTGCCGGAATGACTGTTTGCGGTCCACAAGCCCTCGAATCCGGGCAGAGTGGGCGCACTCGCGCTCCTCGTTCGACATCGCAGCGTCGCGCTCGGCGCTCGCCGCTTCTGCTTCTTGAAGTTCCTGCAGCGTGGGGACGGGGACACCGCGGCGAGTGGGCTCGCCCGCGCTCGACTGGTGCAACAGCAGCTCGATCAGATCATCGTCGTGCTCGTCGAGTGCGGTCACGAGCGTCAGCGCCGCGTGCCGGAGTGGTAGCGACAACGCCCGCTCCGCCGTCCACGCGATCTCCTTCCGGATCAGGCGACGAACGACTCCACTCGTGGTCGCGTCGGCGACGTGCTGGAGCACGGCCAGCGTCGCCAGATCATCGCCATCCCAGGCGAGCACTTCGTCCCGGCTGGCCGTTCTTCCGTACAGCCCTGGCGGTGGCCGGAGCGCGTCGCCGAGCAGGTCGATGGCGGCAGCGGCGCATCCGACGTCGGTGCCACAGGCGAGGTCGCGCAACGTCGCCCGGATCGCGTCGCGGACGGTGCGTGACCAGTCTGGGGAAACCGGGAAGGACCGCAGGATCAACTGGCGCCGGGTCTCCGTGATGTGGTTCTCCGCCTCCTTCGCGAGAAGCGGCCGGAGGGCGAACAGCGGTGACCTCGCGGCACCGCCGGTGGCGGGTTCGGCAAGCCAACGCTTCACCCGGTCGACGATCCGTTCTGGGAAGGACAGATCGGGGAGGTCGCCGAGGTTGGCCAAGCGGTCGACGATCACGCGCTCCGCGTGCCCGGGGTGTTGGTTGGTCGGCCGCGTGTCGCGGCGTCGCAGCGCCCAGAGCGCGTCGAGCACGGTCTCGAGCAACTCTGGCGCGCTGGCCGCGCACTGGCCGTACAGCTCGGGCATGAGTCGCCGAACGTCATCGGCGTTGGTTGGCCTTCTCCACCACAGGGGCTCTTCGCCGTCTGGCACGGGCCAGCTGGAATCGGGCGGCCAGGGAGGTAGGGCGACGGTCGCTTCCATGTGGTCGAGCCGCGCTCGAGTTCCGTCGAGGAACTCGACGAGGGCCAGCGGCTGCGTAGAGGTGAGCCCACTGAGCCGCTTGAGCGCGTACTCAAGATCCTCGAAGTTCGCGGCGTTCAAGCCTTCTTGGAAGTACGCCCATACCGAGCCGAAGACTGACGGTCCCCCTCGCTGGGTGAGCCGCCAGTCCAGCTCCGCCAACGCGATGACCAACCGTTCGGCGTGGGTGGCCGAGAATGCGTTCCAGAGGTCTTCGGCGAAGCCGGTGGCGTCGGTGCCAACCGCGGCCTCCCGCTCGAGGATGTCGTCGGCCAGGACGTCCGGCACCACTCGCGTGAGCCCACCGCGGGTGACCAGCACGCCTCGGTCATGCAGGCCTTGACGCAGGCGGAGCAGCTCTACCAGCGTCAGATCGCAGAACTCGGCGATGGTCCCACGCAGGTCCGCGTCGTCGACCGGCCCGAGGCCCGCGTAGACCGCGAGGAGCCGTCGAACGGTGTCACCGGGAACGCCGTCGATCTCGCGAGCCGCCAACTCCTCGTAGCGCGCTAGGACCTCTTCACGGAGTCCCGGATCGACTACGACCGGCGCTGTGAGCTCTCCCCGGCGGATGAGGTCCGCGGCGATGACCGCGACGTGGGGTGAGTGCACCGCCTGTCCGGCGAAGTACTCACGTGCGGCCGGTTGCAGACGGAAGCCTTCGGTGACGGAGTCGACCAGGGCGCGGGCCTGCGGCTTGCCGAGCTCGCCCACCTCGACGGTCGCGATCTGATTCAGCCGGTACCGGGCATTGGCGATCTGCACCCGTAGGGCGCGGGTGCCGGACGGACGTGAGGACAGGACCAACTGGGTGCCGTCGACATTCCGGGCGTACTGGAGCAACGGTGCGATTGCGGAGGGGTCTTGGTGCGCGTCGTCTACGACGATGACAGCCGGCGTCTGCGGCAGCTCGCCAAGCGCCGCGGCGTCGACGGCGCGGCCGGGTGACAGGCACACCACTGCGATCTGGCGGTTCTCGTCCTGGAACTGTGCGAGCCCTTCGACGAGGAGCCGGGTCTTTCCGCGGCCGCCTGGGCCGGTCACCATCACGACGGCCGGCCAGTCGCCGCTGCGGTTGAGCGCTGCGCCCAGGGCCTCGAGTTCGGCTTCCCGGCCTACACGGGGACCCAGGTCGTTGAGGACCGTGTTGGGGTCTCGGCGGTCGGCGGCGAACGTGTCGAGGGAGAGGAAGGCGTCCTCGCCCGGCACCTCGAGCAGCATCCTGCGCACCGCCACGCCCCAGGTGGCATCAAGAACGTCCCTCTGCTTGTGCAGAGGGAGATCGTGCAGAAGCCGCCCTAGACCACGCTGGTCGAGCAGTTCCCAGTTCGAGTACTTCGCCATCTCGTCGCGGGCATCGCGGGACGCCTCCCCTGAGAACACCAGGTGGTGCACGTCTGCCTCGAAGGTGCAGGCATTCACCGCCGCCCGGACGTCGCCGGGCGTCAACGTGTCCTGGCGCTTGCACTGCCAGCTCGCCGACGCACCGTCGCTGAAGTCGCCCTCGAAGTCGATGCCGTCCTGCTTGTCGCCTCGGCGGCCCCAGCGCTCCACCCGGACGACGTGACGCAGCGGCTCAGGGCAGAAGCGGTGCGCGCTGAGCAGGCGCTCGGTGAAGTCCTCGAACTCCTCCCACGACAGCGACGGCGTCGGCAGGAGCTCGGGGTTCTTACCCGGCAATGGGGTGCCTGGGGGCCCCGCAGGTCCTTCACCTGACGCGGGCGTCCGGGGTTCGGGATCCGGCACCTGCTTCCTCCCCGTGGTCTCGGTTCGATCGTCGCGGACGGCCGCGCATGTGTCGTCACCGTAGGTGACCTCACCGACGGAAGGGCGAGCTGGCGTGGCGTCCTCGGGTTCACCTCCTGTCCTGCCGTACTGCCAGCCCGGGCCCGTGTGCGACCTCGAGGTACGGCGCGGTCACCAGAGCAGGTCGAGGCGGCGCGGCGGTGTCGGTTCACCTCCTGTCGTGCCGGCTTGCCATCCTCGGCCCCTGGTGCGCGGCCGTTCGTCATCTGTGGAGTTGTAGCGCTCCTGCGGAGCACGAGGTTCAGGCGGTCGAGTAGTTCGCCGTGAGGCTCACCGCAGGCCGCGACACGCACCGTCCCGGGCATCCGTTGCCTGTCAATCGCCCGTCGACGGTCAGCTGGCCGCGCCGGTGAGGTCGTCGCCGAGGCGAATGAAGCCAGCACCGACACCGGCACCAGTGGCGGCGCGGATCGTCCGCCGCGGCCCACGGGTCGCCAGTCCCTCGGAGGTGCCGGCCATGTCCGTGCGTCCCGTCCCGTCCACCATCGACGTCCACCAGCCGTGGTCATCGGATCGCATCGCAGCCCTGTCCGACCGCGGCGTGCTCGCCCGCGCGGCCGCTCTGCTCGGACTGCCCGCCGGGCAGCTGCCGCTGCCGCTGCACTGGGGGCCCGGCCCGGCACAGATCGCCGCGCTGCGCACCACCGCCGAGGTGCTGCTCACGCGTCTGGAGCAGAGCACCGGGGCCTGCCCGGACTGCGCCGGCATGGAGCGCCGGCTTGACTGCGCCCGGGAGCTGGGCCGACTGGAGGCGCGCCTCTCCGCCCTCGCGCACGACGCGAAGCTGGTGCTCAGCTGGCTGGAGGAGGCCTCGGCACGGGACTGACCCCGGGCTTGGGTTCCAACTGGGCGCGCTCAGGGGTGACGCGGACGGCATCGCACCGTCCGCGTCACCCGGCACCGCCGGTGCCGAAGCGCGCCAACCCACCGGAGCAACCGATGACCAACGAACCGAGTCCGAGCGTCCCGGCGCCGGAACGGCTGCGTGACTACCAGCTGCGCAAGCTGCTGACCCGACGGGAACAGCTGGCAACCGCAGCCGCCGAACACCTGGCGCATGATCTGATCGCCGACCCGCTGTGGCAGGCCGTCGACCAGGTCGAAGAACGGCTGCGCCGGGAGTTCCCCGCCGTCTGGGAGAAGTCCTACGCCGACTGGGTGACCGCAGACGCCGCCCGCCTGCACTCCCCCAACCAGCCGGCACCGGACACCTGCTGGATCTGCCGGCAGCGCCAGGAACCCGAGGCGGAGTTCCGCCCGGCCTCCTGACCGCCATCGCCACCGTGGGCCCCCCCCCCCCCGCCCGGGCCCCCCCCTCTACCGCCCCCCCCCCCCGCAGCCCCACCCCCCAAACACCAACTTACACCATCTCCAGCCCCGGCCCCCGCCCCGCCGCCC
>NZ_JBJHAC010000045.1:0-10978 GCF_054050835.1 Blastococcus sp. SYSU DS0510 | reverse complement strand
CGACGAGCTGCTGGCCCGGATGCTGCCCGACGCGCCCGACGACGACGTCGCTCTGGTCGCGGTGCGGCTGCACCCGCAGGACCGGCCGCGCCCGGCCGAGGCCGGTCCCGAGCGGGTGCCACCGAACGTGCCGGCCGACTGACCCCTGGGTTTCCTGCCGGGGCAAGTCCGAGGCGCGTCGGTACTCCGCGCCGGCGGGACGACTCGAGGCATCGTCCAGTCGGCGATCCTTCCGTCGGGTCGGCAGGCCGGCCTCTCCCTCCCGGTCGAGGCGATGGCCGACGGCGGCCACCGCGGCGTACGAACCGAACCGAGTGGCCGCCGCGCGAGCGTTGGCTTCGAAGGCGCCGACCTGGCGGGCGTAGATGTTGAGCGCGCCGGAGATCTGCTCGCAGGCGTCGATGGACAGCGCAACCGACAGAGAGCCGAGGGCCCCACCTTCGGCTGCTCGGGGCATGTAGTCCGGCCGTCGGTCGTCGGTGCGGGTGTCGGCGGTTCCGGTCAGCTCGCCGGTGCGGGCGGCGTGCAGACAGGGGCCTTGATCGCTTTCGTACTGGTACTCGTCGAGGTCGACGGCGAGCTGGCCGGCTTTCGAGGAGCTGGCGTCCAACGCATTGCGGCATGGGCGTGCACGGATCGAGGTGGCGGTCACCCGGATGGGCCCGACCGGCTGACCGGCCGGCCCGCCTCGACAGTCCTTCTCGCTGACACGTTGCCCAGGCAACGACGGCGTGACCACGCCTGGCCCCCCGGCCGTGCTCTGTTGTAGAGCGTGGGGTTGGTGGGCGGGGGCTCACCAGGGCGGGGCGCCGGGGCCCCGTGTTGGTCATGGTCATCTACGTAGTCGGCATCCGCCATTTCTTCGGGCCGCCGGCGCCCGGCGCACCGATAGGTTGGGACCATGGCATCCGCTCAGGACATCGGGGGCAGCGGCTCGGTCCCCGTGCAGCGGCTCGGTGACGTGATGAGTCGATTCGCACGGAAGCTGCAGGAGGAGCACGGCGACGTCGAGGCCACGCTGCAGGCGATCACCACCAGGGCGATCGGGGTGGTGCCGAATGCAGAGGAATGCGGCATCAGCTACGTGACCGGGCGGTCGAAGGTCGAGGCGCGAGCGTCCACGAGCGATCTCCCCGGGAGGTCGACGCCCCGCAGGAGCGACTCGGGCAGGGTCCGTGCCTGGATGCGATCTGGGAGCAGAAGGCCGTCCGAGTAGACGACATCGGCGCCGACGACCGCTGGCCTGAGTTCTCCATGCAGGCCGGCGGCCGTGGCGTTGGCAGCATGCTCGCCTTCCAGCTGTTCGTGGAAGGCGACCGGCTCGGGGCGCTGAACTTGTACGCCCGCACTCCCGGCGCCTTCGACGACGAGTGCCAGGAGATCGGGCAGATGTTCGCCACCCACGCCTCCGTGGCGCTGGCCGGCGCCGCGCACGAGCAGCACTTGCGCCACGGGATGAGCAGCCGGGACGTCATCGGGCAGGCGAAAGGGATCCTGATGGAGCGGCACCGGTTGACCGCCGACGAGGCGTTCGGCGTGTTGACCCGGGTCTCCCAGGAGCTGAACCGCAAGCTCGTCGACATCGCCCGCGACCTGACCGTCACGGGCGCGGTGCCCGACAGTCGCCGCCGGGACTGACGCCACCGACGTCAGCGCCGGGATGAATCGCTGATCCCCCGAGGCCACGTCACGGTCGCCGGTGGCGGCCGGTGCCCTCGCGTTCACTCGCCGGCTGGGCGAGGACAGGCAGCTGTGCCGTGAGGACACCGCCTTCCCACGTGATGTAGTCGATTCGCGCCCACACGTGCTTGCGGTCGGGCTCGGCCATCCAGCCCTGCGCGACCAGGAAGGTGTTGGGCCTGCAGCGACGACTGGGTCCACAACTTCGTAGCCGGGCTAGAGAACAGTTCTTACCCCCCTGCCTCAAGCAGGTGCTGGGACTCCACGGCGGCGCGAGCCAGGGTCTTGTAGCCCTCCTGGTCGAACAGCACGGTGAGCCGGTCCGGCTCTACGGACATGACGACACCGTGCCCCCATTCGGCGTGCCGGACGGCGCTGTTGACCGGGAAGGGGGCGTCGTCGACCGCGTGCTCCTGGGCGGTGCCGGCCTCGCAGGTGTCGCAGTTTCCGCAGGGGTGGCGGAGCTGCTCGCCGAAGTAGCCGAGGAGGAACTGGCGCCGGCAGCCGGTGGTCTCGGCGTAGCCGCGCATCATCTCGATCCGGGAGCGGATGAGCCGCTGGTGGTTCTCGGAGACCTCGACGGCCTCGTGCACCGCCTCCTCGGGGGAGACGTCCGGGTCCAGGAGCTCCAGGCGGCCGTCCTCCGTGGTGCCCACCGCCCCCGCCTGCTCGAGGAGGTTGACCGCGCGGGTGCGCTTGGCCGGGGACACGTCGACGTCCTCGGCGAGCTCGGTCGCCCGCACCGGCTCGTCGTGCTCGTCGAGCGCCTCCGCGACGTCCTCGAGGGCCTCCTGGGGGGCGTGGCTCGCGGTGAGGAACGTCTGCAGGTGCAGGTCCTCGGCCCGGTAAAAGAGATAGATCTCCGCCGGCTCGCCGTCGCGTCCGGCCCGGCCGATCTGCTGATAGTAGGAGTCCAGCGACTCCGGTGCCGAGGCGTGGACGACGAAGCGGACGTCCGGCTTGTCGATGCCCATGCCGAAGGCGGAGGTGGCCACCACCACGTCCACCTCGCCGTCGAGGAACTGCTCGTGCACCTGCTTGCGGTCGGCCGCCTTCATGCCCGCGTGGTAGGCCGCGACACGGTGGCCCACCTCGGCGAGCTCGTCGGCGTAGTACTCGGCGTCCTTGCGACTGGCGACGTAGACCAGCCCGCTGCGCGTGGCCGGGTCGGACATCAGCGCGCTCACCCGGACGACGACGGCGGACCGCTTCCGCCGGTCGTCGCTCTCCCGTTCCACGGCCAGCCGCAAGTTGGGCCGGTCGAAGCTCACGATCACCTCGGCCGCGTCGCGCAGGCCGAGCCGCTCCACGATGTCCCGGCGAACCGGCAGCGCCGCGGTCGCGGTCAGGGCGAGGACCGGCGGGTGCCCGAGCCGCTCGATCGCTGTCCCCAGACGCAGGTAGTCGGGGCGGAAGTCGTGGCCCCAGGCCGACACGCAGTGCGCCTCATCGACGACGAAAAGACTGATGCCGAGTTCGGCGAGCTCGGCGAGGACCTCGTCCTTGGCCAGCTGTTCGGGGGAGAGGAACAGGTACTCGGCGTCGCCCTCCCGGACGGCGTTCCAGGCGTGCCGGGTCTCCCCGGCCCGCTGGGCCGAGTTGACCGCCACGGCCTCGGGGGCGGCCGAGTCCTCGATGCCCTCCATCTGGTCGCGTTGGAGCGCCAGCAGCGGCGACACGACCAGCGTGGGGCCGTCCAGCAGGAGTGCGGGCACCTGGTAGATGGCGGACTTCCCGGCGCCGGTGGGCAGGACGGCGAGGGCGTCGCGCCCGGCCATCACGTGCTCCATCGCCTCGAGCTGTTCGGGGTGCAGTTCCGGCCAGCCGAACGTCTCGGCGGCGACGCGCTGTAGGGAATCTCTGGTGTCTGGCACTGCTGGCGGGTACCCGGCCCCAGGGCCGTCCCAACCGGGGCGTGTCAACCGGGGCCGCGTGCCCGATCGGTGACCGTGGACGATCTGTCCTCGTCGCCAAGACTTTCAGCGAGGCGGTGCGCC
This sequence comes from Blastococcus sp. SYSU DS0510, assembly GCF_054050835.1. Classification (NCBI taxonomy): domain Bacteria; kingdom Bacillati; phylum Actinomycetota; class Actinomycetes; order Geodermatophilales; family Geodermatophilaceae; genus Blastococcus; species Blastococcus sp. SYSU DS0510. The sequence goes on along the minus strand of NZ_JBJHAC010000045.1, from coordinate 7,301 downwards.
GGCCTGCTGGGTGTCACTGCCGGAGGCCCCTCGACGGAGTCCCTGTGCCGGTCAACCGGTGGCGGCTCGGCCGTCGTGCCTGCGGTGCCAGAGGAAGACCGCCGCCGAAGTCGCCGTCACCACGGTGGCGTCCACGCTCCACCGTCCCAGGCTGCGCATGGCCAGCTCGACGTCGCCGGCGACCAGGGCCATGGCCGCCAGGGTCAGGGCGGGGATGAGGCCGAGCGCGATCATGACCCCGGCGGTCAGGACGCGCCGGTTGATCACCAGGAGGAGCGCTCCGCCCAGCCCGGCCACCAGGGCCACCGCCCAGCTGGTCCAGGACGTGGTGGAGAAGTAGTCGATCAGGGTCGACGACGGTAGGTAGCTGCTGGTGCCCGCCGCCAGCGCGCCGGCGCCGAAGGCGGCGCAGGCGGCGGCGCTGAGGGCGGCGCCGGCGGCCAGGGCGGCGTACCCCTTGGCGATGTCGACGAGGCCGCGCTGCCAGGCGCGGCTGCGCTCGATCAGGCCCAGGGCGAGGCGGCTGAACGGCTCGAAGCCCGGTGCGATGACCATGGCGCCGATGATCAGGTGCAGGGTGCCGCTGGCCAGGCCGAGCCCCGCCAGGAGGCCGGCGGTGGCCATCACGCCGAGCTTGCCGGCGGTCATGGTGCTCTCCCGGCCGATCTCGAGCTCGATCTCCTCGGCTGTCCCACTGGTGATGTCCCGGAGCACGTCGTCCTGCCGGCCGGCGGAGATGACGCTGGCCGGCCTGCTCGTGGACAGCGAGACCGAGGACTCCTGACCGACGCCGCACCGGTCGGCCAGGCGCATCACCGCGGCCAGCCGACGGTTGGTCACCTCCACGCTGATCACGTCCCCCGGCGGCTGCAGCGACACGCCACGCAGCACGCGCAGCGACAGCGGCTCGAGACCGCGCAACTCCTCCACCGCGGCATCGACCAGATCGGGGGGAAGGGTGATCTCCACGGTCCTCGGCATGCCCGTGCCCCTTCCCGGATCCCAGGGCGGCAACCGTCGTCGCGTACCGACGTACCCGAAAGGTATGGACGGCGTTGCGGGGGAGGGCCTGGTGCAGCACACCGCCCGCGTGCCGCAGCTTGCCGGGCTGGCCACGCGGCGACGGCTGCGCCGGTGGCTTCTGCGCCGCAGGCGGGCTAGCGTCTCAATGGGTCGAAAACGCGGCCTCTGCCCGCACCGGTGCGGGTGCCGGTTGTTCCCTTCCGCCACCGGCGACTCCTCCTCGTTCTCGAGGTGACCGCAGTGGCCCTGCCGTCCGCTTCTCTGACCGATCCCCGCTGCGACGACGTCTCGCGGCTTCTCGCGCGCTGGACCTCGTGACCGGCCGCCTGGAGCTGGTCGGACGGTTGGACCGCGCCACCGCGCACCTGCTCCAGGACGCCATCTCCGCACTCCTACTTACCCCGTGCGCGCAGTGGACCCTCGACCTGAGCGGAGTGACGGTGGGCGACCACCACGGTCTACGCGCCATCGCAGTCGCGTACCGCCGGGCGGCCCGGCACCACCGGCAGCTCACCCTCCGGGGCGCATCACCGACCCTGCAGCGTGCGGCGCTGCAACTCCGCCGCAGCGCGCATCGCCCGGGCGCAGGCGCCGTCATCCCCAACTGACCCGGCGTCGCGCACGCCGGGACCGGCGAGATGGGGTGACGGGGTGACGGCGCGTCAGCTCGGGACGGTGATCATCAGGACGGCGAGGTCGTCGGTCTCGTACCGCGAGCATGCCACCCGTGCGGTGACCGTCATCGCGATGGTCCCGGGATGTAGGCGGTGACGTCCGGGCCCGGGTGACTGGAACAGCGGGACAGGCTTTTCTCGCCGAACTGGACGCCGTGGCCCGTCTCATGGCGCAGCGTCGCTGTGACGCCGCGGAGGCTTTGGCCATCCTGTCCGGGGCGTCGCAGCGGTCCTACCGCAAGCTCCGCGACATTGCGCAAGCCATTGTCGATGGCGCGAAGCAGTAGGGGGGGCACGGTGCGCGAACCCGTGAGCGAGGCCGGGACCGGGCTGGCCGGGAGAACGACTGCGGAACGGGCGATGCTGCATGCGCATCGCTAGCAGCCCGCTCCCTGACGCGCCGCTCATGACCCGGCTGCTCGTCGACGTCGGTAGGGCAGCACTGCGCTGCGGGAGCTGCGGGCACAGTTGTCCGACGGCGGAAGCTCTGGCGGTCGGGGCACCTTCAGAGCTGAGGCCGGACCCCGGCCTCTCTGACGAGGTGTGCCGGGTCCAGGGGGCCGTGTCCCGCCATGGCGTCCGCGCCGGCGCCCCGTCGGCCGACCGGCAGCACGGTGCGCTCCCGCGCGCCCTCCAGCTCCAGGGCCAGCGCGGCGTAGAAGGCGCCGACGGCCAGGGCGAGGCCCACCCACCCCGCCGCGGTCTTCCACGCTGCTGATTCGGTGATCTCGTAGATTCCCGTCACGATGAACCGGGTTCCGGCCAGCGCCATCACGGCCGCGGGTACGACCTTGCTCGCTGCCGCCACCGCGGCCGGAAGGGCCATGGCGAGGCCGGCGACCACGAGGACCACGCCGAGGCCCTCGCTGGTCGCCCCTGGTGGGGAGCTCAGGGTCGTGAAGCCGGCGACGCCCCAGGTGCCGGCGAGCAACCCCATCCCCGTGCCGGCGACCGGATCCCGGGCGAGGAAGCCGAGCACCGAGGCCAGTAGTTGCAGCGGCACCGTGGCGACGAGCGCGGTAAGGGCGACCACCCGGCCCTGCGTGGGTGGTATCCAGCCCAGCTGCAGGGCCGCGAAGGCCGTCGTCGCCAGGGCGAGGGCCAGGAAGCCGAGCGGTAGCGGCGTCGCCAGCGGTCGGAGGACGACGCGGGCGGCGGGAGGCGCGGTCATCAGCTGGCGAGCACCTGCGGAGACGTCACCTTGAGGTAGGCGTTCGCCCAGCGGGTGATCCGCAGCGACTCCGGGTGGCAGCGCTCCGCAAGGTCGAGCAGCTCCTGCTCCTTGGCGCCCTGCGCGCCTTGGGCGAGGAGTTCCCAGTCCACCGAGGTGCCGGCGGCCTCCCGATAGAGGTGCCGGAGGTCGGCGAGCAGCAGCAGCCCCGGTGCCGACCGTCGCCCCATGAGCTGCGCGGCCTGCTGCTTCATGGTCGCCAGCAGGCCGGGGTCCTCGGACGCCTCCGGGTCCAGATTCAGGCCGAAGTCCGTCCCGATGTGGGCGAGGTCGGCCACATGCTGCCGTGACCACTTCGCCATGTCGCGGCAGACGTAGAAGACCTCGTGGTCGGTCTTGTGCTTGTCCGACATGGACGTCAGCACGGTCACCAGGTGGTTCTCGGAGCGGTGCAGCTCCTCGATCGCCATGTCGAGCTTCATCGCCGTCCCTCCACGAGCTCCTCGGCGTGGGCGGTGTCCCCGCCGGTGGTCGGTGGCACCGACCCGGTGACCGGCGCCGACCCGGTCGTAGTCGGCGCGAGCGACGGGCGCCCCTTCGCGGCTGACACCCGTCGCACCGTGGCCGCCGCCGTCTTGAAGATGGGTTGCTTGGACACCGGGTCCCAGTCGGTCAGGGTGAGCTCGTTGGCCGCCCGGCCGGCCTCCTTCTTCCGCGGGTGGGAGCCGTCCTTGGTGTCCCAGTAGCCGTAGTGGAACGGCAGGAACAGGACCCCCGGGCGGATGCCGCTGATGCGCAGCCGGCCCTGCACCCGGCCGCGGGGGGTGGTCACCTCCAGGACGTCGCCCTCGGTCCAACCACGGTCGGTGGCGTCGCTCGCCGACATCTCCACCCACACCTCCGGCGCGGCCGCCTGGAGCTGCGGCGCCCGGCCGGTCTTCGTCCGGGTGTGGAAGTGGTAGAGCGTGCGGCCGGTGATGAGCTGGAACGGGAACTCCTGGCGGGGGACCTCGTGGGGCGCCACGTACTCCGCGGCCTTCAGCACCGCCCTGCCGGTCGGGTTCAGCGCCTTGTACTCGGTCTCCTCGACGGGTGCGCCGGTCACCATGTCGCGGCCGTAGCTCTCGCAGTAGTCCGGCTGGGCCCAGAACTGCCCGTCGACGTAGATGTGCTCGGTGCCGTCGGGGTGCTCGTCGTTGCACGGCCACTGGATGCCGCTGCCACCGCGGAGCTTGTCGTAGCTCATGCCGGTGTAGTCGCAGGGCCGGCCGCGGGAGCACTCCTTCCAGCCCTCGAACGCCTCCTCGGGCGTCGACCACTTCACCAGCGGGGCGCCGTCCTTGTCCTTCAGGCCCATCCGGGCGGCGAAGTCGATGAGGATGTCGAGGTCCGACTTGGCGTCACCGGGCGGCTCGACCGCCTTCTCCGACAGGTGCACGGTGCGGTCGACGTTGGTGAAGGTGCCGGTCTTCTCGCCCCACGTCGCCGCGGGCAGCACGACGTCGGCGAGCTGCGCGGTCTCGGACAGGAAGATGTCCTGCACGACCAGGAACAGGCGCTGCTGGGAGAGAATGTCCCGGATCCGCCGCAGCTCCGGCAGGGAGACCGCGGGGTTGGTGGCGGTCACGTAGAGGAAGCGGATCGAGCCCTCTTCCATGTAGCGCAGCTGCTGCATGATGTGCGTCGGCGGCGAGTAGTGCGGGATCTGCATCGGGTCGACGTTCCAGACCTTCGCCAGGTCCCGGATGTGCGCGTCGTTCGACCAGTTGCGGAACGCCGGCAGGTCGCCGTCGGCACCGCACTCTCGGGTGTTCTGCGCCGTGGGCTGGCCGTTCATCTGGAGGACGCCGCAGCCGGGCTTGCCGAGCATGCCCCGGATCACGTGGATGTTGTTGACGCACACGGCCGCCGCGGTGGCCTGGTGGGCCTGGTAGAAGCCTTGGAGCACCGACGACATCAGCTGCTCCGCGGTGCCGATGATGCGGGCGGCCTCCCGGATCTGCTCCGCGGGGACGTCGCACACCTCCGCCGCCACCTCGGGCGTGTAGCTCGCGGTTTGCTTCTCCAGCTCCGGGAAGCCGACGCTGTGCGCCTCGATGTACGCCTGGTCGATCCAGCCGTTCGCGATGAGCTCGTGGATCAGCGCGTTCATCAGCATCACGTTGGTGCCCGGCCGGGGCGCCAGGTGCACGGTGGCCGCGCGGGCGACCGGCGTTTCCCGCGGGTCGACGCAGATGACCTTCGGCGGGTTCGGCCCGGCCAGCCGGTCGAGGACGCGGCTCCAGAGCACGGTCTGGGTCTCGGCCATGTTGTGGCCGTAGAGCGCGATGACGTCGGCGTCATCGATGTCGGTGTAGCTGCCCGGCTGGCCGTCGCAGGCGAAGGTTTCCTTCAGCGCTGCCGCTGCGGTGGCGGTGCACAGGCGGGTGTTGCCGTCGACGTGGTTGGTGCCGATGCCGCCGTGGGCGATCAGCCCGAGGGTGTAGTACTCCTCGAGGAACAGCTGCCCGGTGGTGTAGAAGCTGATCGCGCTGGGTCCCTGCTCGTCGAGGAGCTCCTTCGCGCGACCGACCACCGCGTTCATCGCGGTGTCCCAGTCGGTCTCGACGAGCTTGCCCCGCTTGCGGATCAGCGGCTTCGTGAGCCGATCGGGGGAGTTGTTCGCCTGCCAGCCGAAGAGGTCCTTGGGGCCGAGCCGGCCGTGATTGACGCGGTCGACCTCACGGCCACGAACACCCACGATTCGCTCGTCCTTGACGGCGATGTCCAGGCCGTCGCCGTTGGAGTGCAGGATCGTCGCCGACTGCACCCAGCGGTCCACGTCCGCCTCTGTGAGCCCGTCGGCGAGGTACGAGTCCACGCGGGTCGGCCAGGTCTCCCCTGGGCCATACGGGGTGCGGCTGCCCCACGGTTTGGCAATGCGGTCGACCCTCGGCACGGCAGTCCTCCTGGAGACGGGGATGGATGCCTGCCGAGTGTTGCTGTCCCTGGGGCGGCCCGCAGGGCGGAGCAAGGCTTTCTCGGTGGGAGGGGCCCAACAGGGATGACGGGGGCGGCCCCGGCGCCAGCCGCCCCGCGATCCACCCCCGCCGTCCGTCCCGGGCCAATGCCCTCCCGCATACACACCTCGTCCCCGGTCGATTGGCGTTGGTCGGACGGTGGACCGCGCAACCGCACCTGCTCCATGACGCCATCTCGGCGCTACTGCGCCCTCGCTGTGGAGGCCCCAGGCGAGGCCGCATCGGAGCCGGAGCCGTCATGTCGGAGCCGGAGAGCGCTGTTGGCGAGCGGGACTACGATGCGTTCCGGCCGCGGGCATCGAGATCTGGCGGTACCAATCCAGCCTCATGCACTCGAACGTCATCGCCGTTGACGACGCTGTTGCCAGGGGCGGGACCGCCAACCTCGATGTGCGGTCGATGGCGCTGAACGAGCGGGTATGTCTCGTGATGGCAGACCCGGCCGTCGTGCATGTGCTGGACGACCAGTTCGACGAGGACCTCACCAGCAGCGAGCGGGTCGATCTCGGGCAGTGGCGGTCACGCCCGCTCACTCATCGGTTGCGCGAGTGGGCCGCGGAAGCTGTGGGCGGGCCGGTTCGCGGGTGGCAGGCTGTCGGCCTGGCCGGACGCCGCCCCTCACTCGAATCCCGCTGAGCTCTGTGGCAGACGTCCGTGGATTCTCGGGCCACCGGCTCGCTTCTGTGTCCCCGCCCCATTGAGCGACGCCGGTCGCTCGCCTCTGGTCCGTCAGCACTGCAGCGGCTGATCGCGCGGGGACTGCCCCTCTTCCGACCTGCCCGGCGGGCGTCCTCAACTGGATCCCGGACCTCTCGGTAGCGTCTCGCTCCTGCCAGGGATGTCTGGACGCTGGTCGGAGGACTTGTCAAACCGACCAACTTCCTTACCCGTGCGGACTGTGCGTGACCTGACCTGAGTGGAGCGCGATGCCACAGCAGACCGAGGCGCACCACCTGATCAAGGGGTTCGGCCGGGCTGTCGGCGGAGCCCTGCTCTTCGCCATGCCGGTCCTGATGACGATGGAGGTGTGGCGGCTGGGTCTGGCCGTCGACCGCTACCGCCTGGCCGCCCTCGCGGTCGGGACCGTCCTGCTGGTCATCGGCCTCGCCCGCCACCTGGGAGGCTCAGGGGCGTCCGGGTGGCGCCCTGCTCTGGTGGACGCGGGGGTGGCCTTCCTTGCTGCCGCCGTCGCTGCCGCGGTCATCCTCACCACCCTCGACGTCCTGGACTGGCTGCGGAACTGGCGGGAGGCGACCTCGATCCTCGGCCTGGAACTGTTGCCGGCCGCGGTCGGGGCCTCCTACGCCCGCACCCAGCTCGGGCAGAACAGCGCTTCCCCGGGCAAGTCCGGGTACGGCCACGAGCTGTTCCTGATGGTGGCCGGGGCGGTGGTGTTCGCCGCGAACCTGGCAC
>NZ_JBJHAC010000044.1:0-14661 GCF_054050835.1 Blastococcus sp. SYSU DS0510 | reverse complement strand
CCCCCCCCCCCCCCCCCCCCCCCCCCCCCCCCCCCCCCCCCCCCCCCCCCCCCCCCCCCCCCCCCCCCCCCCCCCCCCCCCCCCCCCCCCCCCCCCCCCCCCCCCCCCCCCCCCCCCGTCCGGGGTGCTGCGTCAGGCGGCGGGCGTGATGCGCCCCTCGCCGCCGACGGGGTAGTCGGCGGCGCTGATGACGCCGCCGAGGTCCTCGACCAGGTAGGTCTCGAGGGCCTCCTGGTAGGTCACCGGCAGGACGGTGAACCCGACCCCGTCGAAGGGGTACCCGTCGCCGCCGCGGAGCAGGAAGTCGATCGTGGCGACGGAGATGGTCTCCAGCGCACCGGTCGGCGCGCCGTCCTCCACCAGGACCGTGCCGTCGTCCAGGACCAGGTCGACGACCCGGGACCCGGCCGGCTGGGTCACGTCGTAGGTGACCCGGTAGCCGGCGGCCTGGGCGAACTGGCCGGCCGCCCCGGGCAGGCCCGACAGGCCGCGCTCGACGCCGGCGACGAACGTCTCGACCGGCATGGCCGGGGCGACGCCGACGAAGTTGGAGAACGGCAGGATCGAGTAGGTGTCCAGCGCGGTGATGTCACCGGACGGGATCACCGCGTTGTTGCGGATGCCGCCGCCGTTCTGCAGCGCCACGACCGGTGCGGTCACCCCGAGGGCGGCCGCCTCGCGCTGGCCGGCGGCCAGCAGGGCGTCGGTGGCGAGGTTGCCGAGGTTGGTCTCCTGGCTCCGGACGTCGTCGCGGACGCCGTTGAGGTCGACCGCCGAGGTAGCCACGACCTGCTCGGCGAGGTCCGCGACGTACTCCTGCACCGGCTGGACGACCCGCCGGTTCACCGCCTGGTTCGGCGCGACGGCGTCGGGACCCTGGGCCGCGACCGGGATGGCGCGCGAGACGTCGTCGTGCACCGTCAGGAGCTCGCCGGCCGCGTCGAAGGACACGACGAGGCGGCCCACGTAGCTGTAGAGCGCCGCCGTCGTGACGACGGGGACGACCTCGCCGTCGGCGTCGGTCGGGGTCAGCGGGTAGGAGCCGTAGACGTCCGTCTCGTCGGGCACCCGCGGGTCGCCCTCGTCGGTGAGCAGCTCGTGCCCGCCGCCGCCGATGATGACGTCGACGCCGCTGAGCTCGGCGGCGAGGGCCACCTCGTTGTCGATGTCCTGCAGGTGGGAGACCAGCACCACCTTGTCGACGCCTGCGGCCGCGAACGCCGCGGCCTGGGTGTTGGCGATCCCGGCGAGGTCGGGGTCGATCGCCACGTCGCGGGAGCTGGTGAGCCGGGCGAGGTCGGGCGTCGTGAGCCCGATGAAGCCGATCTTCTCCCCGCGCTCCTGGACGACGTGGGAGGTGACGATGGTGCCGTCGGCCAGGCGGGCCAGCAGGGCCGGCTCCTCCTCGAAGCCGAGGTTGCTCGACACGATCGTCGTCTGCGGGCGGATGTCGCCGATCCACTCGGCGAAGAAGTCCGGGCCGAGGTCGAAGTCGTGGTTGCCCGGGATTGACACGTCGAAGCGGGCGGCGTTGAACACGGTGGCGTCGTAGATGGGGCGCCCGGAGTCCTCGCTGGCGGCCAGCTGGGGGCCGGGGAGGAAGTTGTCGCCGGCCGAGACCGTGACGACGCCGCGCTTCTTGGCCATGTCCGCGGTCCGCGGGCCGGTCAGGGCGAGGATCTGCTGCTGGCGGATGAGCTCGACGAAGCGGTCGGCCCCGCCGTAGGTGCCGCCGTCCTCGGTGGTGATCGGCAGCAGCGCGGACTCGAGGTCGTTGGCGTGCAGCAGCGTGAGGGTGAAGTCGGGGCGGGGTTCCTGGGCGGGCGCGGCGACGGCGGTCCCCGTCAGGGTGCCGCCGGCCAGGCTGGCCGCGGCCACGGTGGCCACGACGGTGCCGCGGCGGAAGTGCTTCAGAGACATGACGCTCCGGGGTTGGTGGGGGGAGCTTGCCGGGGGAGCGTCACACCGAAGCGTGAACACGGAGTAGCCATCCCGGGAAACTGTGACAAGGAACACAGTCCGCGCGGCGTGTCACTCAGATGTCACCTTGCGTAGTCGCGGGTGTCACTCGGTCGGCTTACGGTCACGGCGTCTCACCCTCCGTCCGGAAGGACCCCCGTGCTCGTACGCATCGGCAGTCCGCGCGTCCTCGCGCGCCGTACCGCCCTCGGCACCCTCGCCGCCTCCGTGGCGGTGGTGGGCCTGCCCGCCTTCGCCCAGGCGGCGCCGCCGACCACCCCGTTCGTCTCCGAGCTCCACTACGACAACGCCGGCACCGACACCGGCGAGTTCGTCGAGGTGCACCTGCCCGCCGGCACCACGTCCGCGGGGCTGTCCGTCGTCCTCTACAACGGCAGCAACGGCGCCTCCTACGGGACCGTCGGCCTCGGGGACGTGACCGCCCCCGCTGACGCCCCCGCCGTCGTGGCCGTCGATGCCCCGGGCCTGCAGAACGGCGCACCGGACGGCGTCGCGCTGGTCCGCGGCGACGAGGTGCTCGAGTTCCTGTCCTACGAGGGGACCCTCACGGCCACCGGTGGCCCGGCTGCCGGTCTGACCAGCACCGGGATCGGCGTGAGCGAGGCCGGCACGGAGCCCGAGGGGCAGTCGCTGTCCCGCGCCTACGACCCCGTCTCTGACGCGCTCGTCTGGTCCGGCCCGGCGTCGAGCACCAAGGGCGAGGTGAACCCGGCGCCCGATCCGGTCGAGCCGCCGCCGCCCGCCGTCGACGTCTGCGAGACCCCGGTGACGCACGAGATCGGCGCCGTCCAGGGGCCGGGCGCGGGGACCTCGCTCGCCGGGCAGCAGGTCACCGTCCGCGGCGTCGTCGTCGGCGACCTGGCGGGCTTCGGCGGCTTCCACCTGCAGGACGCCGACGGCGACGGCGACGCCGCGACCTCCGACGGCATCTTCGTGTCCAGCGACGTCGCCGTCGACCTCGGCGACACCGTCGCCGTCACCGGCGAGGCGGGGGAGCGCTTCGGCCAGACCCAGATCGCCGGGTCCCAGGACGCCGCGGTCTGCGCCGAGGGCACGGCGGACGACCTGCCCGAGGCAGCCCCGCTGGACCTCCCCGCCGGGGACGAGGAGCGCGAGCGGCTCGAGGGCATGCTCGTCGCCCCGGTCGACACCCTCACCGTCAGCGAGGTCTTCGACCTCACGAGCTTCGGCGAGCTGACCCTCTCCGAGGGCGGGCTGCTGGTGCAGCCCACCGAGCTCGCCCGTCCCGGCACCGCCGAGGCCGAGGCGGTCGCGGCGGAGAACGCGCTGCGCCGGGTCGTGCTGGACGACGGCGTGAGCGCGCGGGTCAGCGTCACCACCCGCCCGTACCTGTCGCCGGAGACCCCGGTCCGCGTCGGTGACGAGCTGACCTTCACCGAGCCCCTCGTCCTCGGGTACGGCTTCAGCCAGTGGCGGCTGCAGCCCGCCGACGGCACCGCCGAGGGCGTCTTCGCGCCGCAGAACACCCGGCCGGCCGCACCCGAGGAGGTCGGTGGGGACGTGCAGGTCGCCGCGTTCAACGTGCTCAACTACTTCCTGACCTTCGACCAGTCCGTCGGCCGGGGCGCGGAGTCCCCGGCGGAGCTCGAGAAGCAGGCCGGGAAGATCGTGCCGGCCATCGAGGCGCTCGACGCCGACGTGGTGACGCTGATGGAGATCGAGGACACCGACGCCAGCGGCTACAGCCCCGGCGACGCGGACACGGCGCTGGCCGACCTCGTGAGCCGGCTGAACGAGGCCCCCGGCTACGACAAGTGGGACTTCGTCCCGCTGCCGGAGGAGCTCTACGGCGTCGACCGCGACGTCATCCGCAACGCGATCATCTACCAGGACGACGTCGTGCTCCCGGTCGGCGACCCGGCCGGCCTGGTGGACGAGGGAGTCTGGGACAACGCCCGCGAGCCGATCGCCCAGACGTTCGTGAAGGACGGCGACGCGTTCACCGTCGTGGCCAACCACTTCAAGTCCAAGAGCCCGGGCCGGCCGACCGGCGACAACGTGGACACCGGTGACGGCCAGGGCGCGTGGAACGGCGACCGCGTCCGGCAGGCGGCGTCGCTCGCGGAGTTCGCCGCGGAGCTGCGGGAGTCCACCGGCGACCAGGACGTGCTGCTGATGGGCGACCTCAACGCCTACACGCAGGAGGACCCGATCCAGCTCCTCGAGGACGCCGGCTGGACCGACCTCGGCCTGCGCTTCGACGAGGGCTCCTACAGCTACGTGTTCGACGACATGTCCGGCTCGCTGGACCACGCGCTGGCCACGGCGGAGCTGACGGCGAAGGTCACCGACGTCACGCACTGGAACATCAACGCCGTCGAGTCCTTCGCCTACCAGTACTCCGGCGACCCGGCGCTGTACGCGCCGGACCCGTACCGCTCCAGCGACCACGACCCGCTGGTGCTCGGCATCGACCTGGAGGAGCGCTGCCAGGGCCTGCTGCCGACCATCCGGGGGACGGACGGCAGGGACGTGCTCAGCGGCACGAACGGCCGGGACGTGGTCATGGGTCTCGGTGGGGACGACGAGATCCGCGGTGGCAACGGTGACGACGTCGTCTGCGGTGGCGCCGGCGACGACCGGATCGCCGGTGAGAACGGCGACGACGTCCTCTCCGGCGGCTTCGGCGACGACCGGCTGGACGGCGGGAGCGGCAGCGACGTGCTCGTCGGCGGGCCGGGCACCGACGTCCTCGAGCAGGGCCGCGGCCAGGGCACCGAGGAGCAGGACGGCGCGGAGTCCTGATCCGCTCCCGCCCCTGACGCGCGCCGGGGGGGGGGGGGGGCGGCCCCCCCCCCCCCCCCCCCCCCCCCCCACCCCCCACCCCCCCCACCCCCCCCCCCCCCCCCCCCCCCCCCCCCCCCCCCCCCCCCCCCCCCCCCCCCCCCCGGTGCCGTGTCAGCCCTTCCGGACCCCCTCGGCCAGGGTGCGCGCCACCGTCTGCAGCAGAGGGTGACCCGGCAGGTCCTCGACCGCCACGGGCAGCGGCAGGGACCAGTTGGGCCGGTCGTCCGCCCCGGGCATGTTCGGCCGGCGCTGCTCGCCGACCGCGTCGTCCAGCGTCGCCGACAGCAGCAGCGACGGCGCCGTGGCCAGCAGGGCGTGCGCCTGCTCGACCGCCTGCTCGACCGTGGCGTCGTCGGAGAGCCCCGGCAGGTGCGCCAGCAGCGAGCTGCGACCGCGCTCGAGCTCCTCGTCGGTGCCGGTGCCGTGCTCCCGCTGCTCGTCGACGTCGGCCTCGGTCCACAGTCCCGCCACCGTCGGCAGGTCGTGCGTGGTGATCGCCGCCATCGCCTCCGCCGGCCACGCCGCGGGCTCCTCGTCCTCGAACCAGAGCAGCCGGTAGGAGAGCACGCCGTGCTCGGCCATGGCCTCGCGGACGCCGTCCTCGACCGTGCCCAGGTCCTCGCCGACGACCAGCGCCTGCGCGCGGTGGCTCTCCAGCGCGACGATGTTCAGCAGGTCCTCGGCCGGATAGCGGACGTAGGCACCGTCGGCGGCGCTGCCGCCGGCGGGGACCCACCACAGCCGGAAGAGCCCCATGACGTGGTCGATCCGCAAGCCCCCCGCGCCGGCCATCGTGGCCCGGATGGACTGGACGAAGGGCTCGTAGTCGGCGTCGCGCAGCCGCCACGGGATGAGCGGCGGGGAGCCCCAGTCCTGCCCGGCGGAGTTGAACGCGTCCGGTGGCGCGCCGACGCTGACGCCGTCGGCCAGCACCTCCTGCCACGTCCAGGCGTCGGCGCCGCCGCCGGCGAAGCCGATCGGCAGGTCCTGGATCACGGTCATGCCGGCGGCGGCCGAGGTCAGCTGCAGCTCCAGCGCCCACTGCAGCCAGGCGTGGAACCCGACCACGGCCCCGTGCCGCTCGGCGTAGGCGGCGACGGCGGGGGAGTCGGGGCGGCGCAGCTCCTGCGGCCAGGTGTGCCAGTCGGCCCCGTGCTCCTCGGTGATCGCCGCCCAGGTGGCCCAGTCCTGCAGCGTCCGGCCCTGTTCCTCCCGCCAGCGGGTGAACGCCTCGCCGCCGCCGTGGGCGAAGAAGATCCGCATGAGCACCTCGCGCTTGCGGGCCCAGACGGCGTCGCGGTCGATGAGCGGGCCCTCGGACAGCGCCCGCCCGGCGTCGGCCTCGAGGTCGACGCCGTCGGCGCCGGGGACCTCGTCGACCCGCAGGTACAGCGGGTTGCGGAAGCGGCGGGTGGCCGGCAGGTAGGGGCTCGCCTCCTGCGTGGCGAGGGGGGCGACCGCGTGCAGGGGGTTGATCAGCAGGAACCCGGCCCCCTGCTCGGCGGCCATCTGCCGCAGCGTCCGCAGGTCGCCCAGGTCGCCGATGCCCCAGCTCTCCCGACCGCGGGTGGCGTACAGCTGCACCGCCCACCCCCAGGCCCGCTCCTCGGGCAGCCAGCACCGCCCCGGGGAGACGATCAGCCGCCGGCGGGGCCCCTCGGGGGACTGCAGCCAGTGGTAGCCGAGCGGGAAGTCCGGGGGCAGCTCGCCGTCGACGTGCCGCACCTCGCCGTCCTCGCAGACGACGTCGGCCTCGTCCACCTCCAGGGCGTCGCCGGGGCGGGCGACGATGGGCGCTCGGTCCTCCAGGTCGGCCGGCGGCTCACCGATGACGGCGCGCAGCGTCTCGATCGTCTCCCGGGCTACCCGGTGCTCCTCGTCCAGCGCGTCCAGCCAGCTGGCATCGATGCCCCATCCGTCGGTCGTCGGCTTCGTCGTCACCCCGCGATCCTCGCCGGGGTGGAGGAAGCCCGCAGCCTCAGCTGCCGGGCCGGGCGCGTGACGTCGCTCGCTTTGTGGCAGCCGCGGTCGCCGGGTCCTCCGGCCACGGATGGCGGGGATAGCGACCCCGGAGCTCGCTGCGGACGGCGGGGTAGCCGGTGGTCCAGAAGCCGGCGAGGTCGGTCGTGGTGGCGACGACCCGCTGGGCGGGGGAGAGCAGCTGCAGCCGCAGCGGTCGCCCCGCCACCAGCGGGGCCTGCCCCCAGCCGAACACCTCCTGCACGCGCACGGAGAGGGTGGGGACGGCGGGATCGGTGTAGTCGATCCGGATCCGCGACCCGGTCGGGACCGTCACCGAGTCGGGGACGACGGCTTCCAGATCGCCGGCCACCTGCCAGGGCACCAGCGCGCGCAGGGCCGCGGCGACGTCGATGCGGGCGAGGTCGGCGCGGTTGCGGGCGCCGGAGACGTCGATCGCGGCGAGCAGGGCCTCGTCGTCCACTGCCGGCCACGGCTCCCCGATCCCGGCGTGCGCCGCGGCCAGGCGGTCGCGCAGCCGGCGGGCCGCCGTCGTCCACGACAGCAGCCCGAGGCCCTCCCGGCGCAGGCCCTCGGCGACCGCACCGGCCAGGGCGGCGGGCCCGGGATCGCGCGCCGGGCGCTCGGCCAGCACGATCGCGCCCAGCCGCTCGACCCGCGCGCTGCGCACGTCGCCGTCGCGCCAGGCCACCTCGTCGCCGTCGGTGTGCAGCGGGCCGCCGGCGTCCAGCGCGGTCGCCTCGTCGATGGCCACCGCGGATCGCACCCGGGCGTCGCGGCGCCCGGGGGACCGGTCGGCGACGGCGATCGCCAGCCACGGTGCTCCGGAGAGCGCCGTGCCGGCCGCCAGTTCGGCGCCCGTGCCGGCGGCCATGAGGTAGGTGGTGCTGCCGGCGCGCCGCCGGGCCAGCCGCTCGGGGTGGGCGAGGCCGACGACGAGGCCGGCCATAGTGTCGAGGGGCAGGGTGTCGTCGGGCAGGCGGGGCGGAGGGAGGTCGTCCACCGCGCGCTCGAGGCGGGCGACCTCGTCCCGCCAGCGGGCGGTGGCCCCCCGGTCGGTGCCGGCGCGCAGCTCCCGCCAGCCCGCGAGGAGGTCGTCGCTGCGGAGCGAGAGGTCGGCGGAGAGCAGCGCGACCACCTCGGCGGCCCGCCGCCGCCCCACCAGCGGAGCGCCGTCGAGGAGCGCGCGGGCCAGCCGGGGGTGCACCCCGACGGCGGTGAGCGCGCGCCCGCGGGCGGTCGCCCGCCCGTCGCCGTCGACCGCCCCGAGGGTGCGCAGCGTCCGGCCGGCGACGAGCAGGGCGGCCGCCGGGGGAGCGTCGAGCAGGGCGAGGCCCCGACCCTCCGGCGCGCCCCAGCAGGCCAGCTCCAGCGCGAACGCGGTCAGGTCCGAGACGGCCACCTCCGGCTCGTCGTGGGCGGGCAGCCGGTCGTGCTCGGCCGGCGTCCAGCAGCGGTAGACCGCGCCCGGCCCTTCCCGCCCGGCGCGGCCGGCCCGCTGGGTCACCGCCGCCCGCGAGGCCCGCACGGTGACCAGCGACCCGAGGCCACGCGCCAGGTCGGCCCGCGGCGCCCGGGCGAGGCCGGCGTCGACGACGACGCGGACGCCGGGCACGGTCAGGCTGCTCTCCGCGAGCGCCGTGGCCAGGACGACGCGGCGCCGGGGCCCGGCCCGCAGCGCGGCGTCCTGGGCGGGCGCGGCCAGCCGGCCGTGCAGGGGGAGGACGTCGGCATCGAGCCCGCTCAGCCGCCCGGCCACCGCGCCGATCTCGCCGGCGCCCGGCAGGAAGACGAGGACGTCGCCGCCGCGCTCGGCCAGGGCCCGGCGGACCGTGGCGGCGACGTGGCCGAGCAGCCGGGGGTCGACCCGCAGGCCGTGCGGCGGGTCGACCGGCGTGTTCGGGGGCGCCCAGACGACGTCGACGTCGTGCAGCGCCCCGGTCGCCTCCACCACGGGGGCGGGTGCACCCTGCCCACCGAGCAGGGCGGTCAGCCGGTCGGCCTGGGCCGTCGCCGACATGGCGAGCAGCTGCATCTCCGGGCGCAGCGCGTCCCGGACGTCGAGGCAGAAGGCGAGCGCCAGGTCGGTGTCCAGGTGCCGCTCGTGGCACTCGTCCAGGACGACCGCGGCCACGCCGGACAGCTCGGGATCGGCCTGCAGGCGGCGGACGAGCAGGCCGGTGGTGACCACCTCGACCCGGGTGGCGGCGCTGCGCCGGCTGTCCCCCCGGACGCTGTAGCCCACCCGTCCGCCGACGCGCTCGCCCAGCAGCGCGGCCATCCGGCGGGCGGCGGCCCGGGCGGCCACCCGGCGCGGCTCGGCCACGACGACGCGGCCCGGGAGGGAGCCGGCCAGCGCGAGCGGGACGAGCGTGGTCTTCCCGGTCCCGGGCGGGGCCACCAGCACGGCGCCGCCCCCGACCGAGAGCGCGTCCGCGAGCGCGGGCAGCGCCGCGCGGACCGGCAGGTCGGTCCCGGGCGTCCCGGGCGGTGGCAGCACGGGCCCCAGTCTGGCGTGCGCGGCAGGGTGGCTCCGCCACCACCGCGCGGGCGTGCCCGGGCCACCGACGGGGCATGGCGAGGCCGTGCCCTCGCTGCAGCTCGACCTCCCGCTCCGCATGGACCTCGCCGGCAAGAGGTCGCTGGCCAGGGAGCTCGGGGCGGTCTACGCCGAGGTGATGGCCGTCCGGCCGGAGTTCGTCACCGTCTCCGTCCACGACCTCGGGCCCGGCGGGGTGTGGCGGTGCGGCACGGGAGACCCCGAGCCGGCGGGGCTCGTCATGTGCGACGTCCGCGCCGGCCGGCGGCGGCGACGCGGGAGGTGCTCGCCCGCCGGATCGTCGAGGTGTGCGCCCGGGTCTGCGGACTGGAGGAGCGCCTGCTCAAGGTCGAGTTCACGCAGCACTCCGGGGACGAGATGTACCACCCGCAGCTGGGTGGCTTCGCCCCGGACTGGGTCCCCGACGCGGGCGGCGCGGCCGGCTGAGTCGGTACGCGCGGCGGGGTCAGGCCACGAGGTCCCGCAGGACGGGGGCGAGCGAAGACTTCCGCTCCAGCCCGATGCCGGGTGCGTCCGGGAGCCGCACGTGGCCGTCCTCGACCGGGTGGTCGTCGGCGAACCCGCCGAAGGGCTCGAAGATGCCCGGATAGGACTCGCAGCCGTGCAGGTGGAACGCCGAGGCGATGGACAGGTTGAACTGGTGCCCGCCGTGCGGCACGCAGCGGTCGGGGTTCCAGCCGGAGTCGAAGAGCATCGCCACGATCCGGCGGAACTCGGTCAGCCCGTAGCTCAGCGCCGGGTCCATCTGGAGGATGTCGCGGTCGGGACGCAGCCCGCCGTAGCGGATCAGGTTGCGCGCCTCCTGGAACGACATCAGGTTCTCGCCGGTCGCCAGCGGTCCGGGGTACCGCTCGGCGAGCCGGCGGAGGTCCTCGAAGTCCAGCGGGTCGCCGGCCTCCTCGTACCACCGCAACGGGTAGGCGCTCAGGGCGTCGGCGTAGGCCAGCGCCCGGTCCAGGTCGAACCGCCCGTTGGCGTCCACCGCCAGGTCGCAGCCGTCGGGCAGCACCTCCAGGACGGCCTCGATGCGGCGCACGTCGTCCTCCAGCGGGGCGCCGCCGATCTTCATCTTGACCGTGCGGTAGCCCATGTCGACGTAGGAGAGCATCTCCGCCTGCAGGGCCTCGATGCCGCGCCCGGGGTAGTAGTAGCCGCCCGCCGCGTAGACCCAGACCCGCTCCGCGGGGGTCGCCGGGGTGCGCGGGTCACGGGCCCGCTCGCTGAGCAGCCGGTTGAGCGGGAGGCCGGCCAGCTTCGCCGCGAGGTCCCACGACGCCATGTCCAGCACCCCCATGGCGACGCCCCGGTCGCCGTGGCCGCCGGGCTTCTCGTTCGTCATCGCCGCGCGCCAGATGAGCTCCGGGTCCAGGTCGCCGTGCTCGCCCACCAGGCTCTCGGGGGCGGCCTCCCGGACCCGCGGGATGATCCGCTCCCGCAACAGGCCGCCCTGGGCGTACCGCCCGTTGGAGTTGAAGCCGTAGCCGATGACCGGCTCCCCGTCGCGGATCTCGTCGGTGACGAGCGCCAGGACGCTGACGGTCATCTTCGAGAAGTTGATGAACGCGTTGGACATGTCCGCCTCGATGGGGACGGTCTTCTCGCGGATGTCGACGATGCGCACGGACCCGACCTCTCTGCCGGAGGGACCGTCGGCGGGGGGCCGCCGACGGTGCCTTGACGGTGGCACCCACGATGGCCCCTGGTGGGACGACGGGGTGGCATTCGTTCATTTCGTAATCCGGGCGCGACGACCTCCGCGCCGCATCGGCTGTGGTGCGGGGCACACTGACCGCGTGCGCCGGCCCGACCTCCCGCTGCGACGCCCCTCCAGACCGACCAGCCTGGCGCGCCAGCTGCTCCTCCTGCAGGGCCTGGTCGTCGCCGTCATCGTCCTCACCGCGACGGCCGTCGCCTACGTCAACGCCCACCGGACGGGGGAGGACGACGCCGAGGTGCAGGCCCGGGCGATCGTGGCGGCGCTGGCCAACTCGCCCCTGGTCGTCGAGGCGGTGACCGGTCCCCGGCCGACCGAGGTGCTGCAGCCGTACGTCGAGGCGGTGCGGAGGGACACCGGCACCTCCTTCATCACCGTGTTCGCCCCCGACCGGACGCGCTTCACCCACCCCGATCCCGCGGAGATCGGCCGCTCGTTCATCGGGACCATCGAGCCCGCCCTGGCGGGCCGCACGTTCACCGAGACCTACACGGGCACCCTGGGGCCGTCGGTGCGCGCCACGGGCCCGATCGTCGACCGGGACGGGGAGGTCGTCGCCCTCGTCTCCGCGGGGATCACGCTCGACGCGATCGGGGCGGACCTCGCCCGGTCGATGCCCGGCATCGTCGGCGCGGGGCTGGTCACCCTCGCCGTGGGGAGCACGGGCGGTTGGTTGATCAGCCGGCGGGTCCGGCGGCAGACGCGGGGGCTCGGGGCGCCGGCGCTCGCGCGGATGCTGGACTACTACCAGGCCGTCCTGCACTCCGTGCGCGAGGGGCTGCTGGTCGTGGACGGGAACCGGCGGGTCCAGCTGGTCAACGACGAGGCGCGCCGCCTGCTGTCCCTCGACGCCGAGCCCAGCGGGCGGCACGTCGGCGAGCTGGGGCTCTCCGCCGACCTCACGCGGACGCTGTGCGGGCAGCAGCAGACGGTCGACGAGGTGCACGTGAGCGGGGGCCGGGTGCTGGTGGTCAACCAGGTGCCGGCGCGCGCGTCGGGGCACTCCGGCGGAGCCGTGGTGACCCTCCGCGACCACACCGAGCTCCAGGCCCTCACCGGCGAGCTGGACAGCGTGCGCGCCTTCGCCGAATCCCTGCGGGCGCAGGCCCACGAGGCGGGCAACCGGCTGCACACGACGGTGTCCCTGATCGAGCTGGGCCGGGGGCAGGACGCCGTGGAGTTCGCCACCGCCGAGCTCGCGTCGGCCCAGCGGCTGACCGACCGGGTGGTCGACGCCGTCGAGGAGCCGGTGCTCGCCGCCCTGCTGCTGGGCAAGTCCGCGACGGCGCACGAGCGGGGGGTGCGGCTGGAGATCGACCCGGGCACCGCCGTGTCCGCGACCGGCATCCCCAGCGGCGAGCTCGTGACGATCGTCGGCAACCTGCTCGACAACGCCATCGACGCCGCCCTCGCGGGCGCCCCGCCGCGGGAGGTCCAGTTCGCGGCCTGGGTCGACTCCGACCGCCTCGAGATCCGCGTGGAGGACAGCGGCCCGGGCCTCACGGAGCAGCAGGCCCCCCGGGTGTTCGAGCGGGGGTGGACCACCAAGGACGCCGGCGACCTGCCCGCCGGCGGGCCCGGGCGGGGGCTCGGCCTCGCGCTCGTCGCCCAGGCGGTCCGCCGCAACGGCGGGTCGGTCACCGTGCGGCCGGGGCCCGGTGCGCAGTTCGCGGTGTCGCTGCCCGTCCGCACGGCCGTGGAGAACGCCCCGTGATCCGGGTCCTGGTGGTGGAGGACGAGCCGGTCGCCGCCGAGGCGCACCGCACCTACGTCGACCGCACCACGGGCTTCGCCACCGCCGCGGTCGCCGGCACCGGCGCCGTCGCCCTGGACGCGCTGGCACGCGTGCCGGTGGAGCTGGTGCTCCTGGACATGAACCTGCCCGACACGCACGGCCTCGAGCTGTGCCGGCGGATCCGGGCCGCCCGCCTCGACGTCGACGTCCTGGCCGTGACCTCGGCCCGGGAGCTGAGCACCGTCCGCGCCGCCGCGGCGCACGGGGTGGTCGGCTACCTGCTCAAGCCCTTCACCTACGCGGCGCTGCGCGACCGGCTGCAGGCGTACGCCGAGTACCGCGACCGGCTGCCCGCGGACGGCGCCGCGGCGGGACAGGAGGACGTCGACCGGGCGCTGGAGGGTCCCCGGCCCCAGCGGCAGGCGTCCCTGCCGAAGGGCATGCACCCCCAGACCCTGGACAACGTGGTGACCGCGCTCCGCGCCGCCGGTGGGCTGTCGGCCGCCGAGGCCGCGGCCGCGACCGGGACCTCGCGGATCACCGCCCGCCGGTACCTCGAGTTCCTCGCCGAGACGGGGCTGGCCACCCGCAGTCCCCGCTACGGGGGCGCGGGGCGGCCCGAGACGGAGTACCGCTGGCGGTGAGACCCCGGGCCGCCGGGTGTGTACAGGGGCGGTCGGCCCGTGTACGAAATGCACGGAATGTCGCCCAGGTCACACACGAGGGTGCAAGGTCGACGCGTTCGGAGCCGGTCCGCGATCTCGAAGGGTCCCCGCCATGTCCCTGCACCACCTCGACGACTCCCCGCAGTCGCGCTCGGCCCGACCCGTCCGCGGCCGGGTCCCACGGCTGGCCGGCCTGGCCGCCGCCTCCCTCCTCCTCGCCGCGTGCGGCGGGGCCGGAGGCGCAGGGGGCGGCGGCGAGGAGGCCGCCGCGGGCTTCCCGGAGGAGGACATCACCTTCGTCGTCCCCTTCTCGGCCGGCGGCCCGACCGACACGGTGACCCGCCTCATCGCCGAGCCGATGAGCCAGGAGCTCGGCGTGCCGATCGTCGTCCAGAACGTGGAGGGCGCCGGCGGCACCATCGCGGCCGGCGAGGTCGCCGCGGCCAACCCCGACGGCTACACGGTGCTGATGCACCACATCGGCATGTCGACCGCGCCGTCGTTGTACTCCGACCTGCCGTACGCGCCGCTGGAGGACTTCGAGACCGTCGGGCTGGTCACGACGGTGCCGATGACGATCGTCGCCCGCCCGGACTTCGAGCCCCAGACGATGGAGGAGCTGATCACCTACCTGGAGGAGAACGCCGGCAACGTCACGCTCGCCAACGCCGGGGTCGGCGCGGCCTCGCAGCTGTGCGGGCTGCTCCTGCAGGAGGCCCTCGGCGTCGAGCTCACCGAGGTCGCCTACGAGGGCACCGGCCCCGCCCTCACCGACCTCGTCGGCGGCCAGGTCGACCTCATGTGCGACCAGACCACCAACACCACCGGCCAGATCCAGGCCGGGGAGATCAAGGCCTACGCGGTGACGACGCCGGAGCGGGTGGAGAGCCTGCCCGACCTGCCGACCACCGAGGAGGCCGGCCTGCCCGAGCTGCAGGTCGGCGTGTGGCACGGGCTGTACGTCCCGGCCGGCACCCCCGACGAGGTCGTGCAGACCCTGAACGAGGCGCTGCAGGCGGCGCTCGAGGACCAGAACGTGATCGACCAGCTGGCCGACCTCGGATCCGCGCCCGCGACGCCGGACGAGGCGACCCCCGAGGGCCACACCGAGCAGCTCTCCAGCCAGATCGACCTGTGGCAGCCGATCATCGAGGAGGCCGGGGTCGCCGCGGACTGATCCCCGTAGCGACGGGGCGGGCCGTCCGCACCGGACGGCCCG
>NZ_JBJHAC010000043.1:0-15211 GCF_054050835.1 Blastococcus sp. SYSU DS0510 | reverse complement strand
GTTGATGCCCAACTGCTTGGCGATCCGCGCGAGCGCGCCGGCACGGGTGGCCGGGTCCTTCCGGGCCTCCACAGCCATCCGGGTGGCCCGCTCACGCAGCTCGTCGGGGTACTTCCTCGGTGCTGCCATGACTCTCATCCTTCCGTTGGATGAGAGCC
Organism: Blastococcus sp. SYSU DS0510; assembly: GCF_054050835.1. Taxonomy (NCBI): domain Bacteria; kingdom Bacillati; phylum Actinomycetota; class Actinomycetes; order Geodermatophilales; family Geodermatophilaceae; genus Blastococcus; species Blastococcus sp. SYSU DS0510. The sequence goes on along the minus strand of NZ_JBJHAC010000043.1, from coordinate 15,053 downwards.
TCCATCAGACCCGGCACGGGACAGTGCGCCCCCGCCTCGGGGGCGCTGGTTGCGCCGTCGCCGATCGTCGGCCGGCGCGGATCTGCGTCTGCCGCAGCCATGTCGGCTACCTTGGGGCGTGGACCCCATTGAGCGATCGCGGTCTGCCAAACGATCAGCCGCGCTGCGGCACGCGCCCGCAGATGGGGCCCATGGTCCCGCGGGACGACTCGCGCCCTCTCGCCGGAGTGGCGTCGACCGCTTCCACGCCCTCGGTTTCGTGCTTATCGCGCTGGGGTTCGGTGTGGCGACCAGCGCGCTGCTCGGGCCGTTGGCCCTGCACCAGATGCAGTACCGAACGTCGGTGACGACCCTCAACCAACTCCTGGGCGGCGACGCCGCGAGCCTGTTCGTCGTCGCACCCCTTGCGTTGGTCGCCGGCGTGCTGGCGCTGCGGCGCCATCCGGTTGCCCCGCTGCTAGCCCTTGGTCCGGCGCTCTACGTCATCTACATGTTCGCCCAGTTGGTCATCGGCCAGGAGTACCTGCGCCTGCCAGGCAATGTTGAGCGGTTCTTCCCGCTGTTGCTGGCGGTTTTCGTCCTCGGTGAGGCGGCGGTGGTGTTGGCCTGGGGTGCGGTGCCGGCCGGCCTTCCGCGGCTTTCCCACCGGCTGGAGCGGATTGCCGGAGTGGCGCTGATCCTGGTCGCACTGTTCCTCGTGTTCGGCCTTCATCTCCGTCCGATAGTGACTGCCTGGCAGGACCCGTCGAGCTTGACCGAGTACGCCTCAAGTCCCACGGCCTTCTGGATGGTCAAGCTGATGGACCTGGGGATAGTGGTGCCGGCGGCTTTGGCCACCGGGATCGGTGTGCTGCGCGGTGTGCCTTGGGCCCGCCGGGCGATGTACGCGATGCTGACCGGGTACACCTGCCTGGCGATCGCCGTGGCGGCGATGGGCGTGGTCATGTACGCGAATGACGACCCCGATGCCTCCCTTGGTCTCGCCGGGGGGTTTGTCATGTTCGCTCTGCTGTTCGCGACCGTCACGGTGCTGCTGTATCGCCCGCTGTTCGCTCTCGCCAGGTCGCTCCGAGACGGTCCGGCCGGTCCGCGTGACGTCACTGTCGACAGCGTCACCACGACCGTCGGCAACGGCTGAGGGTGATCGGTTCACCTCACCGGAACGTGGCCCCGGTGATCTGGGCGCGGAAGAACTCGCCTTCGGACTCTCGATCCGTACCCCACCACCAGCCCGCACGGAGTACCGACCCGATCGTCACACCGGCGAAGGTCTGCTCGTCCTCGATGGCGACGCCGAACGGGTAGCGCCCGAACGGCGCTCCGTTGGGATTGCCCCAGCGTTGCATGAGGACGCCGAGCAGCCGCCCGTCAGGGCCGACCTGTAGCTCGGCGCTCTCGTCCTGTCCGTTGATGAGCCAGGTGACGACGACCCGGTCGTCGTCGGAGCCCGGTGTCCAGGTTGCGCCGGTGAAGGTGGTCGGTACCAGGGTCATCTCACCTGCCAGGCGGCCGGCGGCGCTGCGGGTGACGTCGGGCCCGCTGGCGGACATGACGGGGATCAGGCCGCCCAGCCGCCAGCTCATCTGGCCCGACCCTGAGCTGAGCCGGTCGAAACCGACCACCGGGACGCCGAAAAGGCGGGCGGTCGCGGCCCAGATGAAGCCCCGCGGTGGGGTGAGCACCTGGCGTGCGGTGAAGGGCCGCCAGGTGCCGAGGCGGATCTGTCCGCGCATGGACAACTCCACCGTCGGCCACAGCGGGGTGCCCGGTGCGATCGCGTGGGTCAACCAGCGGCGCGCGGGCTCGGGAAGGTCGGCGACCAACGCGGGAGCGAAGACCTCGGGCTGGCCCCTGGTTCTGGACAGCAGGTCCCATTCGCGTCGCACGCTTCGGGCAGCGCGCGGCACCGAGGAGGCGGTCACCGCGTCGCTCCGGCGTTCTGAGGCCTGTTTGTGCGATGTGCTGCGGCGACGGTGGCTGCGACGCCGATCAGCACGGCGGCGTCGACGAGCAGACCGGCCAGCGCGATCGAGGCCGACGGCAGCAGCACCGCGACCGATATCAGTGCGGCGAGAAGACCGATCGGGCGCCAGGCGGAGCGCCCTCGGAGCAGCAGCACCGCGGTCAGCAGGAACAACAGAGTGGCGGCCAACCAGACGCCGCCGACAATCATCCCGGGAGGCGAACCGGCCGCCGGCGACACGTCGTCGTAGCGCAGCTCGCCCGGCTGCCCCCACCGCCACAGCAGCGCGGCACCCAGCAGATGGACCAAGCCGTGCACGGCCAACACCGCAGCGGCTGCTGCCCGCAGCAGCCGATACCCTCTCGACCGGCCCTTCAGGGACTGAGCTCCTGTCACTCGAGGACCGTAGCCGCCTCCGTCGGCTTCAGAGGCGGGGTAGCAGGACGCGGTACGAAGGGCGGCCGCAGCCCCCACGTTCATCCAGTCCACCGGCCCGAGGCAAGTGCGTCTCGACAGCTCGCGAGGCCGATGGTCGGACCTGGGGCAGCGAGGGGACCAGGGCTTACGGTGCGAGCGGAGGGAGCCGGAGCGATGACGGAAACCAAGGCGCGTATTTCAGGGCGTGGGCGTGGCGCTGGGCGCCGGCATCGGCATGACGGTGGGACTGGTGATCGCAGGCGGTCCGGGGATCGCTCGGTGCGGCCGTCGGGGCCGGGCTCGGAGTCGTCGTGGGTGCCGCCTGGGATGCGTTCGCTTCCCACGACGCAGTGCGGCGCAGCGACTGACGGATCTTCAGCGAATGGCTACGTCTCCACCCCGAAGTTCGGCGTCATCGAGCAGGTCCAGCACCTGTCGCCGGATCTCCATGTCCTCTCGGGCCGTGACGACGACCGTGCGAACGGCTGCTCCTTCGGCGGTGATGTCCCCGTCCGCAGTCGTCGCCCGGTTGGCCGCCGGGTCGACGGCCACTCCCAGGTGGTCCAGGCCTTCGGCGAGCGCGGCGCGGACCTCCCAGGAGTGCTCGCCCACGCCTCCGGTGAGCACCAGCAAGTCCAAGCCTCCAGTGGCGGCGGTCATGGCAGCCGCCTCCCGCACGAGTCGGTGCAGGTAGACGTCGAACGCCAGCGCACACGCCGCGTCGCCGGCGGCGCGCCCGGCCAGGACGTCGCGGAGGTCTCCGTCCGTGCCGGACAGGCCCTTGAGCCCGGCGTGGTGCTCGAGGACATCGGCCAGCTCCGGCTGCGGGATCTGCCCGTGCTCGAGCAGCCACAGCACCAATCCCGGGTCGACGGTGCCGGGCCGGGTGTTCATGACGAGCCCAGCGAGCGGGGTGAAGCCCATGGTGGTGTCCACCGAGACGCCGCCCTGCACCGCAGCGAGCGACGCCCCCGCCCCTAGGTGGCAGGAGACTGCGCGCAGCTCGGCCACCGGCCGCCCCACGATCTCCGCTGCCCGCCGCGCCGCGTAGGCATGGGACAGCCCGTGGAAGCCGTACCGGCGCAGACCCCACCGTTCGTTCCACTCCCGCGGGAGGGCGTAGGTGGCGGCAGCCGTCGGCAGGGTCGTGTGGAAGCCGGTGTCGAAGCAGGCGACAGCCGGGACGTCGGGGAGCAGGTCGCGCACCGACCGGATGCCGGCCAGCGCACGGGGCTGGTGGAGCGGCGCCAAGTGACTGATCGAGTACAGGTAGGCGATCAGGATGTCGTCCACGACCACGGGTTCGGCGTGCCGCGGCCCGCCGTGCACGACTCGGTGGCCGACGGCGTCCACCGGACCGCAGGCGGTGAGGAACTCCCGCAGCGGTTCCAGGTGCCCCTCGCCCTGCCAGTGCTGCGCCGTGGTGGATGCAGTCACGGCGCCGTCGCCGTCCAGCCGGGCCAGCTTGAGGCTGCTCGAGCCCGCGTTGACGACGAGGACCCTCATCCCGCCTCGGGCTCCTGCAGGGGGTCCGCGCCCGACGTGATGGGCCCCCGTGCCCCGCTCCACTGCCAGTTCCGGATCTCGGGCAGGTCCTCCCCGTGGACGCGGATGTAGCGCCGGTGCTCGATGAGCTGGTCGCGCAGCCGGTCGCGGGCGTGGGCGCCGACCGTCCGCAGAAGGGGGACCCGGTCGATGACGTCGATGGCGAGGTTGTAGCGGTCGATGCGGTTCATCACGCAGATGTCGAACGGTGTGGTGGTCGTGCCTTCCTCGACGTAGCCGCGCACGTGGAAGTTCTCGTGGTTGGTCCGCCGGTAGGTCAGCCGGTGGATGAGCCAGGGGTAGCCGTGGTAGGCGAAGATCACCGGCTTGTCGGTCGTGAAGTAGGCGTCGAACTCTCGGTCGGAGAGACCGTGCGGGTGCTCCCGGTCGTCCTGCAAGCGCATCAGGTCGACCACGTTGACCACCCGGACCCTCAGGTCCGGGAAGTACCCGCGCAGGATTTCGACGGCGGCGAGGGTCTCCATGGTGGGCACGTCGCCGGCGCAGCCGAGGACGACGTCGGGCTCCTCGCCCGCGTCGGTGCTGGCCCACGGCCAGATCCCAATGCCCTTGGTGCAGTGCTCGACGGCGCTGTCGATGTCCAGGTACTGGAGCGCAGGCTGCTTTCCGGCGACGATCACGTTCACGTACTGCCCGGTGCGCAGGCAGTGGTCAGCCACCGAGAGCAGGGTATTGGCATCCGGCGGCAGGTAGACCCGGATGACGTCGGCTTTCTTGTTCACCACGTGGTCGATGAAGCCGGGGTCCTGGTGGGAGAAGCCGTTGTGGTCCTGCCGCCAGACGTGCGACGTGAGCAGATAGTTCAGGGACGCGATGGGCCGCCGCCACGGGATGCCGTTGGTGGTCTTCAGCCACTTCGCGTGCTGGTTGAACATCGAGTCGACGACGTGGATGAAGGCCTCGTAGCAGGAGAATAACCCGTGTCGGCCGGTGAGCAGGTAGCCCTCCAGCCAGCCTTGGCAGAGGTGCTCGGAGAGCACCTCCATCACCCGGCCGTCGGGGGCGAGGTGGTCGTCGCCGGGCAGCCGCTCTGCCATCCAGGCCCGGTCGGTGACGTCGAGGACGTCGCCCAGCCGGTTGGAGTTGTTCTCGTCCGGGGAGAAGACCCGGAACGTCGTCATGTTCTCCCGCATGACCTCGCGGAGGAAGGCGCCGAGCACCCGGGTGGACTCGACCGCTCCCGTGCCCGGGGCCGGCACGGGAACGGCGGACTCCCGGAAGTCGGGCATCCGCAGCGGCTGCAGCAGCTCCCCGCCATTGGCGTGTGGGTTCGCACTCAGCCGGCGGAGGCCGGCCGGGTGCAGGTCCCGGACGGCGGCCACCGGGGCACCGGACTCGTCGAACAGCTCCTCCGGCCGGTAGCTGCGCAGCCACTCCTCGAGGACAGCGCGGTGGCCGTCGTCCTCGCGGGCGTTCTTGAACGGCACCTGGTGGGACCGCCAGGTGCCCTCGACCTGCAGGCCGTCGACCGTCGCCGGTCCGGTCCAGCCCTTCGGGGAGGCGAGCACGATCATCGGCCAGTGCGGCCGGCTGGAATCGCCGTCCTCGCGGGCCCGCCGCTGAATCTCGGCGATTTCGTCCAGGCAGCGGTCGAGCGTGGCGGCGAACTGCTGGTGCATCGTCGCCGGGTCGTCGCCCTCGACGAGATGGGGCGTGTGGCCGTAGCCGCGCATCAGCTCGAGCAGTTCCTCGCGCGGGATCCGGGCCAGCACCGTCGGATTGGCGATCTTGTACCCGTTTAGGTGCAGGATCGGCAGCACCGCCCCGTCCGTGCGCGGGTCGGCGAACTTGTTCGAGTGCCAGCTCGCGGCCAGGGGGCCGGTCTCGGCCTCCCCGTCGCCGACCACCGCGGCGACCACGAGGTCGGGGTTGTCGAACGCCGCGCCGTAGGCGTGGACCAGGGCGTAGCCGAGCTCGCCGCCCTCGTGGATGGAACCGGGGGTCTCTGGCGCGACATGACTCGGGATGCCGCCGGGGAAGGAGAACTGGGTGAACAGCCGGTCCATGCCGACCGCGTCCTGCGAGATCTCGGGGTAGACCTCGGTGTAGGTGCCCTCCAGCCAGGCTGCCGCGACCGGTCCGGGGCCGCCGTGCCCGGGGCCCATCACATAGATCATGTTCAGGTCGCGCGCAGTGATCGCCCGGTTCAGGTGCGCGTAGACAAAGTTCAGGCCCGGGGTGGTCCCCCAGTGACCCAGGAGGCGGGGCTTGATGTGCTCCGGCAGCAACGGCTCCCGCAGCAGCGGATTGTTCATCAGGTAGATCTGGCCCACGGACAGGTAGTTCGCCGCCCGCCACCAGTCGTCCAGCGCGGCAAGCTCCGTGTCTGAGAGCGGACCGGTCGATGCATCGGACTGTGCTCTCGCGACGACGTCCATGCCCCATCCCACCGGACGGCGCCCTGCCCTCGCAAACCGGAGGCGGGGCGTCCTGTGGCGTCGACGAGGACTTTCGCCGACGATCAGCTCACCGGAGCCGTCCGGCACACCCGGGAGCGCCGATGACAACCACCACGGATGCGACCGACCCCGTCGCCACCGGCCGGTGGCACGTCCTGTCCCGGCAGGACGCGCTGGGCTGGCTGGACACCACGTCGCACGGGCTCAGCGATCACGAGGCAGCGCGCCGGGCCGCCCGGGACGGCCGCAACGAAATCCCCACGACAGAGGCGACCTCGGCCCTGACGGTCCTGCTGCGCCAGTTCGTCAGCCCGCTGATCGGGATCCTCGTCCTCTGCTTCGCCGTCACCCTCGCGCTGCGCGAGTGGGTGGACGCCACCGCGATCCTGGTCATCCTGCTCATCAACGCCGGGATCGGATTCTGGCAGGAGCGCAAGGCAGAGACCGCCGTCCGCGCGTTGCAGCAGCTGTCGGTGCCGGTCTGCCGGGTGCTGCGCGACGGGCAGGAGCGCGAGCTTCCTGCGGCTGAGCTGGTCCGCGGCGACGTCGTACTGCTGGAGAGCGGGGAGCGGGTGCCCGCCGATCTGCGGCTGCTTCAAGTCAACGGACTGCAGGTCGACGAGTCGATGCTGACCGGTGAGGTGCTGCCGGTGACCAAGCAGGTCAGCCGGTTGCCACCGCACACCCATGCCAGCGACCGCACCAACCTGGCCTTCAGCGGCACCCTCGTCACCTCCGGGCGGGGCCTTGGCCTCGTGGTCGGCGTCGGTACCGGCACCGAGATCGGGATGATCAACGAGCTGGTGCAGGGCCCCGCCGGTAAGACCCCCATGCAGGTCCTGACCCACACACTCGAGCGGCGGATCGGCGTCGTCGTCGCGCTCGCCGCGGGTGGCATCTTCGTGGCCGGGCTGATCCTCGGCTACGGCGCATCGGAGATGTTCCGGACCGCCGTCGCGCTCGCGGTGGCGTCGGTCCCCGAGTCGCTGCCGATCGTGCTCACGGTCGCGATGAGCTTGGGCGTGGCGCGGATGGCCCGGCACAACGCGATCGTGCGCTCGCTGCCCGCGGTGGAGACGCTCGGCTCGACCACAGTCATCGGCTCGGACAAGACCGGCACGCTCACCCGCAACGAGATGACCGTCGAGGTCGTCTGGACCGCGAGCGGCACTCTCGACCTCCGGAGCGCGACCGGCACGCCGCCGCACCTGAGGCCGGCAGCTCGGCTGACGCTCCGGGCCGGGGCGCTCAGCAACGAGGCAGTGCGCGCCCCGGCCGGCGCGGTGACCGCGGCGGGTGATTCGCTGGATCTCACCGGGGACGCCGTCGACGTGGCAATGCTCCGGGCGGCAGTGCACCTGGGCGCGGCGACGCTGGACGAGCGCGACGAGCCCTGGGTGGCGCACACGCCCTACGAGCCGGAGTTGCGCCTGTCGCAGACGGTGCGCACCGGCGCGGACGGCGTCCGCGTCCTCTACGTCAAGGGTTCCCCCGACGTCCTCGCCGGGCTGTCCGTCGCGCAGGCGACCGACGACGGCGAGCGTCCGTTCGACCCGGCCGCGGTCGAGGCAGCCAACTCCGAGCTCGCCGGTCAGGGAATGCGCGTCCTGGCGACCGCGATGCGCCGGCTTAACCCCGCCGAGCCAATCCAGCGGCCGCTGCCCCCGCCGACCGGGCTGACATTCCTGGGCCTGGAGGCGATGGAGGACCCGCCCCGCGCCGGTGTCGCCGAAGCGGTGGCCGACTGCCGCCAGGCCGGGATCACCGTCGTCATGATCACCGGGGACCAACCCGCGACGGCCGCGTCCATCGCGTCCCGTCTGGGTTTGGGCACCGGCATCCACCCGGTCACCGGCGCAGAGATGGAGGACATCGACGACCACGTGCTCGCCGCCCGGCTCCGCAAGAGCGGCGTCGCAGCCCGCGTCACTCCGCAGGACAAGCTGCGCATCGTCCGGATCCTGCAGGCCGAGGACGAGGTCGTGGCAGTGACCGGCGACGGAGTAAACGACGCACCGGCCCTGCGCGCGGCCTCGATCGGAGTGGCGATGGGGCGCTCGGGCACCGCCGTTGCGCGCGAGGCCGCCGACATCGTGCTCACCGACGACAACTTCGTGACGATCGTCGACGCCGTCAAGCAGGGGCGGGTCACCTTCAACGCCATCCGCAAGGCCACCTTCTTCCTGCTGGCGACCGGGCTGGCCTTGCTGCTGTCGGTGTCGGCGAACCTGCTCGCCGAGCAGCCGCTGCTCTTCCTGCCGGTGCAGCTGCTCTTCGTCAACGTCGTCACCAATGGGATCCAGGACATCGCGCTGGCCTTCGAGCCGCCGGAGGGCGACGAGTTGCATCGCCCGCCGCGGGCCCGCCGGGAGGGGCTGCTCTCAGGGGCGCTATGGCTGCGCACTGCGCTGGCCGGGGCCTGGATGGCCGGCGCCATCCTGGTGTGCTTCCGGTGGGCGCTCGGCCAGGGCTACACCGAGGAGCATGCCCGTACGATCGCGCTCACGCTGTTCGTGATGCTGAACTTCTGGCTCGTGTTCAGCGCCCGTACGGAGAACCGGTCGCTGTTCGCCCTCAACCCCTTCGGCAACCGGCTGCTGCTCGGCAGCGCCCTGGGCGCCCTCGCTCTCTACGTGTTCGCCACCGAGTGGTCCGCGGCCGCGGAACTACTCGGCCTCGTGCCACTGTCCGCGTCGGAGTGGCTGGTGTGCTGGCTGCTCGGCGCCACGGTGCTGCTCATCGTCGAACTGGACAAGTTCGTCCACTGGCGGGCGCGCGTCCGCGCCGGACGTCGGCCCGTCGAGCCGGTCGGAGCTCGGGGCGGTCGCACGCTGTCGTAGCCCAGGCAGCCTCAGCGCACCCGGACCGGGACGCATCTGGCACTACTCCTGGGCGGTGTTCGGTTCATCATCGGCAGCTCGATGAAAACCGTGAGCCACCGAAGGCGACCACAGTGCTCGCGCTAGCCCCGGGGCTGACCGCGAGGTGATCGGCGAGGCACTCGACGATCAGTGGTCAGCCGGCGACCCCTCGCCCTCCGAGCCGGTCCGGCTCGACGACACGCCTGACAACAACGCGTAGCCGCCAAACGTGCTCGGTCCCCTAGCCGCTGCAGCAGCTCCGTGACGAGGACGGCGCGCCTGGAAGCGAGGTCGTCGACTGGAGCAAGCTGCGAACTCAGAGTGGCCGCCCGGCGGGGACGACGAAAATCGAACAGCGGGCGTGGTGCAGGAGGGCCTTGGCAACACTGCCGAGAAGCAACTCTCGGCTCGCTGACCGGCCCCTGGAGCCGACGACTATGACTGCCGCCTCACGCTCCGCGGCGTGGTCGGCGAGAGTTGCCGCGACCGCTCGGGCGCTGCCTGGTCGTCCCGCACAGTCGAGCTGGACGTGACCCGCGTCCAACGGCGCGGAAGGCTCACCCTCGGGATCGCCGGGGACCTCCACGGACGCCGTCAGTATTTCCCGGCCGGGGAACAGGGACGCTGCGGCAGCGGCGGCGTGCGAAGCCCCCGGTGAGCCGTCCGTGGCCACGAGCACTGGCCCGGCGACGGCGGCCGACCGCTCTCGCGTTGTCAGCGGATAGGGCACTACCAGCACGGGAACCACACTGACGTGAACCACGAGGTCGGAGACGCTTCCCATGACCGCTTGCACCCCTGCAAGGCCGCGAGAGCCCAGGATCACGAGATCGGCCCCGCGCTCCTCGGCGAGACGCGCGAAGTGGTACCCGTCGCCGCCGAAGGACCGCTGCACCAGCTTCTCGGCTTCCCAGCCCGCTGCCTGAGCCAGCGCGACGCCATTTCCGGCCAGCCGCTCGGCCTCCGCTCGGCCCTCGCTCTCAAGGAGGTCGATGAGTTGCTCGAGACTGTCGGCCTCCCGCCTCAGTCGCTGCCGCAGCTGCGGAACGGCGAAGGGCGGTTCCCAGAGGTGCACCACCTGTGCCGCGGCCGAAGGCACGAGGTGAGCGGCGACCTCGATTGCGTTGGCGGCGGCGGGTGACCCGTCATAGCCGGCGAGAACCCGGAGAGAGCGGTCTTCAGCGGTGCTCATGCCCTGATCATGCCTGGGCGCACCAAGCTGCCAGACGGCGAAACCTGACGCCTGGTTGCGGGCCCGTGTCGCGATCCGCGGGTCACCTGCCTCGCTCCGCTTCCACGCGGTTCTCTCGGTCCACATCCCAGGAGTTCGTCAGCCATCGCCCGGTTGTCGGCCTGCTCCCTGATTGTGTCGTTCATGGGGGAGAAGGCGTCGTCCCGCCAGGGGACGATGGGCCAGCAGGCCCTCGGTCCCAGTCCAGGCCCGGTGCGGCCGCGGGACCCGTAGTCCCTCAACGTGATACGCAGACAGGGTGCGGCGGCTTAGAGCCCGCTCGAATATCCGCTGATCGGGGCGGTGCCGCAGTCCATACGCCTGCTCGAGTTTCGCAAGTTCCGGGTCTATTCCCTACGCGCGCGTGCGCGAGACCATCCTCCGCTCCAAGCCTCGTACGCCGCTGGTGGGAAAGGCCCGGTGACGTCCCGCTGAGTGGTGGATGTAGTCCTCACCGTGTTGGTCAGCGGTGTGGTGACTATGACGCGATCAGAGCCGGCTGCGCCACCTCCTTCGCCGGGTCGCTGCGACTGACGAGCAGGGCCATGGAGCCCTCGGAGAGGTAGCGGCGGTCGGAGACCTGCCATTCGTCGTGGGCCTCGACGAGGACCGCGCCGGCGAGGCGCAGCAGCGCTTCGGGATTGGGGAAGACGCCGACGACGTCGGTGCGCCGCTTGATCTCCTTGTTCAGCCGTTCCAGCGGGGGTGGTCGACCAGACCTTCTTCCAGTGCGCGACGGGGAAGGCGGTGAACGCCAGCAGGTCCTCGGCGGCGTCGCGCAGCATGGCCTCGACCTGGGGGAACTGGCGGCCGAGCATGCCGGCGATCACGTCGAGCTGGGAGCGCACGTGTTCGGCGTCGGGCTGGGCGAAGACGGTGCGGATGGCGGCGGCCACCATCTCGCTGTTGCCCTTCGGGACGCGGGCCAGGAGGTTGCGCATGAAGTGCACTCGGCATCGTTGCCAGCTGGCACCGAGCGGAACCGCGGCGATGGCGGCCTTCAGGCCGGCGTGGGCGTCGGAGATGACCAGCTGGGTGCCGGCCAGCCCGCGAGCCTTCAGCGAGCGAAGGAACGCGGTCCAGAAGGCGCCGTCCTCGGAGTCGCCGACGGCGAAGCCGAGGACCTCCCGGTGCCCGTCGGTGGCCACTCCGGTGGCGATGACGACGGCCTGGGAGACCACCCGGCGGTTGACCCGGGCCTTGCAGTAGGTGGCGTCGAGGAACACGTAGGGGAAGGCCTGCTCGCCCAGGCTGCGGTCGCGGAAGGCGGCCACCTCGGCGTCGAGGTCGGCACAGATCCGGGACACCTCGGACTTGCTGATGCCGGTGTCGGCGCCCAGTGCCTTGACCAGGTCGTCGACCTTCCGCGTGGACACGCCGTGCAGATAGGCCCCCATCACCACCGCGAACAGCGCCTGGTCGATCCGCCGGCGGGGTTCCAGCAGCGAGGGGAAGAACGAGCCGGCGCGCAGCTTCGGGATGCGCAGCTCCAGATCCCCGGCCGTGGTCGTGAGCACCCGCGGGCGGGAGCCGTTGCGCTGGGCGGTGCGGGCCTCGGTGCGCTCGTGCGGGCCGGCGCCGATCACCGCGGTAAGCTCGGCCTCGATCAAGGCCTGGTAGATCGTCGTGGCCGCCGACCGGATGCGGTCGTCGACATCGGCGGCCTTCAGTGCGTCGAGCACCTCGAGCAGGGCAGACTGGTCCAGGGCCATCGTGTGCTGTGTCCTTCCGCGAGAACCATTGGCGTGGTCTCGCTGACCATCACACGATGGCCCCTTCGCGTGGTCTTCCACGCGAACGGTGACCTGGACTTACACCACCAGCGGGGACGTCACCAAAGGCCCTGCCACCTCGTGACCCAGGGATTACAGATCCCTCCCCGCCCCGCTGATCTGCACAGACGTGGGGTGTGGGCACGAGGTGGGCACACGCCGATCAGGCCACGGCCGCCAACGTTCACAGCCGGGGAAGGCGACTCCCAGCCCGCGGATCCGCCGGTCCTGCCCGAGGTCGACCAGCGTCCCGCGGATCACGTCGGCGATCGACGGCCCTGCTCCTCGGTCAACCGCAGTCAGACCTCGTCGACCCCGGCTGAGCACCGCCGCACGGCCGGGCGGCTGGGGACCTACCTCGCGGATCCCGATCTCGGTGCCGCGGCGATCCGGGCCATCCGGGCGATCGAGGGCTGCGAGCGGTGATCGTCCGAGTGAGGCGTGGCTCCAGTCCCGCGGTTGGCAATGCTGGCTCAAGCTTGGCTGACGGCCTCGTGAGCGCGGCGGTAGGCGTCGATCATCTTGGCCGGCAGACGTCCGCGGTCGCCGACCTCGTAGCCGTTGGCGCGGGCCCAGGCGCGCACGGCCGCTGGGGACGCGGTCACGTGCGTGGTCGACACCGTGCTGTCGTCGACCCCCGAGTGGCTCGCCGGTGCGACCGCCACCTTGCCTGGCTCCCCCGCGCGGGGCCGCGGCAGGGCGGCCGTGCGCTTGACGGCGGGTTGCAGGTGCTTGAGCAACACCGAGAACTCGTCGGGGTGCACGCAGCGGATGCCACGCGTGGCCGCCTCAGCGGCCTTGCCGCCGGCGAAGCTGCCGTCGGTGACCAGTAGTGCGGTGCGGGAGGAGACGTTGTTCATCACCCGGACGCCCACCTTTTCGGCCCGCCGCTCGAGGCGCTCGCGTACTTGCCAGTCGCAGCCGGTGAAGGCGACCTTGTCGGCGACGCGCAGAGGCTCGCCGAGCGCCCAGTCTCCCGGCAGTGGCCGCAGACCGGCGGACAGCCGCTCGTGGCGGGCTGCTTCGGCATCGTCGAGGACTGCTGTGACCTCCTCCGCCGGCACGTCGAGCAGCTCGGCGGCGGCGGTCAGCTCGGCCCTCTCCGCCCGGGTGACCTTGCCGTCGTCCAGGGCCAGGTGGGCCAGGGCGAGCAGGAATCCGCGGTGCGCGGCCTCCACTGCATCGCCGTCGAGCTCGTAGATGGAGGCCAGGTCCACCAGGGCGGCGCGCTCCTCGTCGGTCAGCACGCCGTCCTCGAGTACCTCGGCGAGCAGCTCCAGGTAGGCCAGCGAGCCTTCAGGCGCGCCCTCATCGATGGCGTCGGCGAGGCGGACGTTCTCTAGCAGGGTGACTAGCGGCGCGGCCGGAGGCTTCGCCGCCCACTTCTGCGTGTTGTACCCGGCGCGCGCGGGTGGCTTGGCGACGGGTGGGCGGACCCCGCCGGGTGCGGTCGGCCAGGCGACCGCGCGGGCCAGCTGCGGCAGGTCGAGTAGCTCCTGGCGCGGCGGGCCGCCCCAGGTGGGATCGAGGTACGACGCCAGCAGGCTGGCGGTGGCGCGGGCGTCGTGCAATGCGGAGTGCGCGCCCTGCAGCGAGAGCCCGATCGCGGTGTAGCAGTCGGTCAGCCGTCGGCGGCCGAGGTCAGGCAGGTGGTCGTAGCTGTGGTCGAGGGTGCAGGCCGCGGGCAGGCGCGGCAGCGCCCAACCGGCGCGGGCGTACTCGGTGCGGAGGAATCCCAGGTCGAAGGTGACGTTGTGCCCGGCGACCGCCACGCCCGCGAGCCGGGCGCTGATCTCGGGCAGCACCTCGGAGAACCGGGGTGCGTTGGCGACGTCGGCATCGGTGATGCCGTGGATGTGGGTGGCCCCGACCGGGCCGTCGGGGTGGAACCGGCACACCCACTCGTCGACCACCTGACCGGTTGAGTCGGTGCGGACGATGGCCAGCTCGAGGATGCGGTGGCTGTTCGGCGACAGGCCGGTGGTCTCCGCGTCGATGACGGCGAACCCGAGCGGCCCGGTCAACGGCACCGTCAGCGCCGGCGCGGTGAACGGCGCGGCCGGAGCCGCAGGCGGAGTCAACAGCACGGGTGCGGCGGATGCGGGCTTGGGCCTGCGGAACCTGTCGAAGAACCCCATGATCACCCTCCGTCGTCGTACGGTCGCGAGGAGCTTGCCAGCCGCCGGCGCCGGAACGGGGCGTTCGGGTTCCAGGGGTACCCCACCGCCCCCACGGGGCTCGCCCGCCCCACAACTCGGTCCGGCATAGGGCGGCCCATCGGGCAGCCGCCGGTAGAGGGCGGTCGCCCCGGTGGGGGCTCAGACCCGTGTTGCGCTGGCGTCGCGTCCGGGTGTCGGTGAGACGGGGTGCGCGTACGTCGCCCCTCTAGATGTACTGACCAGAGACGTTGGTCGAGGACGTGTGACCACGGGATCTGACTGAGGGTCTTGTGGAGGGAGGGGGACTGCCCCGGCTTCGGTTGACTCCTTGCCTGTGAGGCTGCGGCCTCGCTGGAAGGATCAGCATCGTGCCCAAGCCGTTCCCGCCGGAGTTCCGGCGTGACGTCATCGCTGTGGCCCGCAAGGGCGAGGCGTCGATCTCCCAAGTGGCCCGGGATTTCGGGATCTCGGAGTCCTGTCTGCAGCGCTGGCTGAAGATCGCCGACCGGGAAGACGGCCTGGCCCCGCCGGCCGCGTCAGCCGACCGCGGCGGTGAGCCCGGTCAAGCCCGCTGGCGTGGTGTGTGACGGCTACCGCGTGATCTTCGGTTGGGTCAGGCACTGAGCGCCGGGATGGCCGGCTGGTCGGTCACCTCCTCGTCGGCGGTGTCGGTGTCGGTGACGGG
>NZ_JBJHAC010000042.1:0-17038 GCF_054050835.1 Blastococcus sp. SYSU DS0510 | reverse complement strand
CGACTGCACGGCGAGATCGGCCTGATCCCGTCCGCCGAGTACGAGGGCACCTACTACCGTCACAACCCCGCCCCGACACCCGCCGGAGCGTCAGTTCAGAGCCTCCACTGAACCCGGCGCGGGACACCCTGTCCCGGGCCACGATCCACCGAATCCTCACCTGGCACGGCGCCGTCGTCCCCGAGCCGGCCAAGCGCCCGAAGTCCTCCTACATCCGCTTCGCCGCCGAACAACCCAACGAGACCTGGCAGTCGGACTTCACCCACTACCGGCTGACCACCGGCGCCGACACCGAGGTCATCACCTGGCTCGACGACCACTCCCGCTTAGCCCTGCACGTCACCGCCCACGCCCGGATCACCGGCCCGATCGTGCTCGCCACCTTCACCAACGCCGCAGCCCAGCACGGCTATCCCGCCTCCACGCTCACCGACAACGGCATGGTCTACACCACCCGCTTCGCCGGCGGCCGCGGCGGACGCAACCACCTCGAGACCGAGCTGCGCCGGCTAGGCATCACCCAGAAGAACTCCCGCCCCAACCACCCCACCACCTGCGGCAAGGTCGAACGCTTCCAGCAGACGCTCAAGAAATGGCTGCGCGCCCAACCCGCCCAACCAGCCACGACCGCTGACCTGCAGGCACTGCTCGACGTCTTCGTCGATGCCTACAACGCCCACCGCCCGCACCGCTCGCTACCGCAGCGGGCCACCCCGCGACCGCCTACGCCGCCCGACCCAAAGCCGGACCCGGCACCGATCCCGACTCCCACCACCGGGTCCGCACCGACAAGATCGACCAAACCGGCTGCGTCACCCTCCGCCTGGCCGGCCGCCTGCACCACATCGGCGTCGGCCGAACCCACACCGGAACCCACGTCCACCTGCTCGTCCAGGACCTGCACGTCCGCGTCATCGACGCCGCCACCGGCGAACTGCTCCGCGAGCTCACCATCGACCCCACCCGCGACTACCAGCGCACCAGCCGAGCACCCGGCCTCACCCCGAAAAAGCGCTAGCCCGGACCCACGAATCGTGGGTCCGGGCTATGCCGATGTCCTGCGACATCACACCCAGCGCGCGCAACCATCCAAGCGCACTGCGACGATTGGAACCGTCACCCGCTCCACTCTGGTGTCGCATGGCACCCCTCACAAGTGACCCCGCGACATCTCGACACCCCGGGGCCGACGACGATCGGGTCCGCGGGGCGCTCCATACCCACGAACGCCTCCGGGTACCGGCCCTGGGCAGCGCGCGACCGATACCCTCAGGGCACGATGTCCCGCCGCCCCGCGCTGCACCGCACCAGCGCCCTCGTCGCCGTCGCGGTCGTCTTGATCGCCGGCGTGCTGGCGTGGCTGGCGGCGCGGGTGACCAACGACGCCAACCGGGACCTGCTCGACCGGCAGGTGGAGCAGGCCGCGACGGTCCTGAGCAGCGGGGTCGGCAGTCTGCAGGTGCAGCTGGCCGACGCCGGGCAGGTCGCGATCGCCACCGACGCCGCCCCCGGCCCCTTCCAGCGGTTCGCCGCTGCACGGATCATCAGCAACGAGTCCCTCGCCGTGCTGTCGCTGCTGCGCAGCACCGACGGCGAGGTGGAGCTGCTGGCCACCGAGGGCCAGGACCCACGACTGCCCGACGGCGGACTGGACGACCCGTTCTTCACCGGCCTCGAGCCGGACGGACAGCTGGCAGTGGCCGGACTGCTGCCCGGCGAGCAACCCCGGCTGGCCTACGCGCTGACGCCCGCCGGCGACACCTCCGGGCTGATCGTCTACGCCGAAACGCTGGTGAACCCCGAGCCCCGACCCGAGGCCGAGACGTCGGAAGACACTCCTTTTCGCGGCCTGGAC
This sequence comes from Blastococcus sp. SYSU DS0510, assembly GCF_054050835.1. Classification (NCBI taxonomy): domain Bacteria; kingdom Bacillati; phylum Actinomycetota; class Actinomycetes; order Geodermatophilales; family Geodermatophilaceae; genus Blastococcus; species Blastococcus sp. SYSU DS0510. The sequence goes on along the minus strand of NZ_JBJHAC010000042.1, from coordinate 15,183 downwards.
TTCGCCGTCTACCTGGGCGAGGCCACCGACCCGACGCAGCTGATCCTGGCCACCGCCCCGACACCGATCCGCGGCGACACCGAGACGGCGACCACCCCGTTCGGGAACACCATTCTGACCATCGTCGGATCCGCCCAGTCACCCCTGATCGGTGGGCTGGCGACCGCGCTGCCGTGGATCGTCGTCGGCGTCGGCGCTGCCCTGGCGCTAGCCAGCGCGGCGGGCGTGGAGACCCTGTCCCGGCGACGCGGGATAGCCGAACAGCTGGCCGCCGAGAACGGGCGGCTCTACCGCCAGCAGCGCGGCATCGCCGGCACCCTGCAGCACTCCCTCCTGCCAGAGCTGCCACGGCTCGACGAACTCGAGGTCGCCGCCCGCTACGTCGCCGGTGTCGACGACCTCGACGTCGGCGGAGACTGGTACGACGTCATCCCGCGCGGATCTGGGTGCTTCGTGTTCGTCGTCGGTGACATCTCTGGCAAGGGACTGCCCGCGGCCACGACGATGGCCGCGCTGCGCTTCGCGGTGCGCGCCTACGTCGCCGAAGGCCACGACATCGAAACGGTCATGGCACAGCTGGACCGGCTCCTCCACGTCGACACCGACCACCAGTTCGCCACAGTGCTCCTCGCCGAGCTGGACACGACAGCCCACCGGCTGCGGGTACTGTGCGCCGGGCACTTCCCGCCGCTGCTGGTGACCGCCGGCCGCGCTGAACCGATCGACTGCCCGATCACGCCGCCAATCGGCGTCGGAGTTGCCCGCACCGCGGCCGCCACGGTGGTGCACCTACCAGAGGCCTCCACCCTGCTGGCGTACACCGATGGCCTGGTGGAACGCCGCGACGAGTTGCTCGACATCGGACTGGACCGGCTGCGTGAGGCCGCGGCCGGCGCTGCCGACCAGCCACTGGAGGCCCTCGTCGATCACCTGATGGAGCGGATGACAGTGGACGGCGGGCAGGACGATACTGTGCTGATGGGTCTGCGGTGGACGAGATAGCCGCCGGAGCGCGGGCGCGGCTGGACGTCGAGGCCGGCGGCGACGGCGGCCCGCTGCTGGTCCGGCTCGGTGGTGAACTGGATCTGGCCGGCCTGCCCGACGTGCGTCCGGCCCTCGACCGGCTGCTGGGCATGCCGCCGCAGCCGGTGCGCATCGACGCCGGCGACCTACGGTTCCTGGATTCGACCGGGGTTGCGGTGCTCGTCCGCATCGCCAATCACTTCCACCGCGTCGAGCTCGCGCATCCCACCCCGGCGGTGCGCCGCGTGGTGCTCGCCTTGGGCCTCGGCGCCCACCTCGGCCTGGCCGGCGACTGAGATGCCCAGTCGCACGTTCTCCGCATACCCGCCTTCGGTGCCGGCCGCCCGCCGCCACGTGGCCGAAGCCCTTGCCGACCTTCCGGAACAGCTGCGAGAAACTGCGGAGCTGTTGGTCTCCGAGCTGGTCACCAACGCGATCCGCCACAGTGGCGGTGCCGACCTCGCCGTCTCGGTAGAGCGCCTGTCCGCGGAGCGGGTCTGCATCGGGGTGACGGACGACGGTCACGGCTACCCCGTCCTGCGCTCCCCGAAGGTCACCGACGAACACGGGCGCGGCCTGCAGCTGATCGGTTTGCTCGCCGACCGCTGGGGTGTGCGCCGCACCCGCGGCAGCGACGCCAAGACCGTCTGGTTCGAGCTGGCCGTGACAAGGTCCGCGGCCCTCGCACCGCGCTCCGGCGCCCCACAGGCCGGGGTCTAGGTGTGGTCTAGGTGTACTGACCAGGGAGGTCGGTCAAGAGGCTGATCGGTGGGTGGGACTGCCCCTTGCCCCCAGTCCCCGTTGACTCGTTCCGGCAGGGAACGGCTACCGGCGACCTGTGAACCGCCCCGGCATGTCCGGAGACTTCATCGCTTGGGAAGGATGGAGTCATGGCAGAAAGTTCGACCAGGAGGTACTCCGCCGAGTTGCGTGAGCGGGCGGTGCGGATGGTCGCTGAGGTCCGGTCCGATCACGGCTCGGACTGGGCGGCGATGGGACGGGTCGCTGCGGCCGAACTCGACCGGCCATCCCGCTGATCGTGGAGTTCATCGACACCCACGTCGGTGAACGACCCGAGGGTCTGGGTTGGGGTGTCGAGACGATCTGCGCCCAGCTCATCGAGCTGGGCGCCACGATCGCCCCCGCGACCTACTACGAACACCGCGCCCGCACGCCGTCCAAGCGGCAGCTGCGGGACGCGACTCTGCGGGCCGAGATCGCCCGGGTGCACGCAGCCAACTACGGCGTCTACGGCGCCCGGAAGGTGTGGCTGGCCCTCAACCGCGAACGCTCCGCCGGCGCGCCACCGATCGCCCGGTGCACCGTCGAGCGGCTGATGGGCGAGCTGCAGCTGACCGGGGCCGTGCGCGGCAAGGTCAAGCGCACCACGATCGCCGACCCCGCTGCCGCGCGCCCGACCGACCTGGTGGAACGCCGATTCGGTCCGCTGGCACCGGACCGGCTGTGGGTAGCCGACTTCACCTACGTCTCGACGTGGGCCGGCTGGGTGTACGTGGCGTTCGTGATCGACGCCTACGCCCGCCGCATCATCGGCTGGCGCTCAGCGACGACGATGACCGCTCAGCTGGTGCTGGACGCCCTGGAGCACGCCGTGTGGACCCGAGGGCGCGAAGGACGCGACGTCAGCGGGGTGATCGCCCACCACGACCACGGCAGTCAATACACCTCGGTGGCCTACAGCGAACGGCTGGCCGCCGACGGCATCCGGCCGTCGATGGGGGTCGTGCTCTCCTCGTACGACAACGCCCTGGCCGAGACGATCAACGGGCTTTACAAGACCGAACTGATCAAGGCCCGCGGGCCCTGGCGCAGCGTCGACCAGGTCGAAGTCGCCACCGCCGAATGGGTCGACTGGTTCAACCACCGACGGCTCTACCAGTACTGCGGCGACATGCCCCGGCCCAGATGGAGGCCGCTCACTACGCTCAACAACCGACTCTGACGACCGCCGGGGTCACAGACAGCTGAGTCTCCGGACATGCCGGGGCGGTTCAGTTGGTGACGGCCGGCGGACTTGAAAGCAGGAGAACCTCCGAGTGGGGTGTGGCTTGTCTAAGGCCCACATCCGCCCGGAGGTTCTCGTGTCCCACGGTAATGCCCGCACCACCTTCCACGGCCGGAAACTGATCGTCCAGCGGTGGCAGCAGGGGTGGACGAAGGCGCACATCGCCGCGGCGATGGGGCTTTCGCGCAAGTGCGTGCGGACCTGGATCACCCGCTTCGTGGACGAGGGCGAGGCCGGATTAGTCGACCGGTCGTCCCGCCCGCACACCAGCCCCCGGCGCACGACGGCCGAGGTGGAACAGCGCATCGTCGAGCTGCGCGGTGCCGAGCGCCGGGGTCCGGCCTGGATCGGGGCGGAGCTGGGGTGCCGGCCCGCACGGTCTCCCGTGTCCTGCTCCGCCACGGGCAACCCCGGCTGGCCGCGCTGGACCCGATGACCGGTGAGGTGATCCGGTCCTCGAAGCAGACGGCGGTCCGCTACGAGCGGGCCCGGCCCGGCGAGCTGGTCCACATGGACGTCAAGAAGCTCGCACGCATCCCCGACGGCGGTGGTTGGCGGGCCCACGGCCGCATCGCAGTCACCGCCGACCGCAGCCGCGCCCAGCGCTCAGAGAAGCGCGGCCCCGGCTATGACTACGTCCACTCCCTGGTCGATGACCACTCCCGGCTCGCCTACTCCGAGATCCTGCCCGACGAGAAAGGCACCGCCTGCGCGGCGTTCCTGACCCGCGCCGCGGCCTACTTCGCCGCCCACGGCATCGACCGGATCGAACGGCTCATGACCGACAACGCCTGGGCCTACAAGTACTCCCTGCGCGAGGTCTGCGCCGCGCTCGGCGCCAAGCAGAAGTTCACTAGGCCGCACTGCCCATGGCAGAACGGCAAAGTCGAACGCATCAACCGGACCCTGGTCACCGAGTGGGCCTACCGGCAGCCCTTCACCAGCAACGCCGAGCGCTCTGCCGCCCTTGCTCCCTGGCTGGAGCACTACAACACTCAACGCCGCCACAGCGCACTTGGCGGGGAACCCCCGATCAGCCGACTGGCACCAACCTGATGGCTCGGTACACCTAGCGGTACCTACCGTAGTGCGCAGGGGAGGTCCGATCTGGGCGCCTGCTGCTGGGGGGATGTTCGCCATGTCGGTAGTGCGTGAGGTCTGTCCGTTTCATGCCGACGAGGATGTGCGCGGCGTCCCCACGGGGGACGGGGACGGCTCATTGATCTTCACGTGCGAGCGGCGTGGCCACCCCCGGGAGGGCCCGCACACCTGGCCCCGAGTTCCCCCTGTCGAAGCGGGGCCCGGGGGGAGCGGGCTGGCCGCCGGATTGTAGCTGGCCACGGAGTTGCCGGCCGCCGTCAGGACCTTCGCCGGTCGCTGGGTCGAGTGCGGCCTGGTGGAACGCGCGTATGCGATGCGTCGGCCTGCCGACTTTGCTAGCCTCGTCAGCCGCTTCGGCCACACGGCCCTGACGGACAAGCGCAATACCCCATCTGCCTTCCTGGCGGGCTACCTGGCATCGCTCGCCAAGAGGGGCGACGTCCTCTATCACGACGGACCGGCGACCGGCCGGTGGTCCTACAACTCCAAGATCAGCTGGTGGGCGGTTGCACCACGTCCAGATTGGGACGAGCGACTGTCCTGGGCGACTGCTGGCTACGCCGTCGACTACGTCCCGGGCGTCGCCGCCATGAATGACGCCCAAGCCCTGCACGAACGACGCTGAGAAAAGAAGGTCACGACGAGGGCAGGTAGGTGTAGTCCTGGCCGCCGGACCAGCCCGCATTCGCTTAAGTGAGCGTGGTCGCGATCGCGCGGCTGAGGCACGCGGAAGGCACGACGTCCGCCGGAAGGCGCTGACCAGCACAGATGACGCTTGGAGTCCCGAGCTTTCCAAGCTGACTGTGCGGGTTCGAAACCGGATCCGCCAGCGGTCAGTGCTGGGGCCGCTCTGGCGGGCAGCTGTCTTCGCGGTAGGGCTGCTCTGCATCCTCACCGGCGTCGTCCCGACCGTGCTTCCCGGCCCGCGCACCCTTCCCCCGATCCTGCTGGGGCTGTATGTGTGGTCCACCGAGTTCCCCTGGGCTCGGCGGCTCTTCGGCGTCTTTCGGACCAAGGCCCGCCGGGCGTGGGGGCACGCTCGTCGGGCACCCGCTTCGACCCGGCGCGATCACCGTCAGCGGTCTGCTCGTGGCAGCAGGGGCCATGTGGTCGGTGGGGCACTTCCATCTCGTCGGCCAGGTCGGCGCACTGTTCACTTCCTGATACGGGCCGACATGACCACGTGATGCTCCGGTGGCGCTCGAATCGCTTCTGCGCGCGTCGGTCGCGCATCGCGTTCATGACTGCTGGAAATTGCGGAGTGGACCGCCGGACGCCGGCTGCTGCTGACACCCGCAGCACGACCTCGCCGACTTCGTGAGCCGGTGACCTCGCCCGGGCAGCATCCACCCCGTCCGACGGCCCGCGACCGAGATCGGTGGATCGCGGCCCATGCCGCGGTCGCCTCCCGGGCGAGGGTGCCGATCAGCCGGGAATCCGTCGGGCCGGGGCGACCCGGTCGGACCCCGCCGGGTGCGCCCGCAGCTGCGACATCGGGTTTCCTGGTGGGCCGTGGTCCGGGTCAAGCTGCGGCGCCGGCCGGGACGGCTCGCCTTCCGGCGGGGACGCGGGCCTCGTCGAGGTGCGACGGCGGGCGGCGCAGCAGTGCTCTCCGGTAGAGCGCCTCGTAGCCGGCGACCATCGTGTCGGCGTCGAATCGGATCCGTACGTGCTCCCGGCAGTCCGCCGGGGACATGAGGCGCGCGGCGGTGATCCCCGCGGGCAGCTCCGCGGGATCGTCGCACACGATGCCGGTGACCCCGTCGACGACGACCTCGGGCACCGATCCCCGCCGCAGTGCCACGACCGGGGTGCCGCAGGCCATGGCCTCGATCATCACCATCCCGAATGGCTCGTCCCACAGGATCGGGAAGACCAGCGCCGCCGCACGGGACAGCAGGTCGCGCTTGGCGACGGCGTCGGCCGTGCCGAAGATGGTCACGTCGGGGCCGAGCCTCGGTGCGATGTGCGTGCGGTAGTACTCCTTCTCCAGCGGCTCGGAGCACTTGCCGGCCACCACGATCGGCATGCCGACGCTGCGGGCTGCGTCGATCGCCAGGTGGACGCCCTTGTCCGGGTGCAGCCGGCCGAGGAACAGCAGCATCTCCTCCTTGTCCGCGCGAAACGGGAAGCTTTCGACGTCGACGGCGTTGTGGACCGTGCCCAGCCAGGACAGATCGGGAGCCGCATCGCGCTGCGCCCGGGAGATGGCCACCAGGTCGACGGTGCCGCCGAGCTGCCGGTAGTACTCCCCCGCTTCGCCTGCCACCGGGCCGTGCATCGTGACGACGGTCGGGACGCTCCGACCACGCGCCTGCAGGGGGCCGGCCAGGGTGTGATCATGGACGAGGTCCACCTCGAGACCGTCCAGGACGCGGGCGACGGTCGCGCTGTGCAGCACCTCGGGCAGTGGTTCCCCGAGCCGGGCGCTCGGCGGATCGGCGTAGGTGGCGATGAACCGGCCGGCGTGGGTCCCGGGCAGCCCGGCTCCGATCAACGTGACGTCGTGACCGCGGTCGACCAGCCCGTCGACCAGGTCCGCGCACATGTTCTCGACACCGCCGTAACCGCGCGGGGGGACGGTGAACCACGGCGGGGCGACCATCCCGATGCGCAGCGGCCGGAGGGACGAGGGTCGGATCATGTGGTCCTGTCTGTGGTTGTGGTCGGCGTTCATGCCGGTGAGCGCTCGACGCGGACGGCGGGACGGGCGGTGGACACGGGAGCGACCCCGGCCGGCAGCCCGGAGATCTCGCTGACGCCGTCCACCACGCGGACCGTCACCCGTGCTCCGGCCATCGCCACCCGTTCGATCCGGAGGTCTCCGAGGTCAGCCGGGAGTTCGGGTGCGAGCCAGAGCCGGCCGTCGGGGACCGCCGGGTCGAAACGGAGCAGGGTGCGCAGCAGCAGCAGCGGGCTGGCCGCCGCCCAGGCCTGTGGTGAGCACGAGGTCGGATACGGGACCGGGGCCGCGAACTCGGCGCGGTCGAAACCGCAGAAGAGCTCGGGGAGCCGGCCGCCGAAGAAGGCCGCCGCGTCGATGAGTCCCCCGGCGATCCGCTGGGCGTGCTCGACGAACCCGTAGCGCATCAGGCCGGCTGCGATCAGGGCGTTGTCGTGCGGCCAGACCGAGCCGTCGTGGTAGCTCATCGGGTTGTAGGCAGCCATGGACGACGCCAGCGTGCGCACGCCCCAGCCGGTGAACATCTCCGGGGATAGCAGGTGCTCGGCGACCTGCGCCGCCTTGTCCTCATCGACGATGCCCGTCCACAGGCAGTGGCCCATGTTCGAGGCCAGGCTGTCGATCGGACGCTTGTCGCGGTCGAGGCCGAGGGCGAACCAGCCGCGCTCGGGTAGCCAGAAGTCGCGGTTGAACGCCTCCCGCAGGGAGCGGGCGCGATCGGCCCAGCGCTCGGCGGCTTCGTGGTCGCCGGCCTGTTCGGCGAGCCGAGAGCGGGTGACGTAGGCGGCGTAGGTGTAGCCCTGCACCTCAGCCAGTGCGATCGGGGGCTCGGCCAACCGGCCGTCGGCGAACGGTACGCCGTCGAAGGAGTCCTTCCACCCCTGGTTGAGTAATCCCGCTTCGGTTGCCCGCTGGTATTCGACGAAGCCGTCGCCGTCCCGGTCGCCGTACCGCTCGATCCAGTCCAGCGCCCGGTCCGCCGCCGGCAGCAGCTCGGCTATGTCGGCCGGGTCAGCGCCCCAGAGGTCGAGCTCGCCGAGCAGCTGGACGAACAGCGGGGTGGCATCGATGCTGCCGTAGTAGACAGTTCCGCCGGCCAGCGAGTGCGCGGAGTCGGCACCGAACCGCATCTCGTGCAGGATCTTGCCGGGCTCTTCCTCGCTGCGGGCCTCGACCTGGGTGCCCTGGAAGCGGGCCAGCGTCCGCAAGGTGCCCAGCGCGAGACCGGGGTCGAGTAGGAGAGCCATCCACGCCGTCAGGAGCGAGTCGCGCCCGAAGACCGTCATGAACCATGGCGCTCCGGCGGCCACGGAGATCCGGTCAGGGTGCTCCGGGTCGAAGATGCGTAGGGCACCGAGGTCCTCCCGGGTGCGCTCCAGCAGCTGGGCCAGGCCGCGGTGGTCGGTGTGCACGACCGGATTGACCTGGCGCCACTGCTGCAGGCGAAGCGAAGGCAGGGTGTGCTCCACCGGTTGCCCGCAGGCGTACCTCGGTGGTGACTCCACGCCGTCCAGAGACGGGTGCACCTGCACGCAGCTCGACCACTCGCCCCGCGGGGGGACGACGACGTCGATCGTCAGCGTTGCGTCCCGGGTGGCGGTCCAACCGTCCGCGTGCACGCGGGTGCCGCGGACGTCGTCGTGCCACTGCCGGCGGAACGTGAGGCCGTGGGTCCCGGCGCTCAGCTCGTGCTCGCCGCGCGGCTGGACGCGCCCTTCCTTGACCTCGAAGAGGTCGGCGAAGTCGGCGTCGGCCGTGATCGTCAGCGTGCAGGTCACCGGCTCGCCGGCCAGGTTGCGCAGAACCAGGTCCTCGCGCATCCCGTCGCCGACGTAGCGGTGGCGGAGCACCAGCAGGGTGCTGTCCGCGCGGCCGGCCCGAGGGCGGGCGCGGGCGACGAAGGTGGTCGCAAACGGCTCCCCCTCCACCCGGGCCAGCAGTTCCGGCGGAGCGCCGTCGATGAGGAGCTCCCACCGGGACAGCAGTCGGGTGTCCCGGAAGAACAACCCGTGCGGCTCGGCCGCGACGATGTCGCCGGTCGATCCGCAGACGCAGAAGCCCGCGCCCTCGACCAAGGTGACCGGTTCCCCCGGGGAGCCCAGCGACGGCGGTTCCCCGGCGAAGGCCCAGCCTTCCGGCACGCGGTCAGCCCGCCGACGGGGCAGTGGCCAGCCGGTGCATCCGGTCAGCGGATGCCCGCGAGGATGGGGACGGGCGGAGAGTGAGTGTGCGTCGTGCGGTGACCATCGAGGTCATTCCCCTCTAGGAGGCACGCCGGAGCGCACCTCATGCCGCGGATCACGCCGGCACGGTGCCGACGGTGGTGGGGCCTCGGCGTGCCGAGTGCGAAAGGGAGCCGTTGTCGCCGGCGGTAACGGCTGAGGCGGCGGGAACGCGGAGGCGCCCCGTCGGTGTCAGCGGGCCAACCGGCCGCCCTCGGAGCTCCAAGCCGCCGTCAGGGGCCTGGTGGGAGCACGAAGTCGCAGCCATCGCCGTGACGCGCCGGTGCACGACAGGTTCGACCGGTGGGAAGGTGGATCGTGCCGCACCGGCCGGCAGCCGCGGCCAGCTCGTCTATGCCGGCATTGTGCAGGTCCAACCGCTCGTCGCCGATATGTGGCGACTGCGCGGATGCAATAACGGTGCTCGTGCGCCTAGACGCCTGGGTGGGTCCCATCGGGGACCGCCGATCCCCCTCCGCCAGCGGAGGGACTAGACGCCGAGGTGGCGTCACCCCGGACCCTACGCGCCCTCCGGCCACCCGACGGGCGCCGCGCCTGCGGAATCGGTCCCGTCGAGGAGGGGACCGGCCCGGCCAACATGACCACCGCGGCTCGGTTCGGCCGCCCGTGGAGCACATCTACGCGCGGCACGTAATGCAACGAGACGCATACCCAGAGTGATAGGTTCCTCGCCGAGGGCATCTCGCGCATCGGCAACCACGTCGGCGTCGTCCTCAGCGCACCACCACATCCGACCGCCACGAGTCGGAGAGGGGAGCGCCGACGTGACGTCGGACCGCTGCATCGACCCAACCAGCACCGAACGGGCTCACCACCGGCGACCGACCAGAACTGCGCGCTACGGTGCCGCGTCAGCGGCCGCCCTGGTCGCGATCTCGGCAACGGTCCTGGCATCCGCAGGCATTGCCCAGGCGACCGCGACCCCGGTACCGATGGGCACGGCCGAGCCCTTCGCCGTCCTGGCCGGCACCGGCATCACCAGTACCGGGCCGACGACCATCAACGGCGACATCGGGACGTACCCCAACGATGCGATGACCGTGACGGGATCGTTCGTCCTGAGCGGCACCGACCACAGCAACGACGGTGTCGCGGCCGTCGCGAAGGACGACCTCACGGCCGCCTATCTCGCCGCTGCGGGCCAAGCGTCCGACTTCCCGGTCAGCGCCGACCTGGCGGGGCAGACACTGACGCCCGGCGTCTACACGTCGGCCTCGGGGCTGGAGATCAACGGTCCGGTGCCCCTGACGTTGGACGCGGGTGGCGACCCGAACGCGGTCTTCGTCTTCCAGGCCGGTTCGACCCTCATCAGTTGGCCGAGATCGGGCGCCGCCCGGTCGTCGTCCTCTCCCGCGACGCGGTGATCCCCCGACACCGGCGTGCACTCGTCGCGCCATGCACCACCACGATCCGCGGCCTCGTCAGCGAAGTCGGCCTCGAGCCCGGCGAGGACCCGGTACCCCGCCGCTGCGTGGTCAACATGGACTCGGTCGAGAGCGTCTCTGTCGCGGTCCTCGTCGAGCGGCTCGGACGGCTGGCCGACGCGCGCATGCGGCAGATCTGCGGAGCCCTTGCCGTCGCGGTCGACTGCGCAGACTGACGCTGTCTCGGTGGGACCCCCGGAAACATCGCAGGACAGTGCACATGGCGTCGACCACCGTCCCGCATGACCGGCCCGGTGAGCCGTCCCGGACGGGGAGGACAACAGGGACTCGGTCTCCGGCCAGCGTCGGCAGCAATGGCGCCAGACCGTGGCGGCGCCAGCGCCGGTGTAGAGCAACTTGCTGATCGGACGAGCACGTTGCGGCGCAGCGCGGTCACGGCTTCGGTACTCCAGCCGCGTCCGCCGCCCCGACGTGGCCGCAGTTGCATCCGCGACCTGCAGCACTCGACTGGCAGCGGCTCGAGCAACAGCGAGGAGCCGCTCCTCCGGCTGCCATCTGGGGCGGTGAGGCACGCGGAAGGCACGACGATCGGCTGGCTTGCCGCTGACCAGCCAAGATGGCGCTTGGAGTCCCAAGCCTTCCGAGCTGACTGTGCGGGTTCGATTCCCGGCACCCGCACAACCGCGGTGTCGCGGGACACCGTTCACAGCTCTCTCGCGACACCGTCTACGTTCGGGCGTTTTGCGGTGCCGCCATGACTTCTATTCTTTCCGGCGGATAACAGCCTCCATCGAACCCGGCACGGGACAGACCGCGCCATCGGCCCAGCTGAGCGTGACGCCGTAGCCGCTGCCCAGCGCCCGCGCTGTCACCACGTCAACGAAGTCTGCCTCGCTCACGGGCGGAGGCTATGACCGACCACCGGCAGGAGCATGGCCGAGAATGTGCGCATCGCACGGTCGATAGCGGTCGCCGGCCCGTCCCGCGACGATGCCGTGTCGTTCGGCCATCGGTCACCGGTGCCATCCATCGGCGCGCCGGCCGCTTCCAGTGGCCCATCCGGGAGGGGCTTCTCCCAGTCACTGCGGTGGACACCGCAGCGGCACATGCCGACGGTGACACCGTCGTAGTGGTGGTCCGCCCGCCGATTGCCAGCAGTGGAGAAGCCGCCGCAGCCGGTTCATTGAAACTCCTACTCGTAGACGTCGTCTATGCGGGTAGGGCAGGAACACGGCCACGCGGGGTCCCGGGGTCCCCAGCAGCCCAGATCCGGCGGTCCGAATCCGTGGCCGTCGGGTCGCCCCCAACCTCAGCGCTGCTGCCGGCCGGGAAGCTCCCCGGTCTCCACCAACCGGCGGGCCACCTCCCGCAGCTTGACGTTGCTCTCCATCGACAGTCGACTGAGCACCCCGAACGCCTGGTCTGGCGACAGCCGCAACCGCTCGATCAAGATTCCCTGGGCCATCCCGATCATGTTGCGGGTGGCCATCCCCGACCGCAGGTGCCTCTCCGTCTGGGCGCTGAGTATCGCGATCGCGGCCTGCGCGGCGAAGGCCAGGCCTTCGTCGCGGGTCTCCGCGCCGAAGGCCTGCGGATGAGGCGAGTACAGGTTGAGCGCACCGAGGCTCTGCTGCTCCACGTCGGTGAACAGCTGCAGCGACAGGCTGCTGCGGATACCCGTTTCCTCCGCGACCGCCCGTGCCCAGCGGGGATAGCGCTTGTCGGCGGTCATGTCGTCGATCTGGAAGGTCTCCCGCTTCCAGATCGCGTCCAGGCACGGCCCCTCCTGCAGCTCGTACTGCAACTGGTCGGCCCGCGCAGCACGGTCGTCGCTGGCGGCCGGGGTGTACACGTCGCCGCCTTCCTGCACCAGCGACAGGCTGGCCCACACCTCGTCGTCGAGGTTCTCGGCGGCGGCATCGACAATCCGCTGCAGTCTGTGCTGCACGTCCGTCTCGCTGACCAGCTGGCGTGCGATCGCGGCCAGTCGCTGGTTGAAGTCCGGTTGCTTGGACATCAGCCGTTCCTCCCGCCGTCCCCCCGAGCCTGCGGTCTGGAGGATCCAGGTGCCGGAGGCCTGCCCTCGACCGACCTTCGCATGACATGGCTGCGTCCGGCCAGAACGGCATGGCGGGGAAGGGCTGTGTGTACTGCTCGGAGGTCGGTGCCCCGGCTACCGTGAGCGGGATGGTCGCCCGCTCACCCCTCTGGGTGCCGGCTCCCTCAAGGTCCCCGCAGGGAATCCCGACAGTCCTCCCGTGCCCGCCGCACCGAGCCCGCTGATGCCCGCCGCCGTATCCGCGTCCGTGGCCGACCCGGCGCACCTGGCGGCGGTCAGCAGCTACCGGCTGGCCGGCCACGACGCCGTCGCCGAGCTCGACGATCTCGTGGCACAGATGGCCCGCGTGCTGGACGTGCCGATCGCGGTCATCAACCTCGTGAGCCCGGACCTGCAGTGCTATCCCGCCGAGCACGGCGTGGGCGCGCCGCGCACCCATGTGCCTGACGAGGTCTCCTTCTGCGCCCACGTCGTCGCCGGTCGCGCGCCGATGACGGTCGCCGACGCCCGCACCCACCCGGTCTTCGCCGCGAATCCGCTGGTGCGCACCGGCAGCATCGCCGCTTATGCCGGCGTTCCGCTGATCGACGAGGACGGCTTCATCCTCGGTGCCCTGAGCGTCTTCGACGACACACCGCGGGGGTTCACCGACGATGACCGGGACGTCCTGCGGACCCTCTCCGGGCTGGTCCGCGTCGTGCTGTCCCTGCGGCGCCGGGCGGCTACGCAGACATGGACGCCCGGCTGCTGGCCGCCCAGAGCCACGCCCTGGAAGAGGTGGCGACCGGCCGGTCCCTCGCAACCACCCTGGACCTGCTCGCGGCGACCGCGCACGATCTGGCCCCGGACGCCGACCAGAAGCGGCTGCACGTGCTGCGGAACACCGTCCACCGGCTCTCCGCCCTCGCGACCGAGGCCGCCCAGTGGCGCACCAGGACCGAACGCTTGGCCCGGCAGGACCCGTTGACCGGCCTCGGCCAACCGGAGCTACTTCACCGAGGCCGGCACCGCGGCACTCACCGGCGGAGGAGCGGTGCTGTTCATCGACCTGGACCGGTTCGAGGACGTCAACGACCGCGGCGGCCACGCCCTCGGTGATCAGCTGCTCATCCGTCTGGCCGGTGCGCTCCGGGAGCGAGTGACGACCGTCGCCCCCGACGCCGTGATCGGCCGCCTCGGTGGGGACGAGTTCGCCGTGGTCCTCCCCGGCGCGGACCGCACGGCCGCCATCGAACTGGGCGAGGACCTCCTCCACGTCCTCACGGACGAGGTCCGGGTCGGGCGGAGAACCGTACGGGTCTCGTGCAGCATCGGGGTAGCGGTGGCGGCACCGCGTGCGACGTTCGACGATGTCCTCCGCGCCGCCGACGGGGCCATGTACGCCGCGAAGGACGTCGGCCGCGGACGCGTGCACACAGCCGGTCCGCTCCGACTGCGCTGACGTGGCTGTTGCTCCGCACCGGTCGCCCGCGCTTCCGGACCGCGTCGCCCGCAGCGCCGCCGACGACCACCGACACCGGGCCGATCAGGGGGCTGATGCGGATCCGGACCGGGCGAGCGACGGTTCGGGCAGGGAGGCCGTGACCTCCGGCGAGGCCTCCGCCCGGGTGTAGTCGATCCGCGCCCAGGCGACCTTGCGGGTGCCGTCGACGTACCAGCCGTGGGCTCCGCAGATCTGCCCGACCAGGTACAGGCCCAGCCCACCGTCCGCGGCGTCCCGATCGACGGCCGGGGTCGGCGGCGTGCTGACGTCGGTGTCCCCGACCTCCAACAGCCAGTAGTGGCTGAAGCTGCACACGGTGATGTCCACAGGAGCCCCGCCATGTCGCAGCGCGTTGGAGCCGATCTCCTCGAACACGAGCAGCAACCGCTCCACGGCCCCGCCGTCGGCGCCGGCCGCATGCGTCAGGTCGGCGGCGAGTCGCCGTCGGGCGCTCGTCAGGTCTACGAGGCCGGCTGGCTCCCACCGTCCGACGCGGACGGTGTCCGCGCAGGGTGGCGGCGGATGGCGGTGGCCCCACAGGTCGTTGCCCAACGTGCCTTCCGAGGTTCGACCGACTGTGGTGCACGAGCCGGCCCCGGCTGTCCGGTGGCACCCAGGCTGTGGTCGATGGCGTACAGCGGCCGAACTCGCGGCTGATGACGTTAGCCCCGGCCGCCGATGGTCGCCGGTACCCGCACCCGTCTCGGTCTGCTCCGCGCTGGCCATCGCCGCGGCCAGGAGCGGAGAGGCAGGCATGCCGATCCGCCGGAAGGGCGGTGCGACTGGTAGACGTCACGAGTGTGCCGCCGCGCGCGATGCACCAGTTCACCTCGGCCTTTCCGCGGCAGGGACACCAGGGGTCAGTCGGCCGGCAGGTTCGGTGGCACCCGCTCGGGACCGGCCTCGGCCGGGCGCGGCCGGTCCTGCGGGTGCAGCCGCACCGCGACCAGAGCGACGTCGTCGTCGGGCGCGTCGGGCAGCATCCGGGCCAGCAGCTCGTCGCACAACCCGTCCAGGTCCCGGCCGGCGAGTTCGGCCAAGGTGTCCTGCAGGCGGGCCGTGCCGGCATCGAGGTCGGAGCCGCGGCGCTCGACCAGCCCGTCGGTGTAGAACAGCACGACCGTGTCGCGGCCCAGGTGCATTTGGGACTCGCGGCGCGTGGCTGTGGCGTCCACCCCGA
>NZ_JBJHAC010000041.1:0-17890 GCF_054050835.1 Blastococcus sp. SYSU DS0510 | reverse complement strand
GGCAGATCGGCTCGACCCCGAACTCCTTCTTGCGTTCGTCGATGTAGGTGACGATCACTTCAGTCGGCGGTCGAGCTCCGCCTGGGCGAAAAACGCCGACGCCGTCTTGAGGATCTCGTTCGCCCGGCGCAGCTCGCGGTTCTCTCGCTCAAGCTCGATCAACCGCTGCGCGTCGTCGGTCGTGGTGCCGGGGCGGACGCCGCCGTCGATCTCGGCCTGGGTGACCCAGTTGCGCAGCGTCTCGGGGTTGATGCCCAACTGCTTGGCGATCCGCGCGAGCGCGCCGGCACGGGTGGCCGGGTCCTTCCGGGCCTCCACAGCCATCCGGGTGGCCCGCTCACGCAGCTCGTCGGGGTACTTCCTCGGTGCTGCCTGACTCTCATCCTTCCGTTGGATGAGAGCCTCCATCAGACCCGGAACGGGACACTCTCGAGGGGCTGCCGGGCGTAGAGCACCACCGCAGTGGCGCCGGGCAGCAGTGCCGCGGCGGTCTCGATGGCGGCGCGGGCGTCGCTCGAGCCGTCGTAGGCGATGAGGACGGACGTGCGTGTGGTCATCACTTCTCCTTAGGGGTGCGGGTAGGGGCGATAGAAGGGGTGAGGCCAAGGCTCGCGGGTGGTTGTCGTGGGCCAAGGGCAGCAAGGGCGCAACCGAGCAGGCAGCGGAGGGCGCGTCGAGCGGTCGGGGACTGCATCGTGCGAGTGGTCCATGCGGTCAGGCGGTGCATCGGCTCACCTCGTGTGGTGTGGACGGGCGGGGGGTGGGGGGGGGGCCGTTTGGGGGGGGGGGGGGTGGGGGGGTGGGGGGGGGCCCGCGCCGGGGGGGGGGGGGGGGGGGGGGGGGGGGGGGGGGGGCGGCCCGGCCCCCCCCCCCCCCCCCCGGTAAGGCGTCAGCGCCCGCCTGCAGGAGCCGGGTCACTGACGGGCGGCTCAGTCGCCACCCCGACCGGTGGCACCGGTCGCGGAGTCCGCAGCGTGACTGCGGCAAGCGCGGCTCCGGCCAGCGCGATGGCTCCGGCGCCGAGGAAGGCAGCGGAGAACCCGTCGGTCAGGGCGGTGACGTCGTCCAGCTGGCTGGCGCCGTACGAGGCGGCGACCGCGGTCATCGCCGCCAGGCCAAGCGCCGACCCGACCTGGTAGCTGGTGTTGACGATGCCGGCGGCCAGGCCACCCTCCTCCGGCCGCGCGGAGGAGAGCGCGGTTCCCAGGGACGGGATGAACGCCAGCGACATGCCCAGCGCCGCCACCAAGGATGCAGGGAGCACGTCCACGAGGAAGCTGCCGCCGGGGCGGGCCAGGGACAGCCATCCCAGGCCGACGGCCAGGACGAGCAGGCCGACCACGATCATGGCCTTCGGCCCGAACCGGCTGATCGCCCGCGGAGCCAGAGCGATCATCCCGATCATGATCAGAAGCGTCATCGGCAGCAGTGCCGCCCCGGATGGGAAGGCGCTGTAGCCCAGGACCTGCTGCAGGTAGAGGTTCAGGAAGAACCACATCGGGATCCACGCTGCGCCCAGCAGCAGTTGGGCGAGGTTGGCCGCGCCCAGGTTGGGCGAACGGAAGATCGACAGACGCATCAGGGGCTCGCGGCGGTTTGCCTGCACGGCCAGGAAGGAAGCCAGCAGGATCACCGCGCCGATCAGGACGCCCCAGGTCTGCGGGGATCCCCAGCCGACCTCCGGCGCCTGGACGATGCCGTACACGGCGGCGCCCAGACCGAGCGTGACGGTGACGGCGCCGATAATGTCGATCGAGCCGCGGGCGCCCGAGCTCCCCGCCGGCATCAGGACGGGCGTGAGTAGCAGTGCCGCGACCGCGATCGGGATGTTGATGTAGAAGACCCACGGCCAGGACACGTACTCGGTAATCAACCCGCCGAGGAACACGCCAGCGGTACCCCCTGCGGGGGCAGCGGCGCCGTAGAGGGCCAGCGCCTTGGTCAGCTCCCGCGGCTCGGCACCGAAGAGCATCATCAGCAGCGTGAGCGCCGACGGCGCGATCAGCGCGGCACCGACGCCCTGGACGGCGCGGCCGGCCAGTTCCACCCCG
This sequence comes from Blastococcus sp. SYSU DS0510, assembly GCF_054050835.1. Taxonomy (NCBI): domain Bacteria; kingdom Bacillati; phylum Actinomycetota; class Actinomycetes; order Geodermatophilales; family Geodermatophilaceae; genus Blastococcus; species Blastococcus sp. SYSU DS0510. The sequence goes on along the minus strand of NZ_JBJHAC010000041.1, from coordinate 15,839 downwards.
ACGTTGCCGGCGACACCAGCGAGCACAGAGCCGGCCAGCAGGATTAGCCAGCCGCTGCTGAACATCCTGCGGGCGCCGAACAGATCCGACAGCCGCCCCCCCAGCAGGAGCAGGCCACCGAAGGCCACGACATAGGCGTTGAAGACCCAGGACAGGTTCTCCTGGGAGAAGCCGAGGTCCTCCTGCATGCGGGGCAGTGCCACCCCGATGATCGAGGTGTCCATGATCACCATGAACTGGGCAGTGGCGATCAACGCCAGCGCAGCCCAACGGCGAGAAGACGATGGAGCGGTCACGACAGACTCCCTGAATTAGGTTGTGCCCTACCGGGGCACGGTATGACTGAGTTGAGAGAGATTGGCAAGTGGTCCGGTGCCGAGCAGGCTCAGGTGGTGGGGACGTAGGCGCCTGGGTCTCGCTCGAAGGCGTGCCGGCAGCCAGCGGCGCAGAAGTAGTAGAGCTCGCCGTCGTGAGCGGCGTTCGGAGTCGTGTCACTCGGACTCACCGCCATGCCGCAGACGGGATCGGTCACGGTTCCTCCGCGGAGGCTGACCGCGGGCTTCCCCGCGCAACATGAGCATCCGGTCGATCTGATGATGGTGTCGCGTGCTGGAGACTGCGGCGAAGCCATGACGTCCTCCTCCGTGCTGTAACCCCTGGGGGGTATGACGGGAGAAGGTGTAGCACACGCCTGCCCATAGGGGGTAGGGGTATTCTCAGATCCTCGAGCGCGGACACCCGGCCTTGCGTAAATACTCTAGGGGGGTATGGTCTCCCGGTGAAAGGCGAGCGATCGCCGTGTACCGCGTCGGCTCATCGGCGACGCATCGCAGAAGGGGGCGACATGGACAGCGTCGAGCAGGCCGGGCATGGCTACATCCACCGCAAGGACGACTACCTCAAGCGGCTGCGCCGCATCGAGGGGCAGGCCCGCGGCCTGCAGCGGATGGTCGAGGAAGAGCAGTACTGCATCGACATCCTGACCCAGGTGTCCGCCATGACGAAGGCGCTCCAGTTGGTGGCCCTGGGTCTGCTGGACGAGCACCTGGGCCACTGCGTCGTCCAGGCGGCCGCTGCCGGCGGCGCCGAGGCCGACGAGAAGGTCCGAGAGGCGTCCGAGGCCATCGCGCGGCTCGTGCGCTCCTGACCTTTCGCCGTCGAGCTCAGCACGAACCACCAACGATTCGAGAGGAACCACCTGAGATGAACACCTCCACCTACACCGTCGTCGGCATGACCTGCGGCCACTGCGTCTCCTCGGTCACCGAGGAGGTCACCCAGGTGCCCGGTGTGACCGACGTGAACGTGGACCTGGCCAGCGGTGGGCTCACCGTGACCAGCGACTCCACCGTGGACGACGACGCCGTGCGCGCGGCCGTCGAAGAGGCCGGCTACCAGATCGCCGGCCGGTAGCAGGCCAGCCCGCCCGGTTCCGCGCACCTGATCGGTCGCGGAAACCGGGCAACTCATCGGCGCCGCAGCGCCGCGTACCGGAGGACTCCATGAACACCCCGACCAAACTCGCCGCATACGCCCTGGGGCTGGTCGCCGTCTTCGGCGGCGCCACAGGCGTCGGTGCCACCCTCGGCCCGGATGGGTCGATCGGCTCCGAGCCGTCGTCCGATGCCGACCACGGCGGCTCGCACGGCGCAGACGCCGCCGGTCCCGACGCCGCGGCAGGGGGACACGTGGAGCAGGAGGCGCCGTCCGGCGACAGCTCTGCCGAGGAGATCCCCGGAGGCCTCATGATCGCCCAGGACGGCTACCGCCTGGCTCTCGCGCAGGGCGACTTCAGAACCGGAGCGGCCACCCCCATCACCTTCCAGATCCTCGGCCCTGATGGCCGGCCGGTCACCGCCTACGACCAGTCCCATGACAAGGACCTGCACTTCATCGCGGTCCGCCGGGACACGACCGGTTTCCAGCACGTCCACCCGCAACTGGGCGCCGACGGCACCTGGGCTGTCCCGGTGGACCTCACGCCCGGGGACTGGCGCTTCTTCGCCGACTTCACCCCGTCTGGACACGGCGAGAACCTCACCCTCGGCGCCGATGCCGCCGTCGCCGGCAACTACGACCCACAGCCGCTGCCCGAGCCCGCCCTGACCGCCGAGGTGGACGGATACACCGTCACCCTCGACGGGCAGCTCACTCCCGGCGAGGAGTCCGAGCTGACGCTGTCGGTGAGCCGGGACGGGCAGCCGGTCACCGACCTGCAGCCCTATCTGGCCGCCTACGGCCACCTGGTCGCGCTCCGCGACGGCGATCTGGCCTACCTACACGTGCACCCGGCCGGGGAGCCCGGTGACGGCGTCACGCAGCCGGGCCCGGGAATCACCTTCTACGCCACCGCTCCCTCGACCGGGGACTACCGGCTGTTTCTGGACTTCCAGCACGGCGACGTCGTGCGCACCGCCGAGTTCACCGTCCGCGCCGGCGACGCAGACAACCAGGGCGCCACACCCGGCACCGCCCACGACGACGACAGCCACGGCCACGGCGGCTGAGGCCCCGGCCTTCCTTACCTGACAACGTTTCCGAGCACCCTCCCGAGGAGGAGAGATGAGCTCCGCAACCGACAGCGTGACCCCACCGGCCCCGGCCGGCGGGGGTCAGATCGACCTCACGATCGGGGGCATGACCTGCGCGTCGTGCGCCATGCGGATCGAGAAGAAGCTCAACAAGGTCGAGGGCGTCACCGCCACGGTCAACTACGCCACCGAGAAGGCGCGGGTCACCTACGCCGACGGCGTCGCGCCCGAGGACCTGGTGGCAGCGGTCGAGAAGGCCGGCTACACCGCTCAACTGCCCGCGCCGACCCGGGCGCAGGGTGAGGTGGAGGCAGCCGACGAGGTGGATCCTGTACGCCCGCTGCGCCAACGACTGCTCATCTCCACCGTGCTGACGGTTCCGGTGATCGCGATGGCGATGATCCCGGCGCTGCAGTTCACCTACTGGCAGTGGCTGTCCCTGACCCTGGCGGCCCCGGTCGTTGTCTGGGGCGCGTACCCGTTCCACAAAGCTGCCTGGACCAACCTGCGCCACGGCACCTCGACCATGGACACGCTCATCTCGATGGGCACCCTGGCCGCCCTGGGCTGGTCGCTGTACGCCCTCTTCTTCGGCACCGCCGGTGTTCCGGGGATGACGCACCCGTTCGAACTGACCATCGCCCGGGTGGACGGCAGCGCCAACATCTACCTTGAGGCCGCCGCCGGGGTCACCACATTCATCCTGGCCGGCCGCTACTTCGAGGCGCGGTCCAAGCGGCGTGCCGGCGCAGCACTGCGCGCGCTACTGGAGCTCGGTGCGAAGGAGGTCTCCGTCCTGCGCGGCGGCCGTGAGGAGCGGATCCCGGTCGGCCAGTTGGTCGTCGACGACCTGTTCGTAGTCCGCCCGGGGGAGAAGCTCGCCACCGACGGCGTCATCACCGAAGGCTCCTCGGCCGTTGACGCCTCGATGCTGACCGGCGAATCCGTACCCGTGGAGGTGGCTCCCGGGGACGCCGTCGTCGGGGCGACGACGAACGCCGGCGGACGGCTCGTCGTCCGCGCCACCCGCATCGGCGCCGACACCCAGCTGGCGCAGATGGCCCGGCTGGTCGAGGACGCCCAGAACGGCAAGGCGGAGGTCCAGCGGCTGGCCGATCGGGTGTCGGGCATCTTCGTCCCGATTGTCATTGCCCTCGCCGTCGCGACCCTCGGCTTCTGGCTCGGCACCGGGGGCGGCCTGGCCGCGGCCTTCACCGCCGCGGTGGCCGTTCTGATCATCGCCTGCCCCTGCGCTCTGGGTCTCGCGACGCCGACCGCACTGATGGTGGGCACCGGCCGCGGTGCGCAGCTCGGCATCCTGATCAAGGGGCCGGAGGTGCTGGAGAACACGCGCCGGGTCGACACCGTCGTCCTGGACAAGACCGGCACCGTCACCACCGGCCGGATGACCCTGCTCGATGTCATCCCCGCTGATGGTGAGGACGCCGACCAGGTGCTGCGCCTCGCCGGCGCACTCGAGGACGCCTCCGAGCACCCGATCGCCCAGGCGATCGCCCGGGGTGCGACCGAACGGACCGGGAATCTCCCCGCGGTGGAGGGATTCACCAACCTCGAGGGGCTCGGCGTCCAAGGCGTCGTGGACGGGCACGCGGTCCTCGTCGGTCGCACCCGGCTGCTGGCGGACTGGTCCCAGCACCTGCCTGCGGATCTCGAGCGGGCCAAGGCGTCCGCCGAGGCCGACGGGAGGACGGCCGTGGCGGCCGGCTGGGACGGCGCCGCCCGCGGCGTCCTCGTCGTCGCCGACGCCATCAAGGAAACCTCGGCCGAGGCGATCCGGCAGCTGCGCGACCTCGGGCTCACGCCGGTGCTGCTGACCGGCGACAACGAGACCGTGGCCCGCTCCGTGGCCGCCCAGGTGGGCATCGAGCAGGTCATCGCCGAGGTCCTGCCGCAGGACAAGGTTGACGTCGTCAAGCGGCTGCAGAGTGAGGGCAAGGTCGTGGCGATGGTCGGCGACGGTGTCAACGATGCCGCGGCGCTCGCGCAGGCCGATCTCGGGCTGGCAATGGGGACGGGCACCGACGTGGCGATCGAGGTCAGCGATCTCACCCTTGTCCGCGGCGATCTCCGGGCCGCGGCCGATGCGATCCGGCTCTCCCGTAAGACGCTCGGCACGATCAAGGGCAACCTGTTCTGGGCGTTCGCCTACAACGTGGCAGCCCTCCCGTTGGCTGCTGCCGGGCTGCTCAATCCGATGCTCGCCGGCGCGGCGATGGCCTTCTCCTCGGTGTTCGTCGTCTCCAACAGCCTGCGACTGCGGCGGTTCAAGGCATTGGCCGGGAATCGGGTCGACGGCGGCGGCGCAGCCGATCGCGGACCCGGCAGTCGGCCGGCCGACTCCGCGCTGACCGGGAGCACCGCAGCGCGGTGACCCGCGGTCGGGTGACCCCGCCGTTCACCCGTAACGAAGCCCGGCGGCGGCGACCCCGCACGGCCAGGCCCAGGGATCGCCGCTGCCTTGCGTCGAAGCGACCGCCACCAACATGTCAGGAGGTGCCATGTCATCGAGTGCGACGTCCAGTGGATCGTTGCCGCCGAGTACTCCGACCCTGGACATAGCCACCCGGCTGCACCGCCATCTGACTAGCTGGCTGGGCAGCTGGCCGCCCGTCGCGGATCTGGAGATCGTCACCTCTGACGCCCGGCTCCGACCTGGATGGGATGGGCGGCTCCACCCGGCGCTCGGGGTCGACGACCCGGGGACGGGGGCGGTCCTCTCGGTGCCACCGACAGCGCTTGACGACGTACGCCGCTCGGCCTCAAGCGGCGGTATGCCCGCCCTTCTGGCCCGGCTCCCGGCGCTGATCGGTGAGCCCGGGAGGGGCACCTTTCGCGCGGTGTTCCGGTGGACGACCCGTCCTGCCGTATTGCCCAAGGTGGGGGAGTGGGTGCCGGCGGTTGCACCAGGACTGCCGGACTGGTTGCGGCCCTTCGGCGGGCAGGTCCTGGTGGCGGTCGACCGCGACGGCACACACCTGGCCGGCGTCGGGATCAAGCGGCACGACGCGTATGGCGCGGAGTTGTCGGTGGTCACCTCGCCTGCCGCACGGGGCCGAGGACTGGCACGGGGACTCGTCGCCCAGGCGGCACGTCGACTGCTCGATGCCGGAGCTCTCCCCACGTACCTGCACGACCCGGCCAACGTCGCTTCGGCCCGCGTCGCCGAGGCGGCGGGATTTCCGGACCGCGGGTGGACAGCGTTCGGCATCAGTGAGGCCCCCGCCGCTACATCGATCTAAGGGCAGCGATCTCGATGACGGACCCTGCATCCCCGACGAAGCGTCTGAGTCCACCCCGCGACGAGGAGCCACGATGACGAGCCAGGCCATGCCCGACGGACCGCGCGGGAACGGAGCCCAGGGGGCTCGCAGCAGCTTGTTCTGTACGGAACGGGCTGGTGCCCGGACGTTCGCCGTAGTCGAGTGCTGCTCGACGGAGCCGGCGTGCCTTACCGCTACGTCGACCTGGACCGTGACGCTGCAGCAACCAGGTACGTCCGCAGCCTGCAGCAGGGCCGTCGGCGCGTCCCGACGTTGGTCTGGCCCGATGGGCGCTTCTTGGTGGAGCCGCCGGACGAAGAACTGCACGCCATGCTCGACGCGGAGTAAGCACCCGCGCCCGTTTCGCTCACTGGTGCACCCTCGTCGACGTCCTTGCGGGGTCGTGTCGGTCAGCGGACAACGGGGGCGGCGTCGGCTTTGAGTCCGGCGAAGGGCGACCCGTTGGCTCCGGCGGAGTAGGCCTCTTCGTAGGCGTCGTCGCCGAGCAGTCCGCGGGCACGGTCTTCGGCTCGCTGGGCGTCGAGCAGCTCGAGGCGCGAGATCGGGCGGCGTCGCTGGCCGCGCCACCAGCTCGCCGCACCCAGCAGTCGTGCCGCGGCGGTGACGTCGGCTCGCGCTGCTGCCACACATGCCAGACCCTCGAGGGCGGCTGCCTGGCCTGGTGCGGTCTGCCAGGCCCGGCGGTGGCAGAACTCGGCGCTGTCGAGGTCTCCGGAAAGCTCCGCGAGATGGCCGAGGCCGATCATCGCGGTCGCTGTCCATTCCGGTTCATTCTGGTCGGCCAGCATGTGCTGGGCCCTCGTCAGCTTGGCGTGTGCTTCGGCAAGGTCGCCGCGCTGGCGGGCGAGGAGGCCTTCACCGACAGCGGCCCGTGGGTTGCCGTCGGCTCCCAGTTCCCGGCCGATCTCGTGCGACTCCGCGAAGAGGCGAGCGGCGCGCTCGCCGTCGCCGAGTTGGAGTGCCACGTGGCCGGCGCCGGCGAGGGCGTACTGGATGGTGTTGGCCGTGCCGACCTGCCGGCCGCTGTTCAGCGCTGCTTCGTACATGGCGAGCGCCTCATCGAGGTGGCCGGTGCGGTGTAGTGCGATGCCCAGGTGGAATTGGATGGCCGAGACACCCCACTGGTCGCCGAGCGCACGGAAGACGGCGAGGGCACGGTTGCCGCTGGTTGTCGCCTTCGTCATCTCTCCTGCGGCGGCGTGCAGCTCCATCTGGACGAACTGCACCAGGGCCGAGCACCAATCGTCGCCGGACCGGTGGAACTCCGGGTCAGCCTCCTCGAGCAGACCGAAAGCCTCGTCAGGGTCGTCCCGGCCGATGCCCTCGACGGCGAGCAGCGTGGTCGACAGCGCGGCGCGGAAGACATCGCCGATCTCGGCGAACAGGGAGCGGCTCTCGGCCGCCGCGATCGCGCACTCGGGAGCCGGGTGCACGATGCAGGCGCCCGGGCGCCCCGCCACGGCCAGCGCCTGCAGGGCCATGGCCCTGGCCTTCGGCGAGCCACCCGGGGTGGCCGCCAGCATGGCGGCCACCTTTGCACCGCCGTCGGGCCTACTCGCGAAGTACCAGTACCAACCGAGAGCGCCGACGAGACGCAGCCCCGCGTCGGGCTCGCTCACGGTGTGCGCGCTGCACCACGACAGGGCCGACTCGATGTCGTCGCGTTCGCTTGCCATTCGACGCAGCCACCGCGCCTGACCGTTCCCGCGCAGCTCTCGTTCGGCGCGCTCAGCGAGGTCGGTGAGATACCGGACGTGTGCCCGCCCGATGCCCTCCGATTCGTCCGCCTCAGCAAGGCGCTCGCGGGCGTACTCTCCGACGGTCTCCAGAAGGTGGTACCGGGGACCGGAGTCGCGGTCGACGACGACCATGGAGCGGTCGACGAGCCGGCCGAGGGTGTCCACGACGACTGACTGGTCGAGGCCGTTCCCGCCGGCGATGGCCTGCACCGCCTCGAGCATCCACGGGCCGCGGAACACCGACAGCCGTCGGAGCAACACGCGCTCGGCTTCGGTCAAGAGCTGGTAGCTCCAGTCGACGGTTGCCCGCAGCGTTTGCTGGCGCGCCTCCGCGGTCCGGGGACCGGTGGTGAGTAGGGCGAACCGGTCTTCCATCCGGGCGGCCAACTCAGCGACGGGAAGCGCCGCGACGCGGGCAGCGGCCAGTTCGAGCGCCAGCGGGATGCCGTCGAGGTGCCGGCAGATCTCCGCCACCGCAGTGGTGTTGTCGTCTCCGAGCCGGAACTCCGGAAGGGCGCTCTGCGCGCGCTCGACGAATAGCCGGACGGCGGTGCTGGCGGCCAATTCGGCCGGGTCCGCATGCGAGGACGGCACCACTAGCGGGTCGAGGGAGCATTGGACCTCGCCCCGGGCCGCCAGCGGTTCCCGGCTCGTCGCGAGCAACCGCAGCCGTGGACAGGACTCGAGGAGTTGTTCGGCGAGCACGGCGCAGGCGTCGGCCAGGTGTTCGCAGTTGTCCAGAAGCAGAAGGACCTCGCGGTCGCCGAGGTAGCCGAGAACCTGGTCCTCGGCGGTCGCCGTCGGCACGTCCCGAACCTCTAGCGCGGCCAGCACGGCAAGGGGAATCTGCGCCCCGTCCGAGACGCCGGACAGTCGAACGACCCCGATGCCGTCGGAGAAGCCGCCGGCAGCCGCCCGAGCGACTTCGACCGCGAGGCTTGTCTTCCCGACGCCGCCAGGGCCGGTCACCGTGACCAGGCGGTGCGCCTGCAGGAGGGTGCTGACTCGCGTCGAGTCCTCCTCTCGGCCGAGGAAGGACGTGAGTCGAGGCGGAAGCCGGCGCGGTTCCGGTTCCGCGGGCCGTACAGGGGCGATCCGGTCCGGCGCACGGAGATCTGGGCGCTGCTGCAGGATGGCGTCGTGCAGGCCGCGAAGCTCGGCGCTGGGCTCCAGGCCGAGCTCGGCGTCGAGCAGCGCGCGGGCGCGTTGGTAGGCCGCGAGCGCGTCGGCCTGCCGACCCGCGCGGTACAGCGCCAGCATCAGGCGGCCGTGCAGCCGTTCGCGCAAAGGGTGAGCGGCGGTGAGTGCCTCGAGTTCGGCTAGGACGTCGGTATGGCGTCCCGCCGCCATGTCCAGATCGAGGAGCTCTTCCGTGGCGGCGAGATGCAGCTCCGTCAACCGGGCCGCCTCCGGTCGTGCCCAGGGCGCCTCGGCGAACTCGGACAGGGCGACGCCTCGCCAGCAGGACAAGGCCTTGCGGTAGCGCGCAGCAGCGGCCCAGGCATCGCCGTCGGCCGCCGAGCGGGCTTCCGCGACCCGCTCAGCGAAGAGGATGGCGTCGACCTGACGAGGATCGATGTCGAGCTGATACCCGGGAGCACGCGTGACGATGAGCGAGCTCGGGAGACCGACGGCGCCCAGGGCCCGGCGGAGTTTAGAGACCCGGACCTGGAGCGCGTTTGCCGGGTTGGCGGGTAGGTCCTCGCCCCAGAGCGAGTCGACGAGGGTGGGGACAGCGACGACCCTGCCGGCACTCAGGGCGAGTAGAGCGAGCAATTCTCGTTCTGCGCTTCCCGGGACGGAACGGGCGTCGTCCTTCACCACCACTTCGACCGGTCCAAGGACGCGGATCTCCATGCCTCGACCCTCCAGTGACCGGTCGAACGCCGCGGAGCGGCGATTCTCGAGGGTGCACGGACCGGAGACTACGAGTATCCCTACCGGTCGGCGCCGCCCGGCTGCACGAGGTCAGTGGACGGACAGCGTTTGGACAGCGGGCCTGGCCAACCTCTGGCTTGACGAACCCCCGGAGGAGGCGCCGTGATCTCGGTTCATGTCTCGGGCATGACTTCCCGTCGCTGTGTCCGGGCGATCAGTGCCCGGGTGCTTGACGTGCCGGGCGTGCAGACCCTCGAGGTCGATCTCTCCACCGGGGTCGTCCGTGTGACCGGGCCGGCGGACCTCGCGGCGGTGGCCGCCGCGATCCGATCCGCCGGCTACGACGTCGACGAACGTGCCGACGCCTCATCCCCCACCCGAGCAGCAGAAACAGTGAGAGTCATGGACACCTTTGCTACCGCCGTCGCAGGCCTGCAGTACGCCACCCGGCCCCAGCTGATCGAGCTCGCTGATGGCGAGTCGATCCATCTCAACCCCGGGCCGGTCGCCAAGCGGCTGGGCGGGACGACGGTGCGCATGCTCGGATACAACGGCTCGATCCCGGGCCCGACGCTGTCGGTGCGGCAGGGGACCGAGATCACCGTGCACGTCACTAACGCGGCCGACATCGACACCACGGTCCACTGGCACGGCCTGCGCCTGGAGAACCGCTACGACGGCGTCCCGCACGAGACCCAGGCACCAATTCCCGTGGGCGACAGCTTCAGCTACCGCCTGCGGTTCCCTGACCCTGGCCTGTACTGGTATCACCCGCACATCCGTGAGGACTACACCCAGGAGATGGGCCTCTACGGCAACATCCTGGTGGTTCCGACCGAGCCGGACTACTGGTCGCCGGCGCATCGTGATGTTGTCCTGACCCTGGACGACGTCCTCATCGAGGACGGCGCGGTGGCGCCGTTCGGTCGGACCGAGACGACCTTCGCGGCGATGGGCCGGTTCGGCAACGTCCTTCTCGTTGCCGGGGAGCCGGACTTGGCGCTGACCGCCCGAACCGGCGAGGTGGTGCGAATGTGGCTAACGAACACCGCCAACACCCGGGTCTTCAACGTGACCCTGCCGGGCGCACGGATGAAGCTCGTCGGCGGGGACAGCGGCCGGATGGAGCGCGAGGAGTTCGTCTCCGAGGTGCTGATCGCCCCCTCGGAGCGAGCGGTCGTCGATGTGTTGTTCGACCAGCCGGGGGAGCTGGTCCTCGAGCACCTCACCCCGGAACGCACCTACCGACTGGCGTCCATCGCCGTGATGGAGGTGCACGCGGTCCCGTCGCTGCGCGAATCGTTCGGAGCGTTGCGCTCCGCGCCGGAGTTCGAGGGTGAACGACGGCAACTGGGCGCGTGGCTGGCTGCGGCTCCGGACAAGATCCTGGCTGCGGTCGCTCAGATGGACGACCCGTCCGCCGATCAGTCGGCCGGTCCGGTGGTCTATGCCTGCCCGATGCATCCCGAGATCGTCAGCGACGAGCCGGGCCGGTGCCCGAAGTGCGGGATGAAGCTCATGGCCCCTAGCCCGCAGAGCCACCCTGGCGGCCACGGTATGGACCACGGTATGGACCACGGTATGGACCACGGCATGGACCACGGCATGGACCACGGCATGGACCACGGCATGGACCACGGCGGCTCGACGCCTGAGTCGTCCGCCGCGCATGCAGGGTCCCACGACCATGCCGCCAGTCACGGACCCCGTGCGGGCGACGGCATCGAGTGGGAGGACGACATGGTGGAGATGAACCGCCGCACGACACCGGCCACCATCCGGTGGCAGCTGCTCGACCGGACGGACGGCGTCGACAAGCCCCCGCTGGACTGGCACTTCACAGCGGGAGAGCGGGTGAAGATCCGCCTAGTCAACGAGATGGACTCCGACCATCCGATGCAGCACCCCGTGCATCTCCACGGGGCCGGCCGCTTTCTGGTCCTGGCCCGTGACGGTGTTGCCGAGCCCAACCTGGTGTGGAAGGACACCGTCCTGATGCGCACCGGGCAAACCGTCGACATCCTGTTCGACGTCACCAACCCCGGCCTCTGGATGGCGCACTGCCACATCCCCGAGCACATGCACAGCGGGATGTCGTTCAGCTTCACGGTGGCTGCCGCCGCCAGATGATCGGAGCCCTCGTCCCCCACGACCGACGCGGGCTGCTCGCCGGTCGGTGATCGCGGGACGGCACCGAACAACGGGAGCCCCACGGCCGATGGCCGTGGGGCTCTCGCCGTGAAGCTGTCCACTCGTCACGCACGCTCGATACCCGCGACAACCGGCGGAGCGACGACGCCCGAGTCAGTTGCCTCGCCCTCGTCGGCCGTGCGGGATCCGACGCCAGGGAGCCGGTGGGGCGAGCAGCGCCGTCGACGCCGCCACCAGCAAACCCGCCACGGGCTGCGTTCCGGCGCCGAAGCCCAGGACCCCGCCTAACGAAAAGATCGTCAGGCTGACGGCGTAGCCGATCCCGGGCCACCGGAGCCCGGAGCGGTCCGGGCGATGGCGGTCCCGACGAGGAGACAGCCGCGACCATCACGCCGAGGACCGCGCGAGCTGCCCCGCCGATGCTGGCCACCGAGTGGCTCAGCAGGAATTCCCCTGTCGTCTTCTCGTCGCCGCGTGACCTCCTCGGGGCGCGGCTCCGAGCGCTTTCCCGCAGCGACAGCGGTCCGCTCAGCGCCCGGACAGCCCTTGGACAGCGCCGGTGTCCAGTGTGCGGATCACGAGCAGACGGTCACCGCTCTGGACGTGCGAGAGGGCAACCGCTGGGCGCGCACGGAATGAACCAGCTGGGTCCGGAGTTCAGCGCGCGTACCCCTCCGGGGTATAGCGCGAGAGAGAGGGAATGTCATGAGCACTCACGACGCGGCGGTGCGGCCGTCGCCTGAACAGTCGGACGCCGAGGCGCTGACGCATCACGGCGTCGGAGGAACCGGCGGCCATGCGCAGCACCATTCGCCGGTGGCCGCGGCGCCGGCCTCAGTTCGCAGACCGCGAATGCCGATAGCGGTGTGGGCGCTGGTCATCGGCGCCTTCGCCATGGGCGCGGACGAGTTCATCGTCGCCGGCGTCGTGCAGGAGATCGCCGCCGCGCTGAAGGTGACGATCGGCGAGGTCGGCCATCTGGAGAGCGCCTACGCGGTGGGCGTTGCGGTGGGTGCGCCCCTGTTCGCCGCGCTCGGCACCCGCTTCCCGCGACGCAGCATGCTGTTCGCGTCCACGGGTGTCTTCCTCGCCGGCAACCTTTTCTCGGCCCTGGGCCCCACGTACGACCTGATCCTGTCCGGCCGCGTCGTGTCGGCGATGGCACATGGCGCGTTCCTCGGGATCGCCGCCGTGTACGCAGCCGAGCTGGTCGACCCGGCCCGCAAGGGTCGAGCAGTGGCGACGGTCTTCACCGGCCTCACCGCGTCGACCGTGCTGGGCGCACCGATCGGTGCCGCCGTCGGGCAGGCGTTCGGATGGCGTTTCACCTTCTGGACCCTCGTGGTCCTCGGGGGTCTCGCACTGATCGGCCTTGTGGCCTTCCTGCCGTCCTCGTCACGGCGGAGCGCGGAGGCGAACGCCGGCGACGGCCACGCGCCGGACGCGAGCGGTGCCCACCCCTACCACGGGTCGGGGCACGACGTGAAGGACAACGCCGGCCACGAGGTCGCCGGTGAGGACGGCCGCCGGGCGCACCACGACCACGCCGCGGAGGGGCACAGCGCGGCCGACGAGACCGAGGGTCTCGACGCGCACGCGCTGGCGCACCTGGGTGGCGGCGGGCACGGCCCCAGCATGCGCGAGCAGCTGGCCGCCCTCCGGCGGCCGGCGGTGTGGGCAGCCCTGCTGACCACCCTGCTGGGATATGGCGGGGTGTTCACCAGCTACGTCTACATCGCGCCGCAGTTCACCGAGGTGGCGGGGTTCTCCAGCGGGTGGATAACTCCGCTGCTGCTGCTGTTCGGGGCTGGCCTGTTCGTCGGAAACAACCTGGGAGGCCGCCTGGCCGACCGGCGGCTGATGCCGGCGGTGCTCGGCACGATCGCAGCTCTGGCTGTGGTGATGTTCGCGATGACGTGGCTGATCGAGAACCAGGTGACCGCGGTGATCGGGACGTTCGTCTTCGGCGCCGCCGCCTTCGCGGTGGTCGCTCCGCTCCAGCTGCGGGTGATGAACGCGGCCGGACACGCGCCCGACGTGGCCTCGGCGGCGAACATCTCCGCCTTCACCCTCGGCAGTGCGCTGGGTATCTACCTCGGCGGTGCCGCCATCGACGGAGGGCTGGGCCTGTCCTCGGTCAACTGGATCGGTGGGCTCATCAGCACTGCCGGTCTGGTGGTCGCCGTTCTGAGCTGGCTACTCATCGACCGTCACCGTTCGACGGCGGAGCCGCAGGAGCATCACCGCCACTGAGACCGCGAGCCCCGGCCGGCGTGACCGGCCGGGGCTCGCCTTCGACCGTTCGCCTTCGACCGTTCGCCTCGAACGGGAGACCGAGAGGAGAGAGCCGGCATGCCTCACGTGATCCGCGAGCCCGGTGTCCTGGGCGGCACCCGGATGGCGGCCTTCCTTGCCCTGGTCCACGCCGTCAACGACGTCTTGACCGCGATCTTGGGTGCGCTACTTCCCACCTTGCAGACGCGACTGGCCGCGGGAACGACGACCTTGGCTCCGCTGGTCGCCGCCCTCAGCATCAGCTCCTCGATCACCCAGCCCTTGCTCGGTGCCATGGCAGACCGTTACGGGCTGCGAAAGGTGGCAGGGCTAGGTGTACTGCTCGGAGACGTTGGTGCAGCGGGTGATCGGCGGGAGGTTGCCGAGCGCTGTGTGGGGCCGGTGGTTGTTGTAGTGGTGCAGCCAGCCTGACAGGGCGGCCCGGCGAGCGGTCTCAGTGGTGTAGAGCCGTTTGTAGGCCCATTCCTCGAGCAGGGTGCGGTTGAGCCGTTCAACCTTGCCGTTGGTCTGTGGCCGGCGAACCCGGGTGGTGGAGTGCCGGATGCCCAGTCGGCGGTGCTCGTCTCGCCATGCGTGGCTGCGGTAGGCGCTGCCGTTGTCGGTCAGCACGCGCTCGACGGTGATGCCGTGCGTGGCGAAGAAGGCGCGTGCCCGCGTCCAGAAGGCGAGTGCGGTGGCTGCGGATTCGTCGTCGAGGGCCTCGGAGTAGGCCAATCGACTGAAGCCGTCGACGGCGGAGTGCACGTAGCAGTAGCCCAGGTTCGGTCGGCCGTGGACCTTGCGCGGCCGGGTCGGATCGCGGTGCGCCTGGCGGTTCCGGATGCCTTGCTCTCGGCCGTGGATCCGCCAGCCACCACCGTCGGGCACGTTGCCCAGCTTCTTGATGTCGACGTGGACCAGTTCGCCGGGCCGGCTCATCTCGTAGCGGCGGATCGGTTCGCCGGTGACGCGGTCGACGTGCCAGAGCCGGTTGATCCGGCAGCTGACCAGGATCCGATGGACTGTCGAGGGCACCAGCCCGACCCGCCCGGCGATGGCCGCCGGACCCAGCCGCTGCTTCCACCGCAGGTGCACCACCCGACGCACCACCGGCTGCGGTGTGCGCCGCGGCGAGCTGACCGGCCGTGAGGAGCGGTCGGCCATACCGGCCGGGCCCTGCTCCCGGTAGCGCCGAGCCCCGCGGGTCGCGGTCGGCCGGGAGACCTGAAACCGCTCGGCGGCCCGGGCGATCGGCCAGCCCTGCTCGACCACGCACCGGGCCAGTCGAAGGCGGCCGGTCTCGGTCAGGGGCGCATTACGGTGGACCACGAGGGACCTCCTGGGGTCTGTGTGGGTGCTTGGCGGCTCCCACACCGAACCCGGAGGTCCCTCCTCACATCAAGGTCGACCGCTCACCACGCGGTGCACCAACCTGTCCGGGCAGTACAACTAGGCGTCGCGTTGGGCGCGGTCTCCCTGAGCCTTGTCGGCGTTGTCGACAGCGTTCCGCTGCTGCTGGTCCTGCTCGTGCTCGGGGGGCTTGGGTCCGCCGCGCTCCACCCCGTGTCCACCAGCATCGTCGGTGGCCCATCCGCGAAGAACCCTGGCCTGGCCGTCGGACTGTTCACCGCCGGCGGCATGGTCGGCTTCGCCGCTGGCCCGATCCTGATTCTCTACATCATCTCGCGGTACGGCAGCGAGGCCACGCCCTGGCTCATGCTGCCGGGCCTGCTGTTGGCCGTGGGCGTCCGCGCTCTCCTACCGGAGTTCGAGCCGCACAACACCGGGCGGCTGACTCACGCGTTCGACCGGCGCATGTTCACCGGCACCATCGGGTAGTGGCGTCCACCAAGGTGGTGTGCGGCGGCCCCGGTGAGCAGCGGGCCCTGCACGTGAAGGCGGCCACCGCGTGATCTTCTGGAAAACCTCTCACAGCACTCCAGGAGAACAACGCGATGACCGCT
>NZ_JBJHAC010000040.1:0-18104 GCF_054050835.1 Blastococcus sp. SYSU DS0510 | reverse complement strand
CTCAGCGAGTCAGCCCGACGCAAAGCACTGCCGGCCTGGCTGCACGAGTACAACCATCACCGGCCCCACACCGCGACCGACAACCGCCCACCCATCACCCGCTTGACCAACCTGTCCGGTCAGTACATCTAGCGGCGCGCCGCTCAGCAGTGGACGGCGAGCTGCGCGCGGGCGAGCTCCGGGGTCTCCCGCCAGCTGTGAACGCCGAAGACCTTCTCTGTGGCGAGCGGGAGGGGGCGGTGCACGGCGGGGACCAGGCCAGGGCCCGGGTCCCCGCCCGGCCGGCTCAGGGAACGAGCACGACCTTGCCGACGGTGTCGCGGGAGGCGAGCTTGAGCAGCGCCTGCGGGGCCTGGTCCAGCGGCAGGACCTCGCCGACCAGCGGGTCGACCTTGCCCTCCTCGAAGAGCCGGACCAGCTGCTCGTGGGTCTGGGTGAACACCGAGGGGTCGTGCTTGCGGTACAGCCCCCAGTGCAGCCCGACGACGCTGTAGTTCTTGACCAGCATGTGGTTGGCCGGTGCGTCGGGGATGCGCCCGCTGGTGAACCCGACGACGACCAGGCGCCCCTCGAAGGCGATGCACTTGCGCGACTTGTCGAAGACGTCGCCGCCCACCGGGTCGTAGACGACGTCGGCGCCGCGGCCGCCGGTCAGCTCCTTGACGATCGGGACGAAGTCCTCGGTCGTGTAGTCGATGACGTGGTCGGCGCCGAGCTGCGTGCACACCTCGGTCTTGCGCGCCCCGCCCGCGGTGGCGATGACGGTCGCCCCGGCGGCCTTGCCCAGCTGGATGGCGGCGGTGCCCACGCCGCCGGCGCCCGCGTGGACGAGCAGCGTCTCCCCCGCCTGCAGGTGCGCGCGGCGGTGCAGGCCGACGTAGCCGGTCTGGTAGGTCAGGTAGAGCGAGGCGGCCTTCTCGTCGGTCATGCCCTCGGGCACGGGAAAGGCGGCCGCGGCGTCCATGAGGGCGTATTCGGCGAAGGCGCCGGGCCCGCCGGCCGGCGAGCCGATGACACGCTGGCCGGTCTCGACGATCTCGCCGCACAGCTCCACGCCGGGCGTGTAGGGCAGCGGCGGCTTCTCCTGGTACATGCCCATGGCCATCAGCACGTCGGGGAAGTTCAGGGCCGCCGCCCGCACCTTGACCAGCACCTGGCCCTCGCCCGGTGTGGGCCGGTCCACCTCGTCGAGGCTCATGACCTTCGAGGGATCACCGAGTTCGTGTACCCGCCATGCACGCATGGGCCCGACCTTGCCAGACGACCGGTGACCGTCGTCACGGGGGCCGCTTGGCCCCGGCGGCCCCGCCGTGCCAGGGTGCGCAGCAGTGGTCGCCCTCCCGGCGGCCCCGGGAGGGGAACCCATGATCGAGCACGTGACCGACCGGCTGCGCTTCCTGGGCGCGTTCCTCGCCCACCCGCGGCAGGTGGGCGCCGTCCTGCCGACCTCGCGCGCCGCGGTCCGCGACATGCTGGACATGGCCGACGTGCCGGCCGCCGACCTGGTCGTCGAGCTCGGGGCGGGCACCGGGGCGCAGACCCAGGAGATCCTGGCCCGGCTGCGCCCCGGCGCGCGGCTGATCACGATGGAGATCGACCCGCGGCTGGCCAAGCTCCTCGACGAGCGGTTCGACGACCCGCGGGTGCAGGTGGTGTGCGACTCCGCGGAGAACCTCGCCGCCCACCTGGGCGACGCGCGCGCCGACGTCGTCGTCTCCGCGCTGCCCTACACCTCGCTCGAGCCGGGGCTCCGGCGGCGGATCCTGGACGTCGTCCCCCGGTCGATGGCGCCGGGGGGCACGACCGTGGTCATCCAGTACTCACCGCTGCTGCTGCCGGAGCTGCGGAAGCGGTTCACCACGGTGCGCTGGCGGGTCACCCCGTGGAACGTCCCGCCGGCCTTCCTGTTCGCCTGCACCGACCCGGTCGAGAGCTGATCAGGGCCCCGTCCCGCCCTGTTCCGAACGGCGGGCCAACGCGGCGTTCATCGCCTCGAACCCGGCGAGCGTGGCACCGTCGAGGAAGCCCTTCAGCGGGCGCACCAGCAGGCCGCGGAAGGATTCGCTCTGGACCAGCCGGGTGCCCGACGGCACGCCGGTCAGCTCGAAGCGGTGCCGACCGTCGAACACCCCTGGGACGCCGAGGTGCCCCAGCCACTCGAACACCTCCCCCGGCACGACCTCGGTGACCTGCGGCTTGATCGGCAGGGGGCGGCTGCCGGGCGGCTGCAACCGCATCGACAGCCGCGCCCCCACCTCGGCGGTGCCGGCGGCGCTGGGGATGAAGGGGTTCCACTCGACGTAGGACGCCAGGTCGGTGAGATGCGCCCACACCGTGCCCGGCGAGGCCGCGATCTCGATCTCGCTGTGGATCCGGTGCTTCATCGGGCTGCCTCCAGCACGTCGGGGCGTTCCTCGACGTCCTACCGCATCGACGGCGGGCGCAGCGCCTCCGGGACGACGGCGGTCTCGCCGGTCGCCGTCTTCGCGCTGGGGACGCCCTTGAACTTGTAGGGCACCGTGCCCACGCCGGGCTGGATGACGTAGGCCGCTCCCGGCTCCGCCTGGCCCCACGCCATGATCATCGCGTCGGCGACCTCCTCGGCGGTGAGCACGGGGAAACCCGCGGCGGTGAACTGGTCGCGGATGCGGTCGATGATCGCCGTGTCGGCGAAGCCGGGGCAGATCGCGGAGATCGTCGTCCCCTCAGCGGCCAGGCGCGGGGCCATCGAGCGCACGAAGGCGATGGCCCCGCCCTTGGCGACGCTGTAGCCGGGGTCGGTGGCCATCGGCGAGAGCCCGGCCAGCGACGCGGTGACGACGATCGCCCCTCCCCCGGCCCGCTTGATCGCCGGGCGGGCCGCGGCGACGCCGTAGACGACGCCGAAGAGGTCGATGTCGACGACGCGCATGAACTCCTCCAGGTCCAGGGCGTCGTCGCTCTTGGCCGCCGAGATGCCGGCGTTGAGATAGGCGGCGTCGAGGCGGCCGTGGTCGCCCTCGATCCGGGCGACGAGCTCCTCGTTGGCGGCGCGGTCGGTGACGTCGAGGACGGCGAACTCGCAGCCCAGGTCGGCCGCGACCTGGCGGTTGCGCTCGCTGTCGAGGTCGGCGAGGACGACGGTGACCTCGCGCTCGCGCAGCTTCGTGGCGAGGGCGCGGCCGAAGCCGCCCGTCCCTCCGGTGATGAGGGCGACGGAACCGGGGCGGGGTGCGGGAGTGGTGGAGGTCACCCCGGCATCACACCACGGCTCAGGCGTTGCGCAGGAACCGGTCCAGCACCCGGACGCCGAAGCGCAGCGACTCCACGGGCACCCGCTCGTCGATGCCGTGGAACAGGGAGGCGAAGTCCAGGTCCGGCGGCAGCCGCAGGGGCGAGAAGCCGAAGCAGCGCATGCCCAGGCGTTGGAAGCTCTTGGCGTCGGTGCCGCCGCTCATGGCGAACGGCACCGGCCGGGCGCCGCCGTCCTCGGCCTTCAGCGCGGCGACCATCTGGTCGACCAGCGGCCCGTCGAACGTCGTCTCCACCGCCTGGTCGTGCACCAGCCACTGGCGCTGCACGCCCTCGCCGACCAGCGTGGCGAGCTGCCGCTCGAACGCCTCCTCCTGGCCGTAGAGGAAGCGCCCGTCGACGGTGGCGCTCGCGGTGCCGGGGATGACGTTGGCCTTGTAGCCGGCGTCGAGCATCGTGGGGTTGGCCGTGTTGCGCAGGGCCGCGCCGATCATCCGGCTGATGCTGCCGAGCCGGGCCAGCGCCAGCTCGGGCTCGGCCAGGTCGATCTCGATGCCGTACGCGTCCTCCACCGCGGCGATGAACTGGCGCATCGGCGGGGTGAGGGTGAGCGGGAAGCGGTGGCCGCCGATGCGGGCGACGGCCTCGCAGAGCCGGGTGACGGCGTTGTCCTCGTGCAGCATCGAGCCGTGACCGGGCTTGCCGGCGGCGGTGAGCCGCATCCAGGCCAGCCCCTTCTCCGCGGTCTGCACCAGGTAGAGGCGCAGGTCGTCCCGCACGGTGATGCTGAAGCCGCCGACCTCGCTGATCGCCTCGGTGCACCCCTCGAGGAGGTCGGGGTGCTCGTCGACGAGGAAGTGCGCGCCGAGCTTGCCGCCGGCCTCCTCGTCGGCGACGAAGGCCAGCACGATGTCGCGCGGCGGCTGGACGCCGGTGCGGGCCCAGTCGCGCACGAGCGCCAGCACCATGGCGTCCATGTCCTTCATGTCGACCGCGCCGCGGCCCCAGATGTAGCCGTCGCGCTCCTCGCCGGAGAAGGGGTGCACGCTCCACTCCGCCGGGTCGGCGGGGACGACGTCCAGGTGGCCGTGCACCAGGAGCGCAGGGCGGCTGCGGTCGGCGCCCGGGATGCGGGCGACCAGGCTGGCCCGGCCGGGCTCGGACTCGTGGATGACCGAGGCGATGCCGACCTCCTGGAGCTTGCCGGCGACCCACTCCGCGGCGGCCCGCTCCCCCGCGCTGGTGGCCGTGCTGCCGGTGTTGGTGGTGTCGATCCGGATGAGGTCGCTGAGCAGCTCGGCCACCTCGGCCTGGGCGCCGGCCAGCGGGGCGGGGGTCTCGGCCATGGCCGCGATCGTGCCACCCCGGCGGGGCTCACCCCGGCGGGTGATACGGTACTCCGCCGTCCGAAACCTGCGGCCGATGGACCAACCGTGAGGACGATGCGCCCGTTCGGCGCCCGTGACCCGCAGGCCGCCGCCGCCAACGCCGCGGTCCTGCTGCTGGTCAGCGCGGCGGTCCTGTTCGTCCTGCCGGTCTTCTACGAGTCGGGCGGCGGCGCGGCGGCGGCGGTCGTCCACTGGGTGGGCCTCGCCGCCCTGCTGGGCACCGCGGTGGCCTGCCGCACGCTGTCCCCCGAGCGGATCGACCGGTGGAACGGGTTCCTCGGATTGGGCCTGGCCGGCGTACTGCTCACCGGTTCGCTCAGCCTGCTCACCGCGGACACGTCGGCGGGGGCGCAGGCGTTCTACGCCTTCCCGGTGCTCTGGACGGCCGTGCACCTGCGGACCCCGGCGGTGGTGGTGGTGACCGCCGTCGCGCTCGCCGCCGAGCTGCTCACCCTGCTCGTCCTGCTGCCACCCGCTGCCGCGCTGGCGGACTTCGTCTTCGTCGGCGCCCTGCTCGTGGCCATGGCCAGCCTCCTCGTGCGCGCCAACCGGACGCAGGAGGTGCTGGTGGATGCGCTGCAGCGCCAGCTCACCGTCGACTCCCTGACCGGGCTGGCCACGCGGCGGGCCTTCGACGAGGCGCTGGAGGCCGCGCTCGACCGGCCCGTGCCCGGCGGCACCGCCCTGGTGCTCATCGACGTCGATTCGTTCAAGGCGATCAATGACACGTACGGCCACCCGGTCGGCGACGACGTGCTGGTGCACCTGGCCGGGGTGCTGCGCAGCCGCATCCGCAGTGACGACGCGGTGCTCTCCCGGCTGGGCGGCGACGAGTTGGCCATGCTGCTGCCGGATTGCGACCGGGAGGTCGCCGCCCGGCGCGCCGCGGTCCTGCTGGAGGCGGTCCGGGCCGAGCCGTTCGTGCTCCCCGACGACTCGCTGCTCGCGCTCTCGATCAGCCTCGGGGTGGCGCACCTGCCGCGGCACTCGCGCGACCGGCGGGGGCTGTACACGTCGGCCGACGCGGCGCTCTACGACGCCAAGCGGGCTGGTCGCGGACAGGTGGCGCTGGCCGCCGGCTGAGTAGCCCTGTGTCAAGCCGCCGCCGCGGTGTCTTGTTGGAGTCGGTTCAAGGCGCCGTGGCGGATGGGGTCGTAGGGCTGGTGGTCTTGCCAGCAGCGCCAAATGACGGCCGTCCAGGCGCGGGCGAGCACACGAACGGCCTGGGGGTGGCGCATGCCGCGAGCTCGCGCTCGGCTGTAGATGTCGGCGGCCCAGGGGCTGGCGCGGCGGGAGTCGTCGGCGAAATCGGTCAGTGCCCGGCGCAGTTTGCTGTCGGTCTTGAAGCGGAAGCCGACCGTGCGGTGCTTGCCGGACTCGTCGGTGAACGGGCAGACCCCGCCGGCGGCGGCCAGCGCTCCCGCGTCGGGATAGCGGCCGCGGGCGTCGCCGATCTCGGCCAGCAGCGCGGCGGCCCGGATCTGCCCGGCGCGGGGCAGGCTGGTGAAGATCGGTGCGTCCGGGTGCAGGGCCAGGGCCTCCTTGATGCGGCGGCCCAGCTCGGCGGCCTGGTCCTCGATCGCGTCGATCGCGGCCAGCAGGGCCAGGGTGACGTGCCGGCGGGCGTCGGCCTCGGCGCCGGCCAGACCGGCCGGGGCGGTGCGCAGCCGGTCGATGAAGACCGCGGCCGGGGTGCGCCCGGGATAGCCCTCGGCGGTCAGCCACGCGGCCATGCTGTCCTCGTCGAGGACGGCGGCCTCGGCGGCGGTCGGAAAGCGGCGCAGAAAGGCCCGGGCGATGGGGCTGTGCAAATCGAAGAACAACCCGACCGCCCCGGGAAACGCCAGCTCCAGGGTGTGCCGCAGCTGGTTGACCAGTCCGACCCGGACCGCGACGAGGTCCTGACGGGCCCGCACCAGCGCCCGCAACCCGACGGTGGGCCCGGTGTCGCGGATCAGATCGGTGAACCGGTGGCCGTCGGTGCGCATCGCGTCGGCCAGCACGTAGGCATCGAACCGGTCGTCCTTGCCCGCGCGCAGATAGCGCGACCGCAGGTTCTTCATCTGCCGCGGCGGGACTACCGCCACGCGCAGCCCCGCATTCAGCAGCGCCTCCACCACCGGCCCGTCGGGACGTTCGATGCCTACCCGGGCCACACCCAGCTCGGTCAGGCGCGCGGTGAGCCGGGCCAGGCCGGCGCGGCTGTGGCTGACGGTGTGCCGCCACAGCACCGTGCCGGCGGCGTCGATCACGCAGACGGCGTGGTCGGCGCTGGCCCAGTCGATACCGGCGAACACCGACCCTGCCGGAACCGGCGTCGGGGTGGGATCGTTCATTCGTGCCTCCTGGCTGTTGCCGCAGCGGGGAAGCACCCGGTGGTCTCGGGACGTGCACGCCGGTCGCTCACTGATCGGCGCTCGAGGCGCTCAGCCCTGTCGCCAGTCGGCACGTCCCGGGCCACCGGATCCTGCAGAACTCAGCCTGGCTGTGACCTCCAGCTAGATGACTGATTCCAAGGGTTAGTGGTCGTAGGCGATCAGTGATCGTGGGGTGGGTGCGCCGACGTGGTCGTTGTGCCAGATGACGGCAGTGAGGGCCAGCACTCGCTGCAGGACGCGGACCCAGACGCCGGTCGGGGTGTGGCCGCCGTGGTGTTCGAGGTCGAGCTGGCCCTTGAGGGTGTCGTTGATCGATTCGATCACCTGCCGCACCGGCTTGAACAGGGGCGCTCCCGGCCGGGGCGCCTCGCCGGACCGGGCCGGTCGCAGCAGGGTGATGCCGTGGGTGTGGAGCGTGGTCTCGAACTCGCGGCCGTAGTAGTGCCGGTCGGCGATCACCGTCTGCCCTGATCGCCCGGCGGTCAGGGCAGGGTCGTCCTCGAGGATGCCCAGCAGCACCTCGCGTTCGTCGGCCTTGGCACCGGAGAGGGCGAAGCCGACCGGCAGGCCGTGCAGGGTGCACAGCAGGTGCAGCCGCAGCCCCCAGAAGTAGCGGGAGTGGCTGGCGCAGTAGCCGTACTCGGCCCAGCCGGCCAGGTCCGAGCGGTGCGCCGCTTCCCGGGAGCGGGCGCACTCCACCGGGGTGGAGTCGACGACCCACACGTCATCGGTCCACAGAGCGGTATCGCGGGCCAGCACCGCGATCAGCCAGCGCAGCGTGTCGCCCAGCCGCCGCAGCCGCTTGTTGTAGCCCGGCTGCTGCGGCAGATACGGGAACAGGTCCCGCAGCTGGGCGTGGGCGTAGCGCAACCACCGGGCCTCGCTGGTGCGCCCCAGCAGGGCCTGCATCACCGCAAGCGTGACCAGTTCGGCGTCACTGATCCGCGGAGCGATCCCGACGCGCGGACGAGCCGGTGCGCGGTCGGGCGAGGCCTTCAGCAGATCGTCGGTGCGTACATAGAGTGCCGTGGCGAGGGTGTCCAGATCGGCGTCCACGAGGACCTCCGAGGTTCGACGTTGGATCAGCAACGCCGAGCCTGGGCACCCTCGCCCATTACCGGGTCAAGGCACGCCGATGCACCGCCGGAGACGTTCCCGCGGGAACGTCAGCACCCCTTGGAATCGGTCATCTAGCCGCCGTGGCAGTGATCCGGTGGGGACCCGGGGTGCGCCAGCGACTCTCTCAATCAGTCACCGGCCCGTCCAGGGTCCTCCAGTGAGCCGCCGGGGGGTGCGTGATCCGGCGCCGGCGGTCAGGTAGTCTTCTGCTCGCACTCGTCCGGGTGGCGGAATGGCAGACGCGCTAGCTTGAGGTGCTAGTGCCCTTTATCGGGCGTGGGGGTTCAAGTCCCCCCTCGGACACCACGAAGTGGGCAGTTGCCCACCGTCTCGACGTGCAGGGACGTGAGCCTGTTCCTGCGGGCGCCGTCCGCAACCGCACCGCGCCTACTAGGACGCTGAAGCGGGGACAGGTGCAGCTCACCCGGATGCGCATGAGCGGCTTCCGCTCCGTGGGCCGGAACCGGTCGAGATCTCCTACGAGAGGCTGACCTTCCTGCTCGGGCCCAACGGCACCGGCAAGACCGCCTTCCTCCAGGCCTTGCCCGGATGTTCGGGTTCAGGCCAAGCCTGCGCCGGGTCGTCGTCGGGGACTTCCACGTCCCGCTGGGCGAGACGCCCGGCACCGGGACGTCGCGCACCCTCTGGCTGGAGGCCCACTTCACTTTCCCGGAGCTCGCCGACGAGTTACCGCAGCCCACCCCTTTCGCGCACATGCACATGGACACCGACGGCATTCCCGCCGTCCGCTTCGGGCTCACGGCCGAACCACCAAGGGGATCATTCGCTGCCTCAAGCGACACATCCCCGACAGGTCTACCAACTGCTCACAGCACCCCTCGGCCTCGCAGCCGCGGCGACTTGACGACCATAGGAGCTTCGGCAAGGCCGAGCGGTTCAACCGCACCGTGCGCACCGACTGGGCCTACGCCACCGGCTGGACCAGCAACGACCAGCGCACCGCCGCCCTGGACAGCTGGCTGAAGCACTACAACACTGCCCGCAGCCACTCCGCCCCCGGAGGCCGCCCACCATCAGCCGGATCACCGTCAGCAACGGTGCTGGGCATTACAGCTAACCGTTGTTCCCCTCGGGGATCGAGTTCGGCACGGTCGCGCCCCATCGTTGACGCGATGCCGGTCGAGGCCCGCGCGCCGGTCGCCCCGCGGGCTTGACAGCGCGCCCTGGATCGGCCGCCTGCCCGTGGGGCCGCGCACCCACCGGCGGTACCGGCTCAGGGCAGCGTTCGCCGTTCGGCGCCGGTGAGCCACTCGAGCACGACAATGCTGGCGTCGTCCTGCAGCTGGTCGGCCTGGTGGTCCAGCACGCCGCGGATGAGGCGGCGCACGGTCTCCGGCGCGGGCTTGCCGGCGGCGACGGCCGCGGCGATGACGTCGGCCAGCCGCTGCTCGCCGAAGAACTCCCCGACCGGGGAGCGGGCCTCGGTGATGCCGTCGGTGTAGAGCAGTAGCCGATCGCCGGGCTCCAGCCGGGTCTCGCAGCAGACCGGCTTTGTCTGTTGCAGCCCCAGCGGCCGGGTCGGTGGGCAGGTGGGGGGCCGCACCAGGGAGGACCCGCGCAGGATGAGCGGTTCGGGGTGGCCGGCGTTGATCCAGCGCAGGCGTCCGGTGTCGAGATCGAGGCGGGCGAGCACGGCGGTGGCGAACTGGCTGCCGCCGATCTGCGCGTCGATCGCTGCGTTGACCCCGGCGGCGATGTCGGGCAGGTCGAGGGCGTTGCGGCGGCCGTGCCGGTAGGCGCTGATCGCGACGCTGGCCAGCACCGCGGCCGGCAGCCCGTGGCCGACGGCGTCGATGACCAGCAGGTCGGCGGTGTCGCCGTTGATCGCATAGTCGAAGGAGTCGCCGCCGATGTCGTAGGCGGGCTCCAGGCCGCCAGTAATGACCACGCGGTCCGTGCCGAAGGTCAGCGGCGGCAGCAGCTCCCACTGCATCTCCGCGGCCAGCGACAGCGTCTTGCGCCGGCGCAGCCGGGCGAACAGGTCGGTGTAGGCGTCGCGCACCACGAACAGCTCGGTGACCAGGGTGACGAACGCCCAGAGGGTCGCCCGCTGCTCGTCGTCGGGTTCGGCCGCCAGCAGCAGCTCGGCGACCCCGACGCGCTCCACGCCGTCCAGCAGCGGCAGCCACAGCCGGTAGCCGTGCTCGCTGGCGGCGCCGACCACCTCCACCCGCCGGAACACCTGCCCGGCCAGGCTCCCCTCGATGGATAGCTCCTGGCGTGCGGGCACGCCGGCACCGGCCAGCGGCAGCAGGGTGGTCTGCCCGTAGTCGGCCAGGTAGAGCACCGTCTCCCGGGCACCCAGCCGCGCGGCGTGGGCGGAGACGGTCCCGGCGAACTCGTCCGGCGGCAGCAGATGGCAGGCGTGCAGCAGCGACCGCAGCGGATCGGTCACGGAGCACGCCCCTGTCACTCGGCCAGCATGTCGTGCGGACGGTATCCCAGCAGCGCTGAGCGGCGAGGACACGGCGACGCCGGCCTCCAGCGCCCGGCCCACGCGGGTGGCGGAGCGCCGGGCGGTCGCGGTCGATTCTCTGAGGGCCACGGGACGGGTACGTTCCGGATGTGGCAGCGGTTCAGGAGCACCCGGCGGACGCCTCGCACGGCGGGCAGCACCTGGGCGACGTGATGAGCCGGGTGGCCCGGCAGCTGCAGGAAGAGCACGGTGACGTCGAGGCGACGTTGCAGGCCATCACCGCCGCCGCTGTGCGGGTGGTGCCGCACGCCGAGGAGTGCAGCATCAGCTACGTGATCGGTCGGTCGAAGATCGAGCCGCACGCCTCGACCAGCGATCTGGCCCGCGAGGTAGACGCCGTCCAGGAGCGGATCGGGCAGGGCCCGTGCCTGGATGCGGTCTGGGAGCAGCTGGTCGTCCGGGTCTACGACGTCTGCGCCGAGGACCGCTGGCCGCAGTTCACCGAGCAGGCCGCCGGCCTGGGCGTGGGCAGCATGATGTGCTTCCAGCTGTTCGTCTCCGGTGACCAGCTCGGGGCCATGACCCTGTACTCCCGCACCCCCGGCGCCTTCGACGGTGACAGCGCGGACCTCGGGCAGATGCTGGCCGCGCACGCCGCCGTGGCGCTGGCTGCCGCCGAGCACGAGCAGCACTTGCGCGCGGCGGTGGGCAACCGCGACGTGATCGGGCAGGCGAAGGGCATCTTGATGGAGCGGTACAAGCTCACCGCTGACGAGGCCTTCGGCGTGCTCGCCCGGGTCTCCCAGGATCTGAACCGCAAGCTGGTCGACGTCGCCGGTGAACTGACCGCCACCGGCGCGGTGCCCGGCAGCGGGCGCCGCCGCGACTGACGCTCCGATCGGCCCGGGGAGCTTCTGGCGTCCTGCCCCTCAATCAACCGGCTGAGGCCTCCGGAGGGCAGTGGAGCATGGGCATCGGAACCCGAATGGTGCCGCGAGCGCGATCCACCACTCCGCCGTTCCATCTGCCCGTTGCACGTGCCCCAGCGCGAGACATGGCTCGCCGGGCTGCTTGTGGGTGCGCATCAGGGGCCTGGCGATCGCGTACTCGCTGACCGGCAGCTCCGCACGTGCTGGCGCATCGCCGGGGCCCCGACGGCGCTACAGCCACCCGGCGCCAACCGTGCGTGGGGTCACTGGCGATGGGTACGGCGACCCCTGGCCCGACGACCGGTCCGGTGCACCTGCGTTGGCTGCAGTCGAACAACGGGAGCACCGAACGACGAAACGGGCCGATCACCGATCATGCGACTCGGATGAGGAGAAACCGTGACCAACGAGACACCGAACACTCCCGGCCTCAGCGAGACGGAACTGCGCGAGATGAGGGTCGGTGACTTGCGTGAGGCGGCCGAAGATGCCGAGGTCGAGGGGACCTCCTCGATGAAGAAGGAAGAACTGGTCAGTGCCATCTCGGATGCCTACCGCACAAGGGGGAGTGTCGGAGGCGGCGCCGAGGATGACAGCGGGCAGAGTCACGCAGGCGAACCGGGTGACCGCGGTCCCGAAGGTGGCCACCTGCGCATCGGCGATCAGACGTCACGCTCGCTGCAGTACTCGCAGGAGGTCACCTCGGTGGACGAGGATCCCGAGCGCGCGGGGCGCAGCCTGGCCACGACAAGTCACGAAGTGATCCGGAAGTGAGCCGAGGACCGCGGCGGTGTCCCGGCCACCGTCGAGGGGACGGAGCACGGCGACCATCTCGGCGTCCTGCGCTTCGACTTCGGCGGCGACTCGGACAACCTGCGCCACGTCAGCTGGGATGAGTGGTTCGACACCTTCGACGCCCGCAAGCTGAACTTCCTGTACCAGGAGGAGCGCAAGGACGGGAACCAGAGCAACTTCTTCCGGTTGGAGAGCCCGGACCGCGAGGACGCCTGAGCTTCCGGGTGTGCTCCTCCGCTAACGGTTCGTCCTGCATCAGCGTCGTCATTGCCACCCGTGATCGGCGGGAGTCACTGCTGAGGACCCTCGCCCGGCTCGACTCCCCGGGCAGTCCACCGATCACGGTGGTGGACAACGGGTCGACCGATGGCACACCGTCGGCGGTGCGGACCGCCCACCCTCGCGTGATGGTCCGTCAACTAGGCGAGAACCGGGGAGCCGTGGCACGGAACGTGGGGGTTGCCGCGGCCGCCACCCCCTACGTCGTGTTCAGCGACGACGACTCGTGGTGGGCCCCGGGTGCGCTGGAGCGGGCCGCCGACATCCTCGACGCGCACCCGGGAGTGGCGGTGCTGGTCGGGCGGGTGCGGCTGGCCGCCGACGGCTCCGACGACGCGGTGTCGTCGAAGATGGCGCGCGCACCGATCGGGCACCGGTTGGGAGCGCCCCGCCCGGACGTGCTGGGGTTCCCGGCCTGTGCCGCCGTCGTCCGACGGGACGCCTTCCTCGCCGTCGGCGGCTTCTCCCCGCTGCTGTTCTTCGGCGGGGAGGAGACGTTGCTGGCCCTCGACCTCGCTGCCACGGGCTGGGAGCAGGTCTACGTCGAGGACGTCGTCGCCTGGCACGACCCGGCCGGACCGGCCACGGTGGCACCGGCCCGCTGGGCGCTCCAGACCCGCAACGACCTGCTGGTCGACTGGCTGCGCCGGCCGCTCCCTACCGCCGTCGCGGGTACCTCCCGGCTCGCGCTGCGGGCACTCCGCGATCCGTCGGCGCGGTCGGCCCTCGCCGGCCTCGTGCGCCGGTTGCCGGCGGCGTTGCGGGGTCGGCGGCCGGTCCCCTACGAGGTGGCGGACCGGTTCGCGGCCGCCCACCGTCCCCTGCCCTGGCTCAGCTCCCTCAACTGCTGGGTGAACCAGTCCCGGGCCGCTGCGTTGCCCGCCTTCCCGAGCGAGGCGGCGGCGGATACCGCTCCGGACAACTCTCCGGACAGGCATCGGTCCAGTGCGGTGTCCAGCGCGGCGGCGGTCAGGTGCTCCCCCGGGAGCACGACCGGCCAGCCCAGTGCTCACGCCTGGGCCGTCACCTTGGCGCCGCCGGCCACGGGATCGACGGAGATCACCGGTCGGCCGTGCTTCAGCCCCAGGACGAGGGCGTGCAGTCGCATGCTGACCACCACGTCCGACCGCTGGATCAGCGCCTCGGCCTGTTCCGGTCGCCGTCGGTGGGGCTTCTCGTACAGGTCCATGATGAGCTCGAACCAGGGCAGACCGCGGGAGGCCGTCCACTCCTCGATGGTGTCGCGCACCTGCTCGGCCCGGCTGCGCCCCCCGTACTCCCCCTGTGCGGGGGCGAACGCCACGGCGACCACCGGCCGCACCGCGCGCTCCCTGCCGGACGCCGTCGTGCCGTCGATGGCGAGGTCCGGCCGGGCGACGTCCGGAGCGTCCCGCTCCCAGACCTGGTGGAACAGACCGCGGCCGATCTCGTCGACGACGGAGACGTTGAGCGCCCACCGCACCGAACCCTCGAAAGCCGCGCACAGCTCGTGCAGCAGGGGCTCGTCGCTGATCGGGCCGCTCACGAACACGAGGTGCGTGTAGTCGGTGGGGTCGGCCGCCCGCCAGTCCACCCCGCTGCCCAGGTAAGGGGCCTCCGCGACGTCGAACGGAACGCCGAGTTCGGTCAGCCAGCCGACGACGGTGTCGGCACCCAGCTCGTCGCCGATGGTGGCAATAACCTCGTCGAAGCTGAACCATCCGGCGACGAGGACACGCATGCGGTCCACCCTGGCAGGCGAGCGCGCCGGCGGCGCGACGAGGGGTGGACCGCGTAGGTCAGGACGCCTTCCCAGCTCCCCGCGCCGCCCGCACGGCGTCGGCGAGCTCGTCCCGGGTCATCTTCGACCTGCCGGAGACGTCGAGCTCCTGCGCCAGGTCGTAGAGCTCCTTCTTCGACATGGCCGCCAAGCTCCCGTCCGGACGCCCCCCGGGCTTGTCGCCGCCGGACCCCCGGCGTGCCCGGCGCGTGCTCAGCTTCCCCTCGTCCGTGGCGTTCCCCGGCCGGTGGTCCTTGGCCTTCGCCACGCTGGCCCGCAGGGCCTCCATCAGATCGAGGACGTCTGCCTCTGTCTCGGGCTCCCCTTCGGTGACCACCTCGTCGCCCCGGCGCTTGGCCTCGATCAGCTCGTTGACCCGGTCACGGTAGGTGTCCCGGTAGTTGCCGGGGTCCCACTCCGTCGTCATGGAGTCGATCAGCGACACGGCCATCTCGAGGTCGCGCGACTTGAAGGAGTGGTGGACCGGTAGCTGCTCGATCTCCTCGACCGGCTCGCGGACCTCGTCAGCGAAGAACATCGTCTCCAGGGTGAGCACCTCGCCCTGGGGCCGGATGGCGGCCAGGTACTGCTTGGACCGCATGACGAACGTGGCGACCCCCACCCGCCCAGCCCGCTCCATCGCTTGCAGGAGGAGTGCGTACGCCCGCTGGGCCTGGTCGTCCTGCGGAGCTAGGTAGTGCGTTTTCTGGTAGCAGATCGGGTCGATCTCGGCGACGTCCACGAAGTCGGAGATGTCGATCACCCGGGACCTCCCCGGCTCGATCTCCTCCAGCTCCTCCGGGGTGACGATGACGTACCGGCCGTCGCCGATGTCCTCGCCCTTGACGATGTCGTCGTAGTCGACCTCTTCGCCGGTGTCCTCGTTGATCCGCCGGTAGCGGATCCGGGACGACGTCCCCCGCTCGAACTGGTTGAAGTGGACGGTCTTGTCCTCTGTCGCGGAGTACAGGCCGACCGGCACGTTGACCAGACCGAAGGTCAAGGCTCCCGTCCAGATGGCTCGCGCCACAGCTACCGCCTCCTCGATCGGCCTGCAGGCGCCCTACCCGCGCGCCCCTGTGTCATGCCCGTCGGGTGGTCACGGACCGCGGCTGGGGCGGGCAGGTCATCCCTTGCCGCCCCCGGTCACGGCCTTCTCCAGTCGATCCACACGTGCGCGGGCACGATCGCGTACCGTGCCCGCGCGGTGGGCGCTGCGCTCGGCGGCATCCCGCCGCCGCTGACCCTTGCGCAGCTCCGCGGTCAACTCACCAAATTCCTTCTCGGCCCGGCGCAGCTCCTCCTCGAGGTCACCGATCCGTGCACGCAGCTCGTCCCGCCGGGTGCCGAGGCGGTCCAGCGCCTCCCGCTCCCTCTCGGCGTCGGACTCGGCTTCAGCCGCGGCGGTCTCGGCGTCCGCCAGCTCCTCCCCGGCACCGGCCAACTGCTGCTGCGCAGCCCGTCGCCGCTGGTCGTGCCTTGCCGTCCGACCATCGGGGGTTGGCTCGTCCGCGACGGCCGGAGCGTCACCTCCCCCCGACGGGACAGTGGCGACCGACCCGCGCACGTCCGCCGTGCCGACCCCGGAGTACGACAGCGGCGAGGTCAGCCTGCCCGACAACGTCGCCCGACCGGCGCTCTCGTCAGCCACCGCTGCGCGGAGCGTGTTCTGGACCTGACCGACCACCGCGTCGCTCACCGGCCGACCCAGCTCCTGCGCCAGGGAGCGGGCCTGCCCGGTCAGGGCCATCACCACTTGCCGGCGCTGCCGGGTCAGCTCCTTCAGCTGCTCACCTTCCAGATCTCGTTGCGCCCCACGGAGGCCGGACCCCAGGGCCACGAGCTGGCGGAGCTCGTCGGGCTGCCGACGCGCCAGCATGTTCACCACCCACGCTGCGGTGGAGGGCTTCCGCAGCTGGCCGATAGCCTTCGCCAGTTCCCGCTCCCCATCGGCGCGAGCCTCTTTCCGGCGTGCGTCGCGAGCGGCGATGAACTCGTCAGGCGGCAACCCGTACAGCTCGTCCGCGACCTGGGGAAGCTTCACCGTGCCCCGCAGCATCCGGTCGACGCTGGGCCTCCGGCCTCGCTGACGCGGGGCGGGGGCGCATCGGTCTTCTGGGCCTCCGGCATCTCTCGGTCCTCCCGCCATGGGTTCTGGAGCGCGCTCCGCCAGGTAGCCATGCGAAGGGCGGCCCCTGTCGCGGTGAGGCTGGCCACCATGGCTGTCCCCGCATTATGGGGAGGCTGCCGTGGAAACCGTCTGGACCTGGCACTGCTGACGTCCACCCGGTGAAGTAGGACAAGATCGCTCTTATGACCTCGCCACGAACGTCGGATCGGCCATCCCAAACCGAGGGCGAGGTGACGGTCGTCGTCATCACGCGGAATCGACGTGCCGACGTACTGGCGACACTGCCACACCATGAAGCGCCGGTGATCCTGGTGGACAACGCGTCGACCGACGGCACCGTCGAGGCGGTGAGGGCCGCGCACCCCGAGGTCTACGTGCTGCCGCTGGATCGGAACGAAGGTGCTCGAGCAC
This sequence comes from Blastococcus sp. SYSU DS0510, assembly GCF_054050835.1. Taxonomy (NCBI): domain Bacteria; kingdom Bacillati; phylum Actinomycetota; class Actinomycetes; order Geodermatophilales; family Geodermatophilaceae; genus Blastococcus; species Blastococcus sp. SYSU DS0510. Next base: position 1,247 of record NZ_JBJHAC010000040.1, on the reverse strand, counting down.
GAACCTTGGGCGCCGCACATGCCGACACGCCCTTCATCGCATTCGCCGACGACGACTCCTGGTGGGCCCCCGGCGACCTGGCCCGGGCGGTCAAGATCATCCGGGCGCACCCGCGGCTCGCGCTGTTGAACGCGCGGATCACCGTCGGCCCGCAGCAGCGGCTCGACACCGTCTGCGACGAGATGTCGGCCAGTCCTCTGGGTACGCCTGCGGACCTGCCCGGGCCGTCCCTGCTCGGTTTCGTCGCCTGCGCAGCACTGGTGCGCACCGAGGCGTTCGAGGCTGTGGGCGGCTTCGACCCCGTCATCCGGTTCCCCGGCGAGGAGGAGCGGCTCGCCCTGGACCTAGCAGCAGCCGGCTGGGGGATGTCCTACGTCGACGAGGTCACCGTCCACCACCACCCCTCTCCACGCCGCGAATCACCGGAGCGGAGACAGGCAGGCATCTGGCGCAGCCGGTTGCTCACCGCACTCATGCGGCTGCCGATGACCGATGCCGCCGGGCTGATGGTCTGCGCTGCCCGAGCCGGCCGGCCAGGGCAGGAAGGCCTGATCCGTGCGCTGCCGCGGGTCCCGGCTGCGCTGTGGCGCCGGCGACCGATCCCATCCAGCGTGCTCGCGGACCTGCGGGTGCTCACCCGCGATAGCGCATAGCCACAGGCCCTCTCGCTGCGGCGACTGCTTCAAGCGACCTTGTAGCCCTCGGGACCGACCGTGAGCTCGCCATCGCGGGGGTCGTTAGAAAAGACGAGCACCGCCTCCCGTCGACTCTCCGGCGGGACGTAGGCGATGGTGGCCGAGGCCTGCTCCACCTGACGCCCGTCCCGGATCAGCTGACCGCTGAGCTGCACCGTCTCGGCCGTGGTCCCACCGTCGTTGCGCACCCGTAGGTGCACCTCATAGCCGGAACCTGCCTGCTCGACCGCGGTGATGCCGACGGCCAACTCGGGGCCGCTCTCACGGACTGCGACGGCCTGGTAGCCCAGGAAGGCGATCAGCAGCACGACCAGCAGTCCACCCAGCCCCCCCATGGCGTACTCGCCTGCTGACGTGCCACCGGCGCCCTGGTCCTGGGCGTCCTCGTCGGATCCGGACATCGGGGTTCCTCTCGTCACAGGATCAGCCGGGCCGCCGCGGCGCCCAGGCTCGCGGGGAGGGCCAGGACCACCGTCTCGGTGACCACCATCAGCAGCCCGGTGTCGTCGAAGCGGCCCAACGTCCACAGGAGGTACGCCGACACGCACACCG
>NZ_JBJHAC010000039.1:0-18381 GCF_054050835.1 Blastococcus sp. SYSU DS0510 | reverse complement strand
GGGAGGCGAGCAGGGGTTGGGGGCCGAGGTGGTCGGCGAGGACGACGTCGGCGGTGGCCAGGGCCTGGCGGCCGCGCACGGTGATCAGCCCGGGGTCACCAGGGCCCCCACCCACCAGCACCACGCTCCCGGCCATCGCCTGCTCGCGCCGGCGGACCGGCAGCGTGCCCTCCGCGAGGCCGGCGAGCACGGCGTCGCGGAGCCCGGCCGCGGCGCGCTGGTCGTCCGCCCCGTGCACCGCCACGAGCAGCTCCCCGGCGCGGCCGGTGACCGGCAGCTCGGCGCCGGCCCGCCCTCCGTCGGCGCGGGCGCAGAAGACCCGTTCCCGGTCGGCGTCGGCGGCCACCGCGGCGTCCACCTCGGGGTCACCCGTCGCGGCCAGCGCGAACCAGGCCCCCGCGAGGTCCCCGGCGGCAAAGGGCCGCGGGCACCAGGTCAGCCGGCCGGCCGACGCCGCGGACTCCAGGGCCGGGGTCACCCCGGGGCTGATCACCGCCACGTCGGCGCCCGCGGCGAGCAGGCCGCTCACCCCGCGGTGCGCGGCCGCCCCGCCGCCGACCACGACCACGCGCCGCCCGGCCAGCCGCAGCCCGACCGGGTGCGGCGCCTCGCCGGTGGGGTGGGTGGTCACGGGTCCTCCTGGTGCGTCGGTGCGGGGCCGGGGCGGAGCGGGCGCGGCGTCGGGAGGCCGGGCGACGGCGACGGTCACCCGCCCGCGCACCGTCTTCCCGACCTCGAGCACCCCGCCGGCGAGGAGCGCCGCCGCCTCGGCGACCGAGGGGGTGCCCACCCGCTCGGCGACCGCGCCGGACGGGGCGGGCACCGGGACGGCGGCCAGCACCTCGGCGGGATGCCCGGTCAGCGGCCAGCCGCGCAGCGCCGCGGCGACGACCAGCCCCGGCTCGCGCACCCGGCTGTCCAGCGTGGCCAGCCGCACCGGACCGGCGGGGTCGGGGAGCACCGCGTCGACCGCGGCCAGCACCTCGGCGGCGGGCACGCCGGAGGCCAGCCCGATGCCGACGGTCCTCACGTCGGCACCCCCGGGCGGTCGGGCAGCGCGGCCAGCAGGCCCGCGGCGTCACGGGGGAGGGGGCCGTCCGGGAGCAGGCCGAGCGCGCGCAGCCGGCCGCCCACCTCGAGCGCCCACGGGCGGGACAGCCGGGCGCGCGCGAGCAGGTCACCGTCGCCGAGCACGGCTCCGGGCGGCCCCTGCACCACGGCGCGGTCGACGACGACGGCGACCTCGTCGGCCCAGCGCAGCGCGAGGTCGACGTCGTGGGTGCTCATCACCACGGTGGAGTCCTGCTCCTGCAGCCGGGTGAGCGCGGCGAGGGTGTCGGCGACCGCCGTGGGGTCCAGCCCCGCGGTGGGCTCGTCGAGCAGCAGCACGCAGGGGCGCATGGCGACCGCGCCGGCGATCGCCACCCGCTTGCGCTCCCCGTACGACAGCTGGTGCGTCGGGCGCGAGGCGAGCGGCGCCACCCCGAGCAGCTCCAGCGCCTCGGCGACGCGGGCGCGCACCTCGTCCTCCGGGAGCCCGAGGTTCAGCGGACCGAACGAGACGTCCTGGCCGACCGAGGCGCTGAACAGCTGGTCGTCGGGGTCCTGGAGCACCAGCTGCACCACCTGCCGGTGCTCGCGCAGCCCGCGGCGGGTGTGCTGGAGCGGCGCGCCGTCGACGGTGACCGCGCCCGCGGCGGGCCGCAGCGCCCCGGAGAGGCAGCGCAGCAGCGTGGTCTTGCCCGAGCCGTTGGCGCCCAGCAGCGCCAGCCGCCGCCCCGGCGGCACCGCCAGCCCCGCGCCGCCGAGCACCGGTGCCGCACCCGGGTACCCGGCGACCAGACCGGAGGCGGCGAGGGCCCGGTGGCTCACCGCACCACCACCGTGAGCCCGGCGATCCCCAGCGGCAGCGCCAGCGCCAGCGCCAGGAACGGCCGGGAGGAGGGCAGCGCGTCGGGCAGCACCCGGAGCCCGGTCTCCATCCCGCGGCCGGCCAGCCCCTCCTGCATGCGCCGCGCGCGGTCCCACGACCGGGTCAGCACGGCCGCCGCGAGCATCCCGGCCGAGCGGTAGGAGCGGCGGGGGCTGGACCAGCCCATCCGCGCGGCCTGCGCCTCGCGGATGGTGCCCAGGCTCTCGAGCAGCACGAACACCAGCCGGTAGGTCACGCTCGCGACCTCGACGACCGCCGCGGGCACACGCAACCGGCGCAGCTCGGGCAGCAGGTCCGACATCGGGGTGGTGGTGGCCAGGAGCAGCACCGCGGCGCTCCCGGCCACCGCGCGACCCACGAGGGAGCCCGCCCGCTCCGCGGCGTCCGGGGCCCAGCCGAGCCCGCCGTCGCCGACCGTGACCACCGCGGTGAGCGCACCGACGGCGATGAAGGCCAGCGGCCAGCGGATGGCACGCAGGAAGGTGCGGGCGGGCACCCGGGCGGGGCCGAGCGCCAGCCCGACGGCGGCGAGCCCGACGAGCACGCTGCCCGGCCACGCGGGCAGGGCCAGCGCGCAGCCGACGAGGCCGGCGCAGAGCAGCACCTTGTCGCCGGGCGCCCGCCCGCGCCACGCGCTGCACCACGCCGCCTCGTCGACCGCCAGGCCCGTCACCGCCGGTCGGCCTCCGCCGCCGCGCTCGCGGAGGTCGCCGCCCGCCGGCCGCGCAGCCGGCCCAGCACGTAACCGAGCACCCCGCCGCCCAGCGCCGCCTGGAGCGCGAACAGGCCGGACTCCACCTCGCCGGTGGGGCTGAACAGGGGGTCGGACCAGGGGGTGTAGCCGTCGGCCTCGAGCTCCTCGGTCACCGCGGCGTCGGTGCCGCCGTACTCCGAGGTGCCGCCGTCGACCAGCAGCGGGACGGCGAACAGGGCGAGGACCGCGAGGACGAGCACGGCGGTGACGAGCGCGCGGCGGGTCACGCGGCACCTCCGGCGGGCGCGGGGACGGGTGCGGGCTTCAGGATGCCGAGCCGCTCGAGCTCCGGCCGGGCGTTGACGGTGAGCACCCGGAACAGCAGGACGCCGAGCAGCCCCTCGCCGATGGCCAGCGGGATCTGGGTGAGCGCGAAGACCCCGAGGAACTTGGCCAGGGCGCCGGCGAACCCGGTGCTCGCGTCGGGGAAGGCCAGCGCCAGCTGCAGCGAGGTGGTGACGTAGGTGGCGAGGTCGGCCAGGGCGACGCCGACGAAGACCGCCGGCAGCAGCCCCGCGCCCGCCGCCCGGGTCAGCCGGTAGGCCCCGTACCCGACCCACGGGCCGACGACGGCGAAGGCGAACGCGTTGGCCCCCAGGGTGGTCAGCCCGCCGTGCGCCAGCAGCAGCGCCTGGAAGAGCAGCACCACGGTGCCCAGCAGCGCCATCACCGGTGGCCGGAAGAGGATCGCCCCCGGGCCGGTGCCGGTCGGGTGGCTGGAGCTGCCGGTGACGCTCGGCAGCTTGATGGCGCTGAGCACGAAGGTGAAGGCGCCGGCGGCACCGAGGAGCAGGGTCGACTCGGGGTTCTCGCGCACCTCCTTCACGACCGCCCGGGCACCGTGCGCCACGAAGGGCGCGGCGGCGAGCGTCCAGCCCAGGGCGTGCCCGGCGGGCAGGAACCCCTCAGCGATGTGCACGGGCGGTCTCCGATCGGTCGGCGGTGGCGCACGAGGCGACGAAGCGGGCGGCCAGCGCGGGGGCGCCGGCCCAGTTGAGGTGCAGGTAGGAGGCGTGCACGCCGCCGGAGACGAAGCCCTCGGGGCCGGCCCCCGACCACTGCCAGGCGGGGTCCGGGCCGGCCGGGGGGTCGGCGTGCGTGCGGTGGAACTCGTGGCCGCGGACCCGCGTGCCGGCCGGCGCCAGCACCGAGCCGCGGGCCGCCACCGCCTCGCGGTAGCCCAGCGTCAGGCGTGGCGACATCGCCGTCCGCACGTCGAGGACGCCGCACATCGGGACGCCGTCCAGCTCGCGGGCCAGGTAGAGCAGCCCGGCGCACTCGGCGGCGACCGGGGCGCCCCGGGCGGCGAGCGCGGCGACGTCGGCGCGGAGCTGCTCGTTGGCCGAGAGCTCCGCGGCGTAGACCTCGGGGAAGCCGCCGCCGACGACCAGGCCGGCGGTCCCCTCGGGCAGGGCCTCGTCGCGCAGCGGGTCCACGGTCACCACCTCGGCGCCGGCCGCGGCGAGCAGCTCGGCGTTCTCGGCGTAGCCGAAGGTGAACGCCGGCCCGCCGGCGACGGCGATCCGTGGCCGGGCCCCGGTCGGGGCCACCTCGGCGGACGGGTCCCAGGGGCCGCCGTCGAGGGCGGGTGCGGTGCGGGCCAGTCGGAGCACGGCGTCCAGGTCGACCCCGTCGGCCACCACCTCGCCGAGCCGGCGCACCGTCGCGACCGCCTCGGCCGAGCGCTCGGCGGCCGGCACCAGGCCGAGGTGGCGGGAGGGGGTGTGCAGCGTCTCCATCCGCCGGATCGCGCCCAGCACCGGGACGCCGGCGGCGCCGAGCGCCCCGCGGAGGATCGCCTCGTGCCGGTCGCTGCCGACGCGGTTGAGCACCACCCCGCCCAGGCGCACCGACGGGTCGAAGGTGGCGAAGCCGTGCACCAGCGCGGCGACGCTGCGCGCCTGGGAGGAGGCGTCGACGACGAGCACCACCGGTGCCCGCAGCAGCCCGGCCACGTGCGCGGTCGAGGCGAAGCCGGGTTCGACGCCCGGGTGCGTGGCGCCGTCGAACAGGCCCATGACGCCCTCGACCACCGCGAGGTCGGCGCCGCGCGCACCGTGCAGCAGGAGCGGGGCGATCCGCTCCTCGCCGACCAGCCACGGGTCGAGGTTGCGGCCGGGACGGCCGGCGGCGAGGCCGTGGTAGCCGGGGTCGATGTAGTCGGGGCCGACCTTGTGCGGGGAGACGGTGAGCCCGCGGGCGGTGAGCGCGGCGATCAGCCCGGTGGCGATCGAGGTCTTGCCCGCGTTGCTGCTCGGCGCGGCCAGCACCACCCGCGGCAGCGTGGTCACCACTCGATCCCCCGCTGGCCCTTCTGGCCGGCGTCCATCGGGTGCTTGACCTTGGTCATCTCCACGACCAGGTCGGCGGCCTCGACCAGCGCCGGGGGCGCGTCGCGCCCGGTGACGACGACGTGCTGGTTGCCGGGGCGGGCCGTGAGCGTCGCGACGACGTCGTCGACGTCCACCCAGCCCCACTTCAGCGGGTAGGTGAACTCGTCCAGCACGTAGAACCTGTGCCGCTGCGCGGCGAGGTCCCGTTTGATCTGCGCCCAGCCCTCGGCGGCGTCGGCGGCGTGGTCGACCTCGGTGCCCTGCCGGCGCGACCAGCTCCAGCCCGAGCCCATCTTGTGCCAGACCACCGGGCCGCCCTCGCCGGTCTGCTCGTGCAGCCGGCCGAGCGCGGTCAGCGCGTTCTCCTCGCCGACCTTCCACTTGGCGCTCTTGACGAACTGGTAGACCGCGATCGACCAGCCCTGGTTCCACGCCCGCATCGCCATCCCGAAGGCGGCGGTCGACTTGCCCTTCATCTCGCCGGTGTGCACGGCCAGCAGCGGCCGGTTGCGGCGCTGCCGGGTGCTCAGGCCGTCCTGCGGGACGACCGCGACCTGACCCTGGGGCATGTCAGGCCGCCTTCCGCGCGTCCCGGACGGTGGCGGCCAGCGAGTCGGCGCCCAGCTCCTCCAGGCGGATCGTCCGGGCGCCGAGCGCTACGCCCAGCGACGCGGCCAGGCCCAGTCGCACCGGCCCGGACTCGCAGTCGACGACGACGCCCGCCACCTCCGCGGCGGCGAGCAGCCCGGCCGCACGCCGGGCCTCGCCGAGGTGGTCGGCGCCCCGTGCCCCGGTGGCCCGGCCGTCGGTGACGACGACCAGCAGCGGGCGCCGGCGCGGGTCGCGCACCCGCTCGCGGGCCAGGGTGCGGTGCGCCTCCAGCAGCCCGGCGGCCAGCGGGGTGCGCCCGCCGGTGGGCAGGCCGGTCAGCCGGGCCGCGGCGGCCTCCACCGACCAGGTGGGCGGCAGCGCGACCTCGGCGTCCGCGCCGCGGAAGGTGATCAGGCCGACCTTGTCGCGGCGCTGGTAGGCGTCCAGCAGCAGCGAGAGCACGGCGCCCTTCACCGCGGCCATCCGCGACCGGGCGCCCATCGAGCCGCTGGCGTCGACGACGAAGAGCACGAGGTTGCCCTCACGGCCCTCCAGCACGGCCTGGCGGAGGTCGTCGCGCTCGACCAGGAGCCCTGGCCCGCTGCGGCCGCGGGCCCGCTGGTGGGGGGCGGCCGCGAGCACGGTGCCGGCCAGGTGCAGCGTGGTGACGGCGGTGGCCGGGCGGGTCGAGCCGACCACGCGACCGCGCTCCGACCGGGCGCGCGACCGCCGGCCCGCGGCCCCGGCCCCGATGCCCGGCACCTCCAGCCTGCGGGTGCGGAAGGGGTCGGCCGGCGCGACCGCGGGCTGCTCCGGCGCGGCGGCGTCGGTGCGCCCCCCGCCCTCGCCGCGCGGCGCGACCGTCGGCTCGCCGGCATCCTCGCCGTCCCCGGGCAGAGGAGGCTCCACCTGCGTCTCGGCGTCGGATCCGTAGGCATCGCTTCCTCTGCCCGGGTCCGGCCCGTCGTCCGGGCGCCCGTCGTCCGGGCCGGCGTCGTCCGGGCCGCCCTCCGGGGGGCCGGGGTCGTCGTCGGGCCGGGAGTCGGCGAGCGCCTGGTCGAGGGTCTCCTCGTCCAGCCCGGGTGCGTCGAACGGGTTGCGACGGCGCCGGTGCGGGAGGGCCAGCCGGGCGGCGACGCGCACGTCGTCCTCGGTCACCTCGTCGCGGCCGCACCAGGCGGCGTGCGCGATCGCCGCGCGGGCGGTGACGAGGTCGGCGCGCAGGCCGTCGACGTCGAAGGCGGCGCAGACGGCGGTGACCTGGCGCAGCGCGGCGTCGGAGAGCACGACGCGGGGCAGGCGGGCGCGGGCGTCGGCGATGCGGGCGGCCAGCGCGGACTCCTCGGCGGCCCAGTGCGCCGCGAACCCGGCGGGGTCGGCGTCATAGGCGAACCGGCGGCGCACGACCTCGGCCCGCACGTCCGGGTCACGCGGTGCGGCGACCTCGACCGTGAGGCCGAAGCGGTCCAGCAGCTGGGGGCGGAGCTCGCCCTCCTCGGGGTTCATGGTGCCGACCAGCAGGAAGCGGGCGGCGTGCCGCACCGAGACGCCCTCGCGCTCGACGTACGCGGTGCCCAGGGCGGCGGCGTCGAGCAGCAGGTCGACGAGGTGGTCGTGCAGCAGGTTGACCTCGTCGACGTAGAGCACCCCGCGGTGGGCGGCGGCGAGCAGGCCGGGCTCGTAGGCCTTGACGCCCTCGGTCAGCGCCCGCTCCAGGTCCAGCGAGCCGACGAGCCGGTCCTCGGAGGCGCCGACCGGCAGCTCGACCAGCCGGGCCGCGCGGGTGCGCCCGGCCGCCCCGGGCTCGTGCGGGCCGTCGGGGCAGGCCGGGTCGGGGGCGGCCGGGTCGCAGCCGAACCGGCAGCCGGCCACGACCGCGACCGGCGGCAGGACGGCGGCCAGCGCCCGGACGCTCGTGGACTTGGCGGTGCCCTTCTCGCCCCGCACCAGGACGCCGCCCACCGCGGGGGAGACCGCGTTCAGGAGCAGGGCCAGCCGCAGGTCGTCCATGCCGACGACGGCGGTGAAGGGAAAGCTCATGCGGGGTACCCGCGCATGGCACGCGTCCTCTCCCCGGGTGTCCACGCCCGGAGGTGGCAGGGACGACGGCTGGAGTCTCCTGGCTCCCGGATCGACACCCGTCCCCGACCTTCCCGCTCCTGAGCGGGCTCAGGTGCAGTGGTCGAGCGTGGGGACGGGCTCCCCGGTCACAGTGGCGGGACCGCGCCGGGATCTCACCGGGCTTCCTCCACTGCCGTCGCTTGTGGCGGCGTCATCAGACCACGGGCGGGCTCCCCGGCGACAGACCCCCTCCGGGCGTGGCGGGGACCTAATGCACTGTTGACATCCTAATACCCTTAGGACGAGCATCCGGTCCGTGACCGGAGCCGTGGTGCCGGACCGTCGCGGGCGGCGGCGGCAGGAGACGATCGAGCAGGTGCTCGACGTGGCGGTCGAGGTCATGGCCGAGCAGGGCGCGGCCGGGCTGACGCTCGGCGAGGTGGCCCGCCGGATGGGCATCCGCCCGCCGTCCCTCTACGGGTACTTCGACGGCAAGCACGCGCTGTACGACGCGCTCTTCGAGCGGGGGTGGCGCGCCCTGCATCAGGTGCTCGAGCAGGCCGGTGCCACCGGGGACGGCGCCGACCCCCTCACCGCGTGGCGGGAGGGCACCGCCGTCCTGGTCCGCTGGGCCGTCGAGCACCCCGCCCACTCGGCGCTGATGTTCTGGCGCCCGGTACCCGGCTTCGCGCCTTCTGCGCGGGCGTACGAACCCGCGGTCGAGCTCGACGTGGCGTCCCGGGCGATGCTCGTCCGGCTCCGCGACGCGGGGCACCTCGCCGCGGACGTCGACCTCGACCGCGCCTACCGCACCTGGACGGCGCTGGTCGGCGGGGTCATCTCCCAGCAGCTGTCCAACGCGCCCGGCGAGCCGTTCGAGTCCGGCGCCTTCACCGCCGTCCTCCCCGACGTCATGGACATGTGGCTCGACCACCACCGCACGAACCCGTCCACCCGCTGATCCCAGGAGGTCTCTCGTGACCGCTCCGACTCCTGCTCCCGCCCGTCCCCGTCCGCGGACCGCCGCCCTCGACCGGGACGCCGCCTACCGGCTCGCCGCCACGGAGTACGAGCGGATGCTCGTCCTCCTCCGCGGGCTGGACCCCGGCGACTGGAGCCGGGCCACCGACTGCCCGGGCTGGGACGTGCGAGCCATGGCGGCGCACGTCCTCGGGATGGCGGAGATGGCTGCCTCGGTCCGCGAGATGGCGCGGCAGAACCGGATCGCCGGCAAGGCCGGTGGTGGCATCGACGCGCTGACCGCGGTGCAGGTCCGCGCGCACGCCGGCCTGGACGGCCCGGCGGTCGTCGCGGCGCTGGCCGCCACCGCACCTCGCGCGGTGCGGGGACGACGTCGGCTGTCCCGGATCGCGGGCCGCGTGACGCTGCCCGAGGAGCAGGTCAACGGCGACGTCCGGGAGTACTGGCGGATCGGTTTCCTGCTCGACGTCGTCCTGACCCGGGACGTCTGGATGCACCGGATCGACGTGTGCCGGGCGACCGGGCGCGAGCCCGAGCTCACGCCCGGGCACGACGGCGTCCTGGTCGCGGACGTCGTGGGGGAGTGGGCGCAGCGGCACGGCCGGCCCTACGAACTCACCCTCACCGGCCCGGCGGGCGGGCAGTGGTCGTCCGGGGCGGGTGGCGAGCGGCTCGAGCTGGACGCCGTCGAGTTCTGCCGGGTCCTCTCGGGCAGGGGCAGCGGCTCCGGCGTGCTGGGTCAGCAGGTTCCCTTCTGACCCACTCCGCGGCCGGCCGGACGGCGGTGCACCACCCCCTCCCTAGGATCGGCCGACGTGCCCGGAGATCCGCGTCCCGACGGCCGCCCACCGGTCGTGGTGGTCGGCGTCGGCGCCGACGGCTGGGACGGGCTCTCGCCGCGCGCCCGGCGGGCGGTCGAGGGCGCCGACGTGCTCCGCGGCAGCGCCCGCCAGCTCGCCCTGGTGCCCCCTGAGGTGACGGCGGAGCGGGTGCCCTGGCCGTCCCCGCTCGGCCCCGCGTTGGCCGGTCTCGGGCAGGAGCACCCCGGACGGCGGGTGGTCGTGCTGGCCAGCGGCGACCCCATGCTCTCCGGCGTCGGCGCCTCGCTGGTGCGGCTGCTGGGCCCGGCGGCGGTCGAGGTGCTCCCGCACCCCTCGTCGGTGTCGCTGGCCTGCGCGCGGCTGGGCTGGGCGGTGGAGGAGACGCAGGTGGTCACCGTCGTCGGCCGGCCGGTGGAGCTCGTGGTCCCGCACGCCACCCCCGGCCGGCGGCTGCTGGTGCTCGGCTCCGACGGCTCGACGCCGGCCGCCGTCGCCGCGCTGCTGGCGGAGCGCGGCCTCGGCGCCAGTCGGCTGACCGCGCTCGCCCAGCTCGGCGGCCCCGCGGAACGCGCGGTCACCGGCACCGCCGCCGGCTGGCCGCACGGGGACACGGACCCGCTGGTGCTCACCGCCGTCGAGGTGGTCGCGGACCCCGGCGCCGTGCCGCTGCCGGCCCTGCCCGGCCTGCCGGACGACGCCTACGAGCACGACGGCCAGCTCACCAAGCGCGACGTTCGGGCGGTGTCCCTCGCCCGGCTGGCGCCGCTGCCGGGCCAGCTGCTCTGGGACGTCGGCGCGGGCGCCGGGTCGATCGGCATCGAGTGGATGCGCACCCACCCCAGCTGCCGGGCGGTGGCGGTCGAGCGCGACGCGGGGCGGGCGGCCCGGGTCGGGCGGAACGCCGCGCGGCTGGGCGTGCCCGGGCTCGAGGTGGTCACCGGCGAGGCGCCCGCTGCCCTGGCCGGGCTGCCCGCGCCGGACGCGGTCTTCGTCGGCGGCGGCGCCACCGTGCCCGGGGTGCTCGACGCCTGCTGGGACGCGCTGCCGGCGGGTGGGCGGCTGGTGGTCAACGCCGTCACGCTGGAGAGCGAGGCGGTGCTGGCCGAGCGGCACGCCCGCTCCGGCGGCGAGCTCGTGCGGCTCGGCGTCGCCACCGCCGCCCCCGTGGGCGGCTTCACCGGCTGGAAGGCGGCCATGCCCGTGACGATCTGGTCGGGGGTCAAGCCGTGACCGTGCACTTCATCGGCGCCGGGCCGGGCGCGGCGGACCTGGTCACCGTGCGGGCGGCCCGCATCATCGCCACCGCACCGGTGTGCCTCTACGCCGGCGCGCTGGTGCCCCGGGAGCTGCTGGACACCGCGCCGTCGGGCGCGCGGCTGGTGGACACGGCCAACCTGGACCTCGACCGGATCACGGCCGAGCTGGTCGCCGCGCACGAGGCCGGGCACGACGTCGCCCGGCTGCACTCCGGCGACCCCTCGGTCTACAGCGCGATGGCCGAGCAGATGCGCCGGCTGGACGCGGCGGGCGTGCCCTACGACGTCGTGCCGGGTGTGCCCGCCTTCGCCGCCGCGGCCGCCTCGCTCAAGCGGGAGCTGACCGTGCCCGGCGTCGGCCAGACGGTCATCCTCACGAGGACCTCGGCCCGGTCGACGCCGATGCCGGCGGGGGAGGACCTGGCGACCCTCGGGGCCTCCCGCGCCACGCTCGTCCTGCACCTCGCGGTGCAGCGGATCGCCGAGCTGGTGCCGGAGCTGGTGCCCTCCTACGGCAGCGACTGCCCGGTCGCGGTCGTCGCCCGCGCCAGCCGGGACGACGAGCTGGTGCTGCGCGGCACGCTCGCCGACATCGCCGGCCAGGTCGAGGCGGCCGGCGTGCGGCGGACCGCGGTGGTGATCGTCGGCTCGGTCCTGACCGCGGGCGAGTTCCCCGACAGCCACCTCTACTCGACGACCCGGTGCCGCGGCTAGGCGCCGCCGACGACCGTGCCGGCGCGGTCGATCACCAGGACGTCGACCTCGACCGGGGCGCCGCGCAGCACGCCGAGCGCCGTCTCCCGCGCGGCGGCGGCCACCAGGTCGCCCAGCGGGAGCCCGGCCGCCCGGCACTGCTGCAGCGCGTCCAGGGCGGTGTTCGCGCCGCGCACGCCGTCCACCAGCGCCGGGGGCCCGCCCGCATCCTGGACGCGGGCGGCCAGCGAGGCGAAGGACACCTGCGAGCGCCCCGAGTGCAGGTCCAGGTGCCCGTCGGCGAGCTTCGCGAGCTTGCCGATGCCGCCGGCGACGGTCAGCCGCGGGACGGGGTGGCGGCCCAGGTACTTGAGGACGGCGCCGGCGAAGTCGCCCATGTCCAGCAGCGCGTCGTCGGGCAGCCCGTAGCGCTCCACGACGACGCGTTCGCTGGTGCTGCCGGTGCAGGCGGCGACGTGGCCGTGCCCGGCGGCGCGGGCGACGTCGATGCCGCGGCGGATCGAGTCGATCCAGGCCGAGCAGGAGTAGGGGACGACGACGCCCGTGGTGCCCAGGATGGAGAGCCCGCCCAGGATGCCCAGCCGCGGGTTCCAGGTGCGCCGGGCCAGCTCCTCGCCGTGCTCGACCGAGACCTCGACGACGACGTCGCCGGTGCCGCCGTGACGGGCGGCGACCGCGGCCACGTGCTCGCGCATGAACCGGCGGGGCATCGGGTTGATCGCCGGCTCGCCGACCGGCAGCGGCAGTCCGGGCTTGGTCACCGTGCCGACGCCCGCGCCCGCCCGGAAGGTGACGCCGCTGCCCGGCTCGCCGTGGGTCACGCGGACGGAGACCAGCGCGCCGTGGGTGACGTCGGGGTCGTCGCCGGCGTCCTTGACCACCCCCGCGGTCGCGGCGCCGTCCTCCAGCCGCTCGGTGGCCAGCGCGAACGCCGGGTGCCGGTCCTTGGGCAGGTCGATCGTCACCGGGTCGGGGAACTCGCCGGTGAGCAGCGCGGTGTAGGCCGCGGTGGTGGCCGCGGTCGCGCAGGCGCCGGTGGTCCAGCCGGAGCGCAGCCCGCTGCCCGCTGTCGTTCCCACCCGACCAGCATGCACGGCGGCCTCCGGTGACCGGCCGGGTGCTGGTGCTCGGGGGTACCGGGGAGGCCCGGCGGCTGGCCACGGTGCTGGTCGCGGACGGCATCGGTGTGCTGAGCTCGCTCGCCGGGCGGGTCGCCGATCCGCGGCTCCCGCCGGGGGAGGTGCGGATCGGCGGCTTCGGGGGCGCAGCAGGCCTGGCGGAGTGGCTGCGGGCGAACCCGGTGGACGCCGTCGTCGACGCGACGCACCCGTTCGCCACGGCGATGACCGCATCCGCCGTCTCGGCCGCGACCGCGACGGGGGTGCCACTCCTGCGCCTGCAGCGGCCGGGCTGGACCGCGCAGCCGGGCGACGACTGGCGGTGGGTCGACTCACCGGCCGGGGCGGCGGAGGCGGTGCAGGGGTTCGGGTGCGTCTTCCTGACGACGGGCCGGCAGGGGCTGGCCGCCTTCGCCGGGCTGGCGGCCCACTGCGTCGTCCGCTCCGTGGACCCGCCGGAGCCCCCCGTGCCGGCGCGGACCACCACCGTCCTCGCGCGCGGCCCGTTCAGCCTCGAGGACGAGCTGGCCCTGCTGCGCGAGCACGCCGTCGAGGTCGTCGTCACCAAGGACAGCGGCGGCTCGATGACGGCGGCGAAGCTCACCGCGGCCCGGCAGCTCGCGGTCCCGGTGGTGCTGGTGCGCCGGCCGCCGCTGCCCGCGGGCGTTCCCGTGGTCGCCACGGTGGCGGCGGCGCGGCAGTGGGTCCGGTTGCGCGCAATCTGATCGTCATGTGTGTCGGCGCAGGTCGGCGGGGAGTGCACGACCATGACCGGAACCGCGTCTCTCCGCGCCCTCGCCCTCGTCTGCAGCCTCAAGCCCTCGCCCGCGCCGTCCAGCAGCGACCTGATCGCCCGCCAGATCCTGGCCGGGCTGGAGGAGCACGGCGTCACCGGTGACGTCGTGCGGGTCGTCGACCACGACGTGAGGCCCGGCGTCGAGGTGGACATGGGGGAGGGTGACCAGTGGCCCGCGATCCGCGAGCAGATGACGGCCGCCGACATCCTGATCGTCTCCACGCCGACCTGGGTCGGGCACATGAGCAGCGTGGCCCAGCGGGTGCTGGAGCGGCTCGACGGCGAGCTCTCCGAGACGGACGACTCGGGCCGGCCGAAGGTGACCGGCAAGGTGGCGGTCGTCTCCGTCGTCGGCAACGAGGACGGCGCGCACAAGATCGTCGCCGACCTGTTCCAGGGCCTGGACGACATCGGCTTCACCATCCCCGCGCAGGGGTCGACCTACTGGAACGACCAGGCGATGGGCGGCACCGACTACATGGACCTCGACGAGACGCCCGAGGCGGTGGCCGCCACGACGGCGACCCTCGCGGAGAACGCCGCGCACCTCGCCCGGGCGCTCAAGGCCCAGCCGTACCCCGGGAGCTAGGCCGGCAGCCGCTCCGCCGCACCGGTGGTGGCTTCGCGTGCCCCGGCGCGGCGGCGGCGCAGGCGCACCCCGGCGATGGCGGTCAGCGCCAGCACGACCAGCACGGCCGCGTACACCTCGGTCACCGTCTCCAGGCCGAAGGCCCCGGTGGCCGATCCGGCGACCACCGCGGGCACGCTGAAGCTGAGGTAGCCGACGACGAAGATGCTGGACAGCAGCCCGGCGCGCTCGGCGGGGTCGACGCCGGCGCTGGCGGTCGCGACGGAGCCGAGGAACGACAGGCCGAAGCCGAGCCCCGAGACGACCGCGGACACGAAGAGCACGGCGACCTGGCCGGTGAGCAGCGCGGCGATCGTGCCGGTGACGCCGCCGGCGAAGAGGGTCGCGCCGCCGACCATGGCCCGCTCCGCGGCGAGGTCGCGGCCGAGGATCGCGGCGATCCCGCCCGAGCCGTGCATGGCCAGCACCATCAGGCTGCCGACCAGGTGGTCCTCGATGCCGAAGACGCCGACGACCAGCGACGGCCCCAGGGAGAGGTAGAGCCCGCCGAGCGCCCAGGCCGCGACCATGACCGGCAGCACGGCGAGGAACGCCGGCCGCTGCGAGCGCGGGACGCGGACCGTCGGGCGCAGCGAGCGGAGCGCCCCGGGGGCGCGGGGCGAGGTCTCGGGCAGGAACACGACGGCCGCCGCCGCGACCAGCAGGACGACGGCGAGCACGCCGAACACCCACCGGGCAGGCGAGGTGACGTGCTCGACGACGAGGCCGGCGCCGACCGCGCCCACCGACAGGCCCAGGCCCGGGGCGGCGCTGTTGAGCAGGGCGCCCAGCGGACGGGACGGGCGCTGGGTGTCCAGCAGCAGCGCACCGAGGGTGCCGGTCAGGACGCCCATGGACAGGCCCTGCAGCACCCGGGCGGCGAGCAGCCAGCCGACGCTGTCCGCGGCGAGGAAGACGACCATCGAGACCGCCTGCAGCAGCAGGCCGCCGGCCAGCACCGGGCGCCGCCCGACGTGGTCGGAGAGGCCGCCGACCACCAGCAGCGCGGCGAGCAGGGCGAGGGCGTAGATGCCGAAGACGGTGGTCAGCATCCCGGGGCCGAACCCGAACTGCTCCTGGTAGACGCGGTACAGCGGTGTGGGGACGCCCGACGCGGCGAGGACCAGGATGAGCAGGCCGGCGGCAGTCCGGAACGCGGGGTCCCGGCGGAGGGTCGGTGGAGCCACGATGGTGGCCAAGCGCAACGATCCCGCGGGCATTCCCGCGCCCCGGTGTGTCAGCGCGGGTAGCTGCGCGAGGTGTAGACGGCGCCCGAGGGGGTGACGCGGGTCTGCGAGGACCCGATGAGCACCAGGCAGCGCATGTCGACGGTGCCCGGGTCGAGGGTGCCCAGGGTGGTGACCCGGACGGCCTCCTCCGGCCCACCGACGTCGCGGCCCACGACCACCACGGTCTCGGGCGGGCGCTCCTCGAGCAGCACCCGCAGCGCCTCGCCGAGCTGGTGCGGGCGGTGCTTCGACCGCGGGTTGTAGAGGGCGATGACCAGGTCGGCCGCGGCCGCGTGGCGCAGCCGGTCGACGATGACCTCCCACGGCTTGCGGACGTCGGAGAGCGACAGCACGCAGAAGTCGTGGCCGAGCGGGGCGCCCACCCGGGAGGCGACAGCCTGGGCGGCGGTGAGCCCCGGCACGACCCGCACCGGGACGCCGGCGAACTCGGGTCGCTCGGCGACCTCCAGGACCGCAGCGGCCATGGCGAAGACGCCCGGGTCGCCGCTGGAGACGACGGCGACCCGCCGGCCGTCGCGGGCCAGGGCGAGGGCGTGCGCGGCGCGGTCGGCCTCGACGCGGTTGTCGCTGGCGTGCCGGGCCTGGCGCGGGTTCACCGCGACCCGGTCGAGGTAGGGGCCGTAGCCCACCAGGTCGTCGGCGGCGGCGAGCGCCCCGGCTGCCTCGGGCGTCGTCCAGCCGCGGGCGCCGGGGCCGAGGCCGACCACGACGACCTCACCGGCGTCGGCCGGCCGCTCCGCCGGAGGTGCGGGCTCGGCGACCTGCGGGGTGAGCGGGCTGGGCAGCAGGGCGAGGGAGAAGTACGGGACGCTGGCGGGGTCCACGTCGGCCAGCGGGGCGCACCGCTGGCGGTCGGTGGTGGCGCGCTCGACGTAGAGGGCGCGGTCGAGCACGCCGGCCCGCTCGAAGGCCTCGCGCACCTGCGGGAAGGTGCGCCCGAGTTTCATCACCGCGGCCGAGTCGGTGGCGGCCAGGCGGGCGGCGAGCTCCTCGGCGGGGAGGGTGCCGGGGAGGACGGTGAGGACCTCGTCGCGCTCGACCAGGGGCCGGCCGACGGCCGCGGCGGCCGCGGTGACGCTGGTGACCCCGGGGACGACCTCGGTGGGGTAGCGGTGCGCCAGCCGCTTGTGCATGTGCATGTAGGAGCCGTAGAAGAGCGGGTCGCCCTCGGCGAGGACGACGACGTCGCGGCCGGCGTCCAGGTGCGCGGCCAGCCGGGCGGCGGCGGCCTCGTAGAACTCGTCGATCGCGCCCTGGTAGCCGCCGGGGTGGTCGGTGGTCTCGGTGGTGACCGGGTAGACCAGCAGCTCCTCGACCTGGCCGGCGCGCAGGTAGGGCTCGGCGAGGGCGCGGGCCACCGAGCGGCCGTGCCGGGCGGCGTGGAAGGCGACGACGTCGGCGGCCCCGATCAGCCGGGCGGCCTTGACGGTGACGAGCTCGGGATCACCCGGGCCCAGCCCCACCCCGTACAGCCGCCCGCTCACTCCACATCACTCGCGATCGCGTTCACGGCGGCGGCGGTGATGGCGCTGCCGCCGCGGCGGCCCCGCACGACGAGGAACTCCAGGTCGGAGGCGGCGAGGGCCTCCTTGGACTCGGCCGCGCCGATGAACCCCACGGGGATCCCGAGGACGGCGGCGGGGCGCGGCGCGCCGGCGGCCACCATCTCGAGCAGGTGGAACAGTGCCGTGGGGGCGTTGCCGATGGCGACGACGGCGCCGTCGAGGCGGTCCCGCCAGAGCTCCAGGGCGGCGGCGGTGCGGGTGGTGCCGAGGTCGGCGGCGAGCCCGGAGGTGCGCGGGTCGTTCAGGGTGCAGACGACGTCGTTGTCCTTGGGCAGCCGGCGCCGGGTGACGCCGCTGGCCACCATCTGTGCGTCGCAGAGCACGGGTGCGCCGGCGTCGAGCGCCTCGCGGGCGCGTTGCACCACCGCGGGGGACCAGGCGATGTCCTGGACGAGGTCGACCTGCCCGCAGGCGTGGATCATCCGCACGGCCACGCGGGCGACGTCGCCGGGCAGCCCGCCGAGGTCGGCCTCGGCGCGGATCGTCGCGAACGACTGCCGGTAGATCTCGGCGCCGTCCTTCTCGTACTCGTAGACCACCATCGGGCGGAGAGGCTACGTCGGTGGCCCCGGTCCGCCCGCGCCCGGTCAGCCCGTGCGCGATCGTTCGGGCGCTGTCGTGATGCGGGGGAGGATCAGGATCTCGGTGCCGTCGGGCCGGTAGGTGCGCCATCGGCCGGTGGCGTCGCGGACGATCCTGAAGCCGTGGTGGACCTTGGTGTGGTGGCGTTCGCAGAGCAGGGCTGAGTTCTCCAGCGAGGTGTCCCCGCCGTCGGCCCAGTGCACGACGTGGTGGACGTCGCACCAGTGGGTGGCGGCGTGGCAGCCGGTGAACGAAAGGACCCCTCCGCCCCCCGCCACTCGCAAGCTCGCGGCGGGCCCCTGCGAAGGGGCCGAACGCGGCCGACGTCGAGGGGCTGGCCTTCGGGGCCGATGACGATGCGGGTGACGGTGCCGTCGCAGGCCAGCCAGCGGGCCCGGGCCGCGGAGATGGTGGCCCCGAAGCCCAACTTCGCCGCGCCGGGGCCGGCGTCCGGGTCGATGAGGTCCTCCAGGTCCACCCGGACCACCACCTGGGGCTTGTGGGTGCGCAGCACCGGCAGGGTGCCCGCGGCCAGGGCGTTGTCGGCGAGCTGGACCAGGGCGTCGCCCTGCTGCTGGGCGCGGGTCCGGGTGTCCCCGGCCGGCCGGTCGGCCTGCACCACCGACTCCAGTGCGGCCTGCACCTTCTCCCCGCCCACGGCATCCAGTTCGCCGCGGAAGGAGACCGACCCGTCGGCGTGCTTGACGAAGGTGAGGGAGCGTCCCTCGGTGGGATCGGGCTCGGGCCCGTCGGGGTCCAGCCGGGCCAGGTAGTGGGCCACCACCTGGCGCAGTTCGGCGTGCGGGCGGGTCGCGGCCACCTCCGCGAGCGCCGCGTCGACCCCGGCCAGGTCCACGCCCTGTGCTTGGGCGGCGGCCAGGTTGGCCGGGGCGGCCACCGGGGCGATCACCGCCAGGGCCTCCGGCGGCACGGCCCCGGGGGGGGGGGGGGGGGGGGGGGGGGGGGGGGGGGGGGGGGGGCGGGGGGGGGGGGGGGGG
>NZ_JBJHAC010000038.1:0-21786 GCF_054050835.1 Blastococcus sp. SYSU DS0510 | reverse complement strand
CTCGCACCAAGAGGGTGCTCCTGATTCCTGCGACGATCTTGGCCTGGTAACCGTGATCGTCCAGCTCAGAAGCACCCTCTTCCCGTTGCCACACCGATCACCGACTCAACGTCGGTGGATTCAGGCTCAGGCGGTCGCGGAGGTGAGCCGCTTCGCCGCGGAGGTGGCGGCGGCGACGACGTCCTCGTCGGGCGCCAGCCCGCACGCGGCGAGCCAGGTGGCCAGCATCCGGTGGCCGCCCTCGGTGAGCACCGACTCGGGGTGGAACTGGACGCCCTCGATGGGCAGCTCACGGTGCCGCAGGGCCATCACGAGCCCCGACGGGGTGTGCCCGGTGACCTCCAGCTCGTCGGGCACCGTGGCGGCGTCGACGGCCAGCGAGTGGTACCGGGTAGCGGTGAACGGTGACGGGAGGCCGGCGAGGACGCCGCGGCCCTCGTGCAGCACCTGGCTGGTCTTGCCGTGCAGCAGCTCGGGGGCGCGCACCACCTCCGCGCCGAACGCCTCCGCGATGGCCTGGTGACCCAGGCACACACCGAGGACGGGGGTGCCCTGCTCGGCGGCGGCCCGGACCATGGGCACGGTCACGCCGGCGTCCGCGGGGGTCCCGGGGCCGGGTGAGAGCAGCACGCCCGCGACGTCCAGGTCCGCGAGCTCCTCGACCGTGACGGCGTCGTTGCGCCGGACCTCGCACCGCACGCCGAGCTGCCCCAGGTACTGCACGAGGTTGTAGACGAAGCTGTCGAAGTTGTCGACGACGAGGACCGGACGGTCGGCGGCGGTCATCGCGGTCGGGCTCCTCGCTGGGTCAGGGGGTGGCACGGGGTGCCGGCCGGCGCTCAGCCGGCGGTGGCGTGCTGGAGGGTGAGGCCGCCATCGTAGGCGGGCACCGTGAGCTGGGGCCGCTCGCGTACCTCGAACGTGAGGCCCCAGGACCGCACCGCCTGCTCGAAGACGGCGACCTGCGGCGAGGCGTCGAGCGCGGCCTCGACCTGCGGGGCGTCGACGACGGCGGTGATCACGAACGGCGGGGAGTAGGTGCGCCCCCGCAGCAGCAGGGTGTTCCCGACGCAGCGGACGGCGCTCGTGGAGATGAGCCGCTGGTCCATGATCGCCACCGCATCGGCGCCGGCGGCCCAGACGGCGTTCACCACGCCCTGGACGTCGCTCTGGTGGATGACCAGGTCGTCGGGGCGGGCGCCGGTGGGCAGGCTGCCGTCGGAGGGCTGCGGGGCGTCGTCGAGGGTGATCACCACCCCGGAGCCCACGACCGGCGTGAGGCCAGCCTCCGGGGCGTCGGCCTCGGCGACCGCCTGGACCTCCGCGACGGCGCCGTCGCGGGTCGCCACCTGCGCGGTGAGCCGCTGCAGCTGCTCCTGGAGCTGCACCAGCTGGCGCTCCTGCCGGGCCACGGCAGCGTCGCGCTCCTCGACCAGCTGGGAGAGCTGGGTGACCTCGCCGGCGCGCAGGTCGCTGCCCTCGGCGGTCCGGCCGGAGGTGGCGAACAGCAGGCCGGCGGCCAGGGCGACGACGGGGACCAGCGCCCCCCAGGCGGACGGGGAGCGACCGGGTAGGGGCCAGCGGACCACTGCGCACCCCCTCGGACCTGACGGCGTCGGCGCGTTCGGGTGAGGCACCGGTGGCGACGTCCCCCGGAAGTTTAGTCTGGGGAGCAGTTCCGGCCGGGGACGACCAGACCGGCCGCCGGGAGGGAGTCTGCACGTGCCCAAGTCGAAGGTGCGCAAGAAGTCGGTGTACACGCCCCCGGAGGACGCGCTGCGCTCCCGGGGCACCGCATCCAAGGCCCTGCAGCCCAGCCCGCGCTGGTACGCGCCGGTCATGGTGACGCTGATGCTGCTCGGGCTGCTCTGGATCGTCGTCTACTACGTGGCCGGCGACCGGATCCCGCTGATGGTGTCGCTCGGGGCCTGGAACTTCGCCATCGGCTTCGGCGCCATGGTCGCCGGGCTGATCATGTCGATGCGCTGGCGCTGACCGAGCGTCCACGACGGCCGATCGAGGCCTCCGTCCCGCCGGGACGGGGGCCTTCGTCGTCCCCGGCCCCGTCGCCGGGCTCCCGGCAGCATTCCGCGTGCGGCCCCCGGACGCCGGGGAGCCCGGGCTGTTCGCCGCTGTGCACAGCGATCGTCTCCGTCCACAGGTCGACATGACGCCCCACCCCCAGGGTTGTCCACCGAGTGTGGAGGGACCGAACGGGTCCGGACCGCGCTGACCTGCCCTTTCTCCGCGGGTGTGGCTCGTGTGACGAGGCGTCCAACGGCGTAACTACAGCCGTGTGAGTCTGTCCCCAGCTGTGTACCCAGCTGTGGACGAGTCGACTTGTCCGCGTCGCGGAGACGGCTGGCTCCGCTCGGTCTTACCCGTCCTGACCTGCGGATACACCGCTCCGCGCGGCCACTGTGGACGGACCCGTCCGGGTCACCGAGCGCACCCGATCACGCACGGAGCGGCGCGCCGAGCGGTGGACGACGATGCCCGGGACGACACCAGCCCCCGGCCGTGGGCCGGGGGCTGGTGGGGACGGGGCACCGGGGGCGGGCGCGGGGACGGTCAGGCGTCGAGGAGCTCCAGGATCGTCGCGTTGGCCGTGCCGCCGCCCTCGCACATCGTCTGCAGCCCGTACCGGCTCCCGGTGGCCTGCATGTGGTGGACGAGCGTGGTCATGATCCGGGCGCCGGATCCACCGAGCGGGTGGCCCAGAGCGATCGCGCCGCCGAGCGGGTTGAGCCGGCCGGCGTCGCCACCGGTGTCGGCCATCCACGCCATGGGCACCGGTGCGAAGGCCTCGTTCACCTCGAAGACGCCGATGTCGTCGATCGACAGCCCGGAGCGCTCCAGCACCTTCTGGGTGGCCGGGATCGGGGCGGTGAGCATGATGACCGGGTCGTCACCGGCCATGACCGTGGTGTGGATGCGCACGATGGGCCGCAGGCCCAGCTCGCGCGCCTTCTCGCTCGTCGTCACCAGCAGGGCGGCCGAGCCGTCGGAGATCTGGCTGGCGTTGCCGGCGCTGATCACGCCGTCCTCCTTGAAGGGCGTCTTCAGGGAGGCGAGCTTCTCGAGGGTGCCGCCGGGGCGGATGCCCTCGTCGGCGCTGACCACCGTGCCGTCCTCGAGGGTGACCGGGGCGATCTCCTCGTCGAAGGCGCCGTCGGCCTGCGCCTTCGCCGCCTTCTCGTGCGAGGCCAGCGCGAACTCGTCGAGCTCGGTCCGGGAGAAGCCCCAGCGCTCGGCGATCATCTCTGCGCCGATGCCCTGGTTGGGGTAGACGCCGTCGTAGCGCTCGAGGAAGCGCGGGCCCAGCGGCTTGCCCGCGATGCCGTCGGCCCGTGCCGAGCCCATGGGCACCCGGCTCATCGACTCCACGCCACCGGCGACGACGACGTCGGCCTGGCCGCTGATGACGGTGGCGGCGGCGAAGGCGACGGCCTGCTGGGACGACCCGCACTGGCGGTCGATCGTGGTGCCGGGCACCGACTCCGGCCAGCCGGCGGCCAGCGGCGCGTTGCGCCCGATGTTGAAGGTCTGCTCCCCGACCTGGCTCACGCAGCCCCAGAAGACGTCCTCGACGACGGCGGGGTCGATGCCGGAGCGCTCGGCGAGGGCGTTGAGGACGTGCGCGGAGAGGTCCACCGCGTGCACCCCGGAGAGCCCTCCTCCCCGCTTGCCCACCGGCGTACGGACGGCGGCACAGATGACGGCATCGCGCATGGATCGACTCCTCGAGGACGACGGTCGGGTGCGCCGGCCGGCCACCCTGCCCGCGATCGTATGTTCCGCGCCACACCTGGCAGGCTGTGGGCGTGCAGTGGTCCCCTCCGGCGGCCGTGCCGGCCGGTCTCGCTGCCGGTGCCGCCGCCCTCGGCACGGTGTCCTTCCTGCTGGACCCGGCGGGCCGGATCCTCGTCGGCGGGGCGGCCCTCCTCCTGCTCCTGCTGGCCGCGCGCGAGGCACTGCTGCGGCCCCGGCTCGCCGCCGGCCCCGACGGGGTCGCCGTGCGGACGCTGACCGGGACCCGGGTGCTGCCCTGGGGGCTGCTGCGGGTCCACGTGCGCAGCGCCCGGCGGTGGGGGACGACGGTGCGGACGCTGGAGCTCGAGGGGCCGGCCGGCGGGGACGACGACGGGCTGCTGCTGGTGCTCGGGCGCTGGGACCTCGGCGCCGACCCCGCGACCGTGGCGGGCGCGCTGGCGGAGCTGCGCCCGCGGGGCGGATCGGTCCGCTGACGCCAGGACGCCGCGGCGTCAGACCGCGCCGACGTGGGAGACGCCGAGGGCGAGCACGAGCAGCAGCACCGCCAGCGCCCCGATCGCGGCCGCCTGCACGGCCGGGCGGCGGCGGGTGCCCAGGAGCAGGCCCGCGACCGCTGCGCCGGTGACCAGCCCACCCAGGTGCCCCAGCAGGGAGATGCCGGGGAGGAAGCTGATGAAGATGTTGATCCCCAGCAGCACGAGGATGCCCCGGACGTCCTGGCGGCGGACGACCATGAGCACGCCGAGGGCGCCCAGGAGGCCGTAGATGGCCGTGGAGGCGCCCGCCACGGGCCGGGCGAAGTCGCCGAACAGCTGGATCGCCGTGGAGCCGCCGAGCGCGGAGACGACGTAGAGGGCCAGGTACCGGAGCCGGCCCAGCTGCGCCTCCAGCTCGGAGCCGAAGATCAGCAGCGCGAGCATGTTGAGGACGAGGTGCAGCAGGCCGATGTGCAGGAAGGCCGCGGTGAGCAGCCGCCACGGCTCCCCCAGCTCCACCAGGAGCGGGTACTGCGCCAGGTCGACGAAGACGGGCGAGCGGTAGTTCTCCAGCGGGGCGTTGCCCACCAGGCCGGCCGACACCGCGGTCACCAAGAACATGAGGACGTTGACGGCGATAAGGGTGACCGTGACCCCGCCCCAGCGCGAGGCCGCGGCCTTGAGACCGGAGCTGCGCTTGGGCGCCCGCACCGAGGCCGCGCCCTCCCGGACGCACGCCGGGCACTGGAAGCCGACCGACGCGGGGATCATGCACTCGGGGCAGATCGGCCGGCCGCACCGCGCGCAGGAGATGCCCGTGGGCCGCTCGGGGTGGCGGTAGCAGACCGGAGGCGGGGGCGGCGGCTGGTCGGCCGCGCCCCCGCCGTGCGGTTCCGTGCTCAGCTGCGCTGCACCTCGACGGACTCGATCACCACGTCCTCGACGGGGCGGTCGTTGCGGCCGGTGGAGACGGCGGCGATGCGGTCGACGACGTCGCGGCTGGGCTGGTCGGCCACCTCACCGAAGATGGTGTGCTTGCCGGTCAGCCAGCTGGTGGGGGCGACGGTGATGAAGAACTGCGACCCGTTGGTGCCCGGCCCGGCGTTGGCCATGGCCAGCAGGTAGGGCTTGGTGAAGGCCAGGTCGGGGTGGATCTCGTCGCCGAACTGGTAGCCGGGGCCGCCGATGCCCTGACCCAACGGGTCGCCGCCCTGGATCATGAAGCCGGAGATGATCCGGTGGAAGACCGTGCCGTCGTAGAGCTTGTCCGTCGTCTTCTCGCGGGTCGCGGGATGCGTCCACTCGCGGGCGCCTTCGGCCAGGTCGGCGAAGTTGGCGACCGTCTTGGGGGCGTGGTCGGGGAACAGGTCCACGGTGATGTCGCCGTGGTTGGTGTGCAG
Source organism: Blastococcus sp. SYSU DS0510 (assembly GCF_054050835.1). Lineage (NCBI taxonomy): Bacteria > Bacillati > Actinomycetota > Actinomycetes > Geodermatophilales > Geodermatophilaceae > Blastococcus > Blastococcus sp. SYSU DS0510. The sequence goes on along the minus strand of NZ_JBJHAC010000038.1, from coordinate 16,136 downwards.
GACCGCGCGGCGGGCGGGAGTCGATTCAGTCACGGCTCCACTCTCCCACCGTCCCGGCGGCGGCGTGGCGCTGGGCCGGAGGCCGTGGTTTCACGTGGCACGGGACGCCGGGCCGGGCGTCGAGGGTGGAGACGAGGGGAATCGAACCCCTAACCCCCGCCTTGCAAAGGCGGTGCTCTGCCAATTGAGCTACGTCCCCGGGTGGCCCTGCGCGGGCCGGTGGTTCAGCGGGTGGGCGTGCTGACGGCGCCCGGGCCGCTGGTGGCCTCACGCCACAGGTCGGCCTCGGTCCGGCCGGCGGACCGCTTCCGGACGGCGACGACCGCACCGGCCGCGGCGGCGACGAGCGCCAGTTGCTTGAGCACGCGGAGAACCTCCTCGGGCGCTTCGCTCGCCGCGGGGGCGACGTGCGGGGGAACGCGGAACCACGAGGCTCCGGTACACGGGTGGGCCTGGGAGGACTTGAACCTCCGGCCTCATCCTTATCAGGGATGCGCTCTAACCGCCTGAGCTACAGGCCCGTGAACCTCGAACAGCATACGTGACACCTACAGCCGTCCCTCACGGGGGTGCGGGCCACGGCGCTCCCCGAAGGGTCCGCGAGAGGACGACGGCCACGCCCCGTCCGCGGGGGGACGGAGCCGCGGTGTCGGGCCGAGTGGGGCCCGGAGGGTCCCGGGATGGCACGACGGCCACGTTCCGCCCCGAGGGGGACGGCTCGTGGCCGCGGTGTCGGGCCGAGTGGGGCCCGGAGGGTCCCGGGATGGCATGACGGCCACGCTCCGCCCCGAAGGGGACGGCACGTGGCCGCGGTGTCGTCCGGAGGACGACGAAGTGCTCAGTCCCGTTCGGAGAGCGTGACCTCGAGCCCGCCGACGAGATCGGAGCAGAGGTTGTAGATGAACGTGCCGACGGTGCACAACGCCGTCAGGAGGACGACGTTGATGGCGCCGATGACCGCCGCGCCCCAGAAGACCACGCCCATGGTCACGACGTCGCCGCTGGACTCCGCGCCGGACGCGCTGCCGATCTGGCCGAACAGGTCGTTGACCGCGTCGAAGACGCCCAGGCCGCCGAGCACCAGGTAGAGCAGCCCGACCGCGACCATCCAGATGAAGAACAGGGCGATCGACAGCATCAGCGAGATCTTCAGCGCGGACCAGGTGTCGATGTGGCGCACCTGCAGGCGGGCGCGGCGAGGGCCGCGACCGGCCTTGCCGCGCCCGGTCCGGACGCTGCCCACGCCGACGCCGACCGGTGCGCTGCCGCCGTCTGGGCCGCTCGTGGACGACTGGCCGTCGGCGACCGGCACCCGCTGCTGCGTCGCGCTCTGCGGGGTCGCGCCGGCCGGCGCCGCCCCCTGGGGGGCGGCGCCCTGCTGCGCCGGGCCCGGCTGGGCCGGCGTCGCGCCGGACTCGGGGCTCAGCGGCTGCGGGACGACCGGCGCCGCGCCCGTGCCCGGTGACTGCGCGCGCTGGCTGCCGGTGGCGGGGATGGACTGCGTCGGCGCGGGCTTGCCGTCCGTGGGCTTCCCCTCCGCCGCGCTCCCGTCCCCTGCCCGGGAGTCGGTGCGCACCGAACCGTGCGTCCGGTCGCTCATGCCAGTCTCCCGTTCCGCAGCGGCGAACGCCGCTCCTCCAGATCCGGGCGCCGCGACGGCATGGGGCCGCCGCGGAGCCGCAGTCGCTTCCGTGACTGACTACTCACCCTAGGCCGGAGGCTCGTCGTTGTCCGTCGTACGCGCGATCGCCACGATGGAGACGTCCTCGGGCAAGTTCATGAGCTTGACGCCCATGGTGGCGCGGTCCTTGTTGTGCCGGACCCCGTTGACCGGCGTCCGGATGACCCCGCCTCCGGAGGTGATGGCGTACAGCTCGTCGCCGAGGGTCACCGCGAGCGCGCCGACGAGGGCGCCCTTGCGCGCCTTCGGGTCGGCGGTGAGCACGCCCTTGCCGCCCCGGCCCTGGTTCGGGTAGTTCTCGATGCCGGTCCGCTTGGCGAAGCCGCGTTCGGTGGCGACCAGCACGTCGACCCCCTCCTGGACGACCATCATCGAAAGCAGGCGGTCGTCCTCGGAGAGGGAGATGCCCCGCACGCCCTCGGTGGCGCGGCCCATCGGCCGCAGCGCGGCGTCGTCGGCGGTGAACCGGATCGACATCGCCTTGCGGGTGACCAGGAGCAGGTCCGAGGCACTGTGGATCAGCGCCGCCCCGACGAGCTCGTCGCCGTCGCGGAGGTTGATGGCGATGACGCCGCCCTGGCGCGGGGAGTCGAAGTCGGTGAGCCGGGTCTTCTTCACCTGCCCCTTGGCGGTGGCGAGCACCAGGTACGGGGCGACCGAGTAGTCCTTGATCTGCATGACCTGGGCGATCTTCTCGTCGCCCTGGAAGGCCAGGATGTTGGCCACGTGCGCGCCGCGGGCGGTGCGGTTGGCCTCGGGCAGCTCGTAGGCCTTGGCCCGGTACACCCGCCCCTTGTTGGTGAAGAAGAGGATCCAGTCGTGGGTGGAGCCCACGAAGAAGTGGTCGACGATGTCGTCCTGCTTGAGCTGGGCTCCCATCACGCCCTTGCCGCCGCGGCGCTGCGACCGGTAGAGGTCGCTCTTGGTCCGCTTGGCGTAGCCGGTGCGGGTGATGGTGACGACGACCTCCTCCTCCGCGATGAGGTCCTCCATCGAGACGTCGCCCTCGTTGGGGACGAACTTCGTGCGGCGGTCGTCGCCGTACTTCTCGACGATCTCGGCGAGCTCGTCCTTGACGATCTGCCGCTGGCGCTCGGGAGAGGCGAGGATGGCCTGCAGGTCGGCGATGCGGGCCTCGATCTCGGCCAGCTCGTCCATGATCCGCTGGCGCTCGAGGGCGGCCAGCCGGCGCAGCTGGAGGTCCAGGATCGCGACGGCCTGGATCTCGTCGATGTCGAGGAGCTCCATCAGGCCACCGCGCGCCTCCTCCGCCGACGGGCTGCGCCGGATGAGGGCGATGACCTCGTCGAGGTGGTCGAGGGCCTTGGCGTAGCCGCGCAGGATGTGCGCGCGCTCCTCGGCCTTGCGCAGCCGGTACCGGGTGCGCCGCTGGATGACCTCGATCTGGTGCAGCACCCAGTTGCGGACCAGCTCGTCCAGCCGCAGCGTGCGCGGCACGCCGTCGACGATGGAGAGCATGTTGCAGCCGAACGAGGTCTGCAGCTGGGTGTGCTTGTAGAGGTTGTTCAGCACGACCTTGGCGACGGCATCGCGGCGCAGGGTGATGACCAGCCGGCGGCCCACCCGGTCGCTGGACTCGTCGGCGATCTCGCTGATGCCCTGGAGCCGGCCGTCCTTGACCAGGTCGGCGATGTTCTCGGCGAGGTTGTCCGGGTTGACCTGGTAGGGCAGCTCGGTGACGACGAGCTGCACCCGACCCCGGGCGTCCTCCTCGACGGTGACGACGGCGCGCATGCGCACCGAGCCGCGGCCGGTGCGGTAGGCGTCCTCGATGCCCTCGCGGCCGACGATGAGGCCGTGCGTCGGGAAGTCGGGGCCCTTGATCCGCTCCATGCACGCGGTGAGGGCCTCCTCGGCCTCCGCCTCGGGGTGGTCGAGCATCCAGAAGACGGCGTCGGCCACCTCCCGCAGGTTGTGCGGCGGCATGTTGGTGGCCATGCCGACCGCGATCCCGGCGGAGCCGTTGATCAGCAGGTTGGGGATGCGCGCGGGCAGGACGACGGGCTCCTGGGTGCGGCCGTCGTAGTTGCCCTGGAAGTCGACGGTCTCCTCGTCGATGCCGGCCAACATCTCCATGGCCAGCGGCGTGAGACGGCACTCGGTGTACCGCATCGCGGCCGCCGGGTCGTTCCCGGGCGAACCGAAGTTCCCCTGCCCGTCGATGAGCGGGTAGCGCATCGACCACGGCTGGGCGAGGCGGACGAGGGCGTCGTAGATCGCCGAGTCGCCGTGGGGGTGGTAGTTACCCATGACCTCGGCGACCGGGCGGGCGCACTTCACGTACCCGCGGTCGGGGCGGAAGCCCTGGTCGTACATCGCGAACAGGACGCGGCGGTGCACCGGCTTGAGCCCGTCGCGGACCTCGGGCAGCGCGCGCCCGACGATCACGCTCATGGCGTAGTCGATGTAGCTGCGCTGCATCTCCTGCTGGAGGTCGACCGGTTCGACGCGGTCGCGGGGTGGTGTCTCCGTCACGGTTCAGGTCTCCACAGGTCGGTGCACAGAGGTGGATGAATCCGCCGGCCGCGAGTGTGCGAGTGGCCGGCGCATCCATCCACCTCCCGCCGCAGGCGGCGTTCGGATTGGCTTGTCGGTACAGCGAAGCTGTTCGTCTTCGTCACCGAGGTGGGTCAGACGTCGAGGAAGCGGACGTCCCGGGCGTTGCGGGTGATGAAGCTGCGCCGGGCCTCGACGTCCTCGCCCATGAGCACGCTGAAGATCTCGTCGGCCGCGGCCGCGTCCTCCAGCGTCACCTGCCGCAGGATGCGGGTCTCGGGGTTCATCGTGGTCTCCCACAGCTCGCTGGCGTTCATCTCGCCGAGCCCCTTGAACCGCTGGATCATCTCGTCCTTGATCTTGCGGCCGCCCTCGACGCCGGCCTTGACCACCGCGTCGCGCTCCCGGTCGCTGTAGGCGTACTCGTCGCCGACCTTGCCGCCCCATTTGATCTTGTACAGCGGGGGCTTGGCGAGGTACACGTACTGCCCCTCGACCAGCGGCCGCATGAAGCGGAACAGCAGCGTCAGCAGCAGCGTGCTGATGTGCTGGCCGTCGACGTCGGCGTCAGCCATCAGCACGATCTTGTGGTACCGGAGCTTCGAGATGTCGAACTCGTCGTGGATGCCGGTGCCGAAGGCGGTGATCATCGACTGGACCTCGGTGTTCTTGAGGACCCGGTCGATGCGCGCCTTCTCGACGTTGATGATCTTGCCGCGGATGGGCAGGATCGCCTGGAACATCGAGTCGCGGCCGGACTTCGCCGAGCCACCGGCGGAGTCACCCTCGACGATGTAGATCTCCGAGGCGCGGGGGTCGGTGGAGCGGCAGTCGGCCAGCTTGCCCGGCAGGGAGTTGTTGCTCAGGAGGCTCTTGCGGGCGAGCTTGCGGGCGTCCTGGGCGGCACGCCGGGCGCGCGCGGCCGAGGCGGCCTTGGTGATGATCGTCTTTGCCTCGGCGGGGTTGGACTCGAACCAGTGCCCGATCTGCTCGTTGCAGATGCGCTGGACGAAGCCCTTGACCTCGGTGTTGCCGAGCTTCGTCTTCGTCTGCCCCTCGAACTGCGGGTCGCCCAGCTTCACCGAGACGATCGCCGCGAGGCCCTCCCGGATGTCGTCGCCGGTGAGCTTCTCGTCCTTCTCCTTGAGCAGCTTCTTCTCGACGGCGTACCGGTTGACGATCGAGGTGAGCGCCGCGCGGAAGCCCTCCTCGTGCGTGCCGCCCTCGTGGGTGTTGATCACGTTGGCGAAGGTGTGCACCGACTCGGAGTAGGCGTCGGACCACTGCATCGCGACGTCCACGGACATCGCCATGTCGTTCTTGCCGGTGCCCTCGGCGGAGAAGCCGATGACCGACTTGTGGATGGGGTTCCGCCGCCGGTTGATGTGGCCGACGTAGTCGACCAGGCCGCCGTCGTACCGGTAGGTGACCTCGGTGGGCTCGAACGCCTCCTCCTCGGCCTCGACCGGGGTGGCCGCCTCGGCCAGCGACTCCTCGCCGACCCCCGTCTCGACCTTGGCGTGACCGGGGCGCTCGTCGCGCAGCACGATGGTCAGCCCGGCGTTCAGGAAGGCCATCTCCTGCAGCCGGCGGTTGATCGTGTCGAACGAGTAGGTCGTGGTCTCGAAGATGTCGCCGTCGGCCCAGAAGGTGATCTGGCTGCCGCGCTTGTCGGTCGGGCCGACCTCCACCAGCGGGCCCGGCTTGGCATCCGTGTACTCCTGGTGCCACTCCTTCCCGCGGGTCCAGACGCGGACTTCCAGCCTGGTCGAGAGGGCGTTGACGACGGTGACGCCGACGCCGTGCAGACCGCCGGAGACGCCGTAGCTCTTGCCGTCGAACTTCCCGCCCGCGTGCAGGACGGTCATGATCACCTCGACGGTGGGCCGCTTCTCGACCGGGTGCATGTCCACCGGGATGCCGCGGCCGTTGTCCTCGACGCGGACCCCCCCGTCGGCCAGCAGGGTGACCTTCACGGTGTCGCAGTAGCCGGCCAGCGCCTCGTCGACGGCGTTGTCCACGACCTCCCACACCATGTGGTGCAGACCGCGCTCACCGGTGGAGCCGATGTACATACCGGGGCGCTTGCGCACCGCCTCGAGACCCTCGAGGACGGTGATGGAGCTGCCGGAGTAGGCATTGTCGACCTGGGGTGCTGCGACCACGTGGGGCCTTCCTCTCGAGCAACCGGCGGCTCGCAGCCCCCGGTCGGTGCGGGGGGCCGGAACGGCGCAGGAGGGCGCTCAGCCGGTTGCTGACGGTTTTCGTCTCCCACGATACCGCGAGGTACGACAGGAACCGTGCCGTGGACGCCCTCACGTCGTGTCTGCGCCGCTCGCGGGATGCCCGCCACCATCCTGCTTGCCCCCCGCTCCGACACGCCGTCAGGGGCCCCGCTGGGCGGTCGGCGCCGCGCGCGGTCGCCCCCGGGACCGCAGACTCGGCCGCATGCCACCGCCGGACAGCGTCCCCGGGACCGGTCCCGCGGGGTCCCCGCTCACCTGCCTGGTCACCGGGGCGACCGGGTACGTGGGCGGCCGTCTCGTGCCGGAACTGTTCGCAGCCGGTCACCGCGTCCGGGTCATGAGCCGCTCGCCGGAGCGGCTGCGCGACCACCCCTGGGCCGGGGACGTCGAGGTGGTGCGGGCCGACGCGCAGGACGCCGCCGCGGTGGCGGGGGCCTGCGCCGGCGTGGACGTCGTCTACCACCTGGTCCACGCCGCGGGCTCGCGGCCGGAGTCCGGGCAGATCGACCGCCGCGCCGCCGGGATCATGGCGCGCGCCGCCCGGGAGGCCGGGGTCGGCCGGCTCGTGCACCTGGGCTGGCTGGCGCCCGACGACGCGGACCTCTCGCCGCACCTGCGCTCCCGCGCCGAGGTCGCCGGGATCCTGCTGGGCTCCGGGGTGCCGACGGTGGTGCTGCGGGCCGCCGTCGTCCTGGGGTCGGGGTCCGCGTCGTTCGAGATGCTGCGCCACCTGACCGAGCGGCTGCCGGTGATGGTCACCCCGCGGTGGGTGCGCAACGAGGTCCAGCCGATCGCGATCCGGGACGTCCTGCGCTACCTCGTCGCCTGCGCCCGGCTGCCGGCGGACGTGCACCGCGGCTTCGACATCGGCGGGCCCGACGTCATGGACTACGCCGCGATGATGCGCCGCTACGCCCGGGTGGCCGGGCTGCCGCCGCGGCGGATCCTGCCCGTGCCGGTCGTCACGCCGTCGCTGTCCAGCCACTGGGTCGGCGTCGTGACGCCGGTGCCGGCGTCGATCGCCCGGCCGCTGGTGGAGTCGCTGCGCACCGCCGTCGTCTGCACCGAGCACGACATCGCGCGGTACGTGCCCGATCCGCCCGAGGGGCTGCTCGGCTTCGACGACGCGGTGCGGCTGGCGATCCAGCGGATCCGCGACTCCGACGTCGCCACCCGCTGGGCCTCGGCCTCGGTGCCCGGCGCCCCCTCCGACCCGTTGCCCACCGACCCCGACTGGGCCGGCGGGAGCCTCTACGTCGACGAGCGGGAGCGCACCACGACCGCGCCGGTCGAGGCGGTGTGGCGGGTGGTCGAGGGCATCGGCGGGGACACCGGCTGGTACTCGTGGCCGCTGGCCTGGCGGGTGCGGGGCTGGCTGGACCGGGCGGTCGGCGGGGTCGGCCTGCGGCGGGGGCGGCGCAACCCCGACCGGCTCTTCGTCGGTGACGCGCTCGACTTCTGGTGGGTCGAGGAGCGGGAGGAGGGCCGGCTGCTGCGGCTGCGCGCCGAGATGCGGGTGCCCGGGCTGGCCTGGCTGGAGTTCCACGTGGAACACGACCCGGCCACGGGCGGGGCGGTCCTGTGCCAGCGGGCCACCTTCGCGCCGCGCGGGCTGTTCGGGCACCTGTACTGGTGGGCCGTCGCGGCGTTCCACGGCGTCGTGTTCGGCGGCATGCTCCACGGCATCGTGCGGGCGGCCGAGCAGCAGGCGGACCGCGCCCGCTGACGCCGCGCCGCCGTCCTCCCGCACCCTGGCGCGTCCTCCCCCACCGCCCACCGCGAGGGAGGACGCGCCGGGATCAGGTCACCTGATCCCGGCGGCGGTCAGACGAGGAGCTGGGCGGCGGCGAGCTCCCGGTAGAGCGGGCTGCTGCCGACCAGCTCGTCGTGGGTGCCCCGCGCGACCACCCGCCCCTGGTCGAGCACCACGATCTGGTCGCTGTCGAGCACCGTGGACAGCCGGTGGGCGACCACCAGCAGCGCCCGCCCCGAGGAGGCCGCGGCCAGGGTGGCGCGCAGCAGCCCCTCGTTGCGCGCGTCCAGGCTCGCGGTCGGCTCGTCGAGCAGCAGCAGCACCGGGCGGGCCAGCAGCGAGCGCGCGATCGCCAGCCGCTGCCGCTCGCCCCCGGAGAGCAGCACGCCCTCGTCGCCGACCAGGACGTCGAGCCCGCGCGGCGAGCGCCGGACGACGTCGGTGAGCCCGACGTCGGCGAGCACCGCCCACAGCTCGGGGTCGGTGGCGTCGGGCCGGGTCAGGAGCAGGTTGTCCCGCACCGTCCCCGCGAGCACCGGGGCCTCCTGCTCGACGTAGCCGAGACGGGCGCGCAGGGCCGCCCGCGGCAGGTCGCGGACGTCGGCGCCTGCCCACCGGATCGCGCCGCCGGAGTGCGGGTAGAACCCCTCGATCAGCGCCAGGACCGTGGACTTCCCCGCTCCCGACGGGCCGACCAGCGCGACGCGGCTGCCCGCGGGCACCTGCAGGGAGACCCCGTGCAGCACCGGGGTGCCGTCCGGATAGGCGAAGGAGACGTCGTCCAGCTCGAGCAGCGGCGCTCCCGGCAGCGGCGTGACCGGGCCCGGTCGCCCGCGCTGCGGGCGCTCGTCGTCCTCCGGCGCCAGGCCGAGGACCTCCTGGATGCGGGTGAGCGCGCCCAGCCCGGTCTGCAGCTGGGTCCACGCCCCGATCGCCTGCCCCAGGGGCATGACCAGCAGGAACAGGTACAGGATGAACGCGACCAGGGACGCCACGGTGATCGAGCCGCTCGCCACCCGGTAGCCGCCGACGCCGAGCACCGCCAGGAAGGCGCCCTGCACGGCGATGGAGCCCGCCGGCGAGACGAGCGCCTCGAGCCGGGCGACCTGGACCCCCGCCGTGTAGGCGCGGCGGGCGCTGGCGCCCACGGCGGTGACCTCCCGCGCCGTCGCCCCGCTGGCCCGGATGGTGCGCACCGCCGACAGCGCCCGCTCGACCGCCGCCGTCATCGCGCCGACCTCCTCCTGCGCGCGCTGCGACAGCCGGCGGACCCCGCGGGAGGCGAGGACGGCGGTGATCGCGCCGATCGCGACGGCCAGCACGGTCACCAGCAGCAGCCAGACGTCGACCACGGCCATGGCCACCAGGGCGCCGACCCCGACGACCACCGAGCCGGCGACGTCGACGACGCCCGAGGTGACCGTCGCCCGCAGCAGGGTGGTGTCCGAGCCGACCCGGGACATCAGGTCGCCGGTGCGGCGGCGGTCGTACTCGGCGACCGGGAGCCGGAGCAGCCGGTCGACCAGCGTCAGGCGGGTGGTGAGGACGAAGCCCTCGGCGGTGCGCTGCAGCACGAACTGCTGCAGCGCCGAGAGAGCCGAGCCCACCACCAGGACGACGACGAGCAGCCCGACCGCGGGCAGCAGCGGCTCGCCGGCGCCGACCACCTCGATGACCCGCGCGACCAGGGCCGGCTGCGCGAGCGCGGCGGCGGCGCCGACCAGCGACAGCGCCGCGGCCAGCAGCAGCGGCCGGCGGTGCGGCCGCAGCAGCGGCAGCAGGTCGCGCAGCCGTGCGGCCGGCGGCTCCGCGGCGCCGTCCACCGCGGCGGAGCCGTCCGCCGAGGTCGCTGCGCTCACGGGCCGGGCGCCGTCAGGAGCCGGCGGTGAGGCCGACGGTGATCGCCGTCAGCAGCCGGGTGTGGTGCTCGAGCAGCTGCGGCCGGTGCCCGTCGGGCCGGATCGCCGCCACGTGCCCCGCGCCCGACCAGAACTCGTCGCCGTCGTCGCTGCCCAGGAGCAGGCCGTGCAGGGCCGGGTCCTGCACCAGGCGGCGCAGCTGCGGGTCGTCCTCCGCGGCCAGCAGCAGCCAGCGGGCGTCGAAGGCCGGGTCTCCGCTGGGCATCGGCACCAGACCACCGGTCCGGTGCCGCCAGAAGCGCGCCGGGCTGAGCCGGAAGCCCGGCACGCGGCCCAGCATGGGGACGGCGGTGATCGCGTACTCGGGGACCAGGTAGCGCCCCGAGGCGTAGACGACGTCGAAGGCGACGAGCTCCAGCGAGCCCGCCCGGCCGCGCAGGACGTTGCCGGGGCGGTGGTCCTTGGTCGCCCGGACCGGCGCGCTCGCGATCAGCTCGGCGAGCGGGGCGTCCTGCGGGGCGGTGCCGTCGGAGACGGTCCACCCCTTCTGCAGCGCCCAGCCCTGGGAGCCCACGAGGTCGCCCTCGTAGCGGAACACCTGCTCGACGGCGCCCGGCTTGCGCCGACGACGGCCGAACAGCCCGCGCGGCGCCGGCTGCTCCGGCGGCGGGTAGTCCGCCGGCGGCACGTCCTGACGCGGCGGTGCCGGGCGCTCGGGCTCCGCGGCCGGCAGGTCCCAGCCCGGGGGCTGCCAGGGCTGGTCGGCCGGCGGCTCGTCGCGCGGGGTCTTGCGCCGGTCGGCGAAGTTGGGGCGGTCCTCGTCCTCCGCCCCACCGCCGCCGAGGTGCGGCGGCTCGCGCCAGCCGCGGCCCTCGGCGTCGTCGAAGCCGTCCCGGTCACCGTCGCGGGGGGTGCTCATCCCTGCATCGTCCTCCCCGGCGCCCGCCCCGCGGAGCGGGGCACCTCATCCGTAGGTGTCGCGCGGCCCGCGCCCGCGCACCGAGCGCGGGCCCTTCTTCCAGCTCGGGGCCGTCGGTCCGACAACGCGCAACCTCGTCACGACGTCCCCGCCGACCTGCGCGCGCAGCTTCCCGAGGATGGAGGGCGCCAGCAGGCGCAGCTGGGTCGCCCACGCCGTGGACTCGGCGACGACCAGGAGCTCCCCCTCGGTGAGGGTCTGCGGCCGGCAGTGCGACGCGATGTCGGGGCCGACGATCGAGTCCCACCGGCCGAAGACCGAGCCGACCTTCGTGCGGGCCGTCCAGTCCTGCTGGTCGACCAGCGCGTTCACCAGGTTGCCCAGCGGCTGGGGGTCGTCGGCGCCCGGTCGAGGGCCGGTCCAGGTGCGGCGCGGCCCGGCGATCCGGCGGCGGGTCGGCCGGGGCCGGGACGCCGATGCGGCGCGGGCGGCCTCGAGCGCGGCCCGCGCGATGTCACTGGGCCGTGCCGGCCGGTCGTCGCTCACGGCATGCCTCCCTCGCCCACCGGGACCGCATCCTTCACCACGAGCGCCATCCCGCCACCCACCTCGACCCGCGTCCCCCGGAGTTCCTCGGGCACGTCGTCGACCACCGCGGCGGTGATGAGCGTCTGCTCGGCCGACCGTGCGACGGCGGCCAGCGCCGCTCGTCGCTCGGCGTCCAGGGTGGCGAAGACGTCGTCCAGCACCAGGACGGGATCCTCCCCCTCGCCGCGCAGCAGCGCGAAGGTCGCCAGCTTGAGGGCCAGCGCGAGCGACCAGGACTCCCCGTGGCTGGCGAAGCCCTTCGCGGGGGCGGGGCCCAGGTGGATGACCAGGTCGTCGCGGTGGGGGCCCACCAGCGTCATGCCCCGGTCGAGCTCGTCCCCCCGGCGCTCGGCGATGCGGGCGCGGATCGCCTCGGCCAGCTCCTCCACCGAGGGGAGCGCCGCGCCGGGGATCAGGGCCGCGCCGTCTCCGGCCAGCGGAACGGTCGAGCTGTAGCCGAGCCCGGCCGCGGCGGCGCCCTCCCCGGCGACACCGGCGTAGGACTCCGCCACGTGCGGGGCCAGGTCGGCGACCAGCCGGAGGCGGGCGGCGAGGACCTGGGCACCGAGGTCGGTGAGGTGGCCGTCCCAGACGTCGAGGGTCTCCATCGCCTTGCCGCGGGCCAGCCGGGCGGTCTTGAGCAGGGCGTTGCGCTGCTTGAGCACCCGCTCGTAGTCGCTGCGGACGCCGGCCAGCCGGGGGGTGCGGGTGGCCAGCAGCTCGTCGAGGAACCGCCGCCGCTCCGTCGGGTCGCCGCGGACCAGGGAGAGGTCCTCGGGGGCGAACAGCACCGTGCGCACCAGCCCGAGCAGCTCCCGCGGCCGCGGCAGCGGCGCCCGGTTGACCCGCACCCGGTTGGACTTGCCGGGGTTGATCTCGATCTCGACCAGCAGCTCCCGGTCACCGCGGCGGAGCGCGGCCCGCACCACGGCCTGCCCGGCGCCGTGGCGGACCAGCGGCGCGTCCCCGGACACCCGGTGGCTGCTCATGGTCGCGAGGTAGCCGACCGCCTCGACCAGGTTGGTCTTGCCCTCCCCGTTGCGGCCGACGAACACCGTCGGCCCCGGGCCCAGGGCCAGGTCGACCCGTTCCCAGCTGCGGAAGTCACCCACCTGCAGGTGCCTCAGGTACACCTCGGCCTTTCCTGACGTGAGCAGCGGATAGGGGCCCCTCCAGGGTCCCGCCCGGGAGCCTGCGAGCGGGTGGGGGCAGGGGGTGCCTTCGTCTAGGCGGGCCGCTCGGCCTCCTGGGCCTGGACCGCGCGGACCGCGTGCCCGCCGAACTGGTTCCGCAGCGCGGCGACCGCCTTCATGGTCGGCGAGTCCTCCTGGCGCGAGGAGAAGCGCGCGAACAGCGAGGCGGCGATGGTCGGCACGGGGACGGCGTTCTCGATGGCCTGCTCGACGGTCCAGCGGCCCTCGCCGGAGTCCTCGGCGTAGCCGCTGATCCCTTCGAGCTTCGGGTCCTCGTCGAGGGCTCGGACCAGCAGGTCGAGCAGCCAGGACCGGATGACCGTGCCCTGGGTCCAGGATGCGATGACGCCCGGGACGTCCTCGACGAGGTCGACGGCGGCCAGCAGCTCGTAGCCCTCGCCGTAGGCCTGCATCAGCGCGTACTCGATGCCGTTGTGGACCATCTTGCTGAAGTGGCCGGCGCCGACCGGCCCGGCGTGGACGAACCCGGCGCCCGGCATCTCCTGCCCGGACTCGTCGTGCGGCGCCGGCGGCTTGAGCGCGTCGAAGATCGGCTGTGCCTTGGCGACGTCCTCCTTCGTGCCGCCGACCATGAGCGCGTAGCCGTTCTCCAGCCCCCAGACGCCGCCGGAGACGCCGCAGTCGATGTAGCCGATGCCCTTCTCGCGGCACATGACGTCGTGCAGCTGGTCGTCGGTGTACTTGGAGTTGCCGCCGTCGATGATCACGTCACCGGGGGCCAGCAGGCCGGCGAGCTCCTTGACGGTGGCCCGTGTCGGCTCGCCGGCCGGCACCATCACCCAGACGACCCGGGGCTCGGCGAGCGCCTCGACCAGGTCGTGAAGGCTCTCGACGTCCCGCTTGCCCGGCGAACGGTCGTAGCCCACGACCTCGTGACCGGCGCGGCGCAGCCGCTCGGACATGTTGCCGCCCATCTTGCCCAGCCCGATCAGACCCAGCTGCACGATCCCCACCTTCCGTCGTCGTCCTGGTCCAGCCCATCGTGCTCGCCCGGGACCGCCTCGACACCTCGGGCGGCCCGCCGCGGCCCGGTCCAGAGGCTCGCGAGCGTGCGAGCGGTGAGGAGGACCGGGTCCTTCTTCAGCCAGGCAGGCGCACCGGCATGATCAGGTACCGGTAGCTGCCGGATCGCTCCGCGGGCGCCGCCGGCGCGTCGCCGTCGGCCGGCGGCTCCTCGACACCGGAGAGCACGGCGGGCTTGAGCGGGCTGGTGAAGTCCATGCGCGCCCGGTCGGTGTGCACCGCGGCCAGCCCGTCGAGCAGGAACGTCGGGTTGAACCCGATCGTGAGCGGCTCGCCGTCGAAGTCGACGTCGCAGCGCTCCTCCGCCTGGCCCTCGTCGTCGCTGCCGCCGGCGCGCAGCGTCACCTGGCCCGGGCTGAACTCGCAGCGCAGCGGCGTCCCCCGCTCGGCGACCAGCGCCACCCGCTTGGCGGCGTCGGTGAACAGGCCGACCGGCAGCGTCGCGTGGGCCAGCGACTCGTTCGGCATGATCGCGCGGTACTTGACGAACTCGGCGTCCAGCAGCCGGGTGGTGGTCTGCCGGTCCTTGCCGGAGAGGCCGAGGATCCCCTCGCCGGAGCTCCCCGAGGAGAGCGACAGCGTGATCTCGGGTCCGCTGGTCAGCGTCTTCGCCGCCTCCGCCAGCGTGCGCGCGGGCACGAGCACCGCGGCCGAGAGGCCGGAGGTCTGCGGGCGCCAGGCGAACTCGCGCACGGCGAGGCGGTAACGGTCGGTGGCGGCGAGGGTGATCTGGTCGTCCTCGATCTCGAGCCGGACGCCGGTGAGCATCGGGAGGGTGTCGTCCCGCCCGGCGGCGATGGCGACCTGGGCCACCGCCTCGCTGAAGACCTCGCTGTCGACGATGCCGGCGGACGAGGGCATCGTCGGCAGGGACGGGTAGTCCTCGACCGGCAGGGTGGGCAGGCTGAACCGGGCGTTGCTGCAGGTGATGGCCAGGCGCGGGCCCTCGGCGGTGATCTCCACCGGGTGGGGGGGCAGGGCCCGGGTGATCTCGGCGAGCAGCCGGCCCGGCACCAGGACGCGTCCGCTCTCGCTGGTCTGCACGTCGACCTCGGAGCGCGCCGACACCTCGTAGTCGAAGCCGGACACCGACAGCTGGTTCCCGTCCGCCTCGAGCAGGATGCCCGCCAGCACCGGTACCGACGGCCGTGGCGGCAGGCTGCGCGCCGTCCAGGCGACGGCGTCGGCGAGCACCTCACGTGCCACCCGGAACTTCATCTCTCGACCCACCCATGCTCGGTCCGCCCCCGGTGGGCCACCGCGGAGGGTGGCCGGCCCGGGCACGGAGCTCGTCGTCCGTCCTGCCGCGGGGCGAAGGCTCCGCTGCGGTGCTCATCGTGCCTGTTGCAGCCCCTCGTGGGGAAACCCCGGTCCCTCGATGGGCTGCTGTGCCCCCTGGGTGCTGCTGTTGCCGTTCCGGTCCCTGGAGCCCTGGTTGGAGGAGCGTCCCCACCCAGACTGTGGTTCAAGAATTCTCCGGGATAAGTACTTCATCCTCGTCATCACTGGTGTGGAAGCTGGGGATCGGGGCCCTTTCCGCAGGTCAGCCTCCGATCCGGGCTGTTGGCCGGCTGTGGGTGGTCAGCGTCCCCCTGTTGTCGACACGTGGACAGATCGACGGTTGTGCACCGTCACCGTCGGCGGTCCACCTGCTGTCCCCTGCGTCTCCCCGGTCCGTCCCCAGGTGGTGTGCACGTGCCGGCGGCGATTCCTGCGGGCTCCTCCGCGCGATCCGGCGTCTCCGGGCATACCTGCAGGTCAGCGCCGTGCGGCCGGGTCCCGGGGTGTCCGGCTCGACCGGCGACCCGTGCCGGGCCGGTGTGACGCGGAACGGTCCCGGCACGACTTTCCCCCAGCTGTGCACATCCCTGGGGACAACTTCTCGACGAGTCGACGCCGGCCGCCGTCCGCGCGCAGGTCATCGTGCGGAGAACCAGCGATTCCGTCGTCCCCAGGGATCCACACAGGTGTGGACAACGACTTGTCGACCGCGTCGGGACGATGGCCGGGAGGGGTCCGGACGGTGACCGTTCCGGACGGGCACCGTCACCGCCGGCAGCCGTGGATCACGACCGGGACGTGAACATCCGAGGCCGGCCGGACACAGCGCAGGGCGGCGCGGGAGCCCCTGTGCGGGACCGACCGATCGGTACGACGAGGCCGTGGGGGACGGCACAGGCGAGGTCGCGCCGAGTGGGGCCCGGAGGGTCAGTGGCGTCCACCAAGGTGGTGTGCGGCGGCCCCGGTGAGCAGCGGGCCCTGCACGTGAAGGCGGCCACCGCGTGATCTTCTGGAAAACCTCTCACAGCACTCCAGGAGAACAACGCGATGACCGC
>NZ_JBJHAC010000037.1:0-23445 GCF_054050835.1 Blastococcus sp. SYSU DS0510 | reverse complement strand
GGTGCCGGGAAGGCCCCTGGCGTCAGTCTCTGAGACGGGCTCGAGCGCACCACGCAGTAACGAGCTCAGCCGGCCCCACGAGGATTTTCATCGTTCGAGGCGGCCTGGAACAGGCCATGGGTTCTCTGAGCTGCATTCCCGTACCACTGTCGTGGACCACGCCCGCGAGGCGATGACCCCGCGAGGCGATGACCCCCGCCCGCGGCTGACCGGCCGTCAGGCCACGGCGCTCGCGCGGTCAGACCCGCGCGGCGGACGACACCTGCCCGGACGCCTCCGGATCGACGTCGTCGCCGTCGTCCTCGTCTCCGTCGTCCTCACCGCCGTCGTCCCCGTCCTCCTCGTCCTCGGTCTGGGGCGGGGTGGTCGGCTCGCTCGTGGGGCCGGCGGTCTCGGGCGGGGTGGTCGGCTCGCTCGTGGGGCCGGCGGTCTCGGGCGGGGTGGTCGGCTCACTCGTGGGGCCGCCGGTCTCCGGCGGGGTGGTCGGCTCGCTCGTGGGGCCGCCCGTCTCCGGCGGGCTGGTCGGCTCGCTCGTGGGGCCGCCGTTCTCCGGCGGGGTCGCCGTCTCCCCCGTCGGGTCGCCGCCCTGCGCCGGGGTGGTCGGCTCGCCCGTCGGGTCGCCGGCCCCGGCCGGGGTCGTGGGGTCGCTGGTGGGCGCCGCGGGACGGCCGGGGACCGGAGCGCTCCCACCGCCCGCAGCCGGGCCGTTCCGGACCGGGTCCTCCGCCGGGAGCTCCGGGGCGGGCGCGACAGGCTCGGGACGCAGCACCGGCGTCGCACCCCCACCGGTGGAGGGCGCCGGCACGGGCGAGCGCGCGCCGGGCCGCACGGCGACGGAGAGACGGACCACGTCACCCGGGCGGAGCAGGGTGACCACCGGGTCGAGGCCGGTCACCGTGCCGGGGGCGCGCTCCCGCGTCGGGTCCTCCACCTGCCGGACGGTGAGGCCGAGGGCGCCGAGCTCGGCCGCGACCTCCGCGGCGGGGCGGCCGAGGTAGTCCTCGCTGTGCAGCACCACGCCGGCCGAGGAGTCCGAGGCGGTGGTGTCCGGCCCAGGTCCGGAGACGAGAGCCACCGCACCCGCGCCGAGCAGGAGCAGGGCCACCAGCGGCAGCAGCACCGCGACGAGCGGACGGCGGGCGGACGGTCCGGGCTCCGGACGGGTCACCCGGGCGGGCCGGCGCCTCGCGGCGGCCTTGCGCGCGCGCTCCGCCCGGCGCTCACGCTGCACCGGGGCCGCCACCACCGACTGGGTCGGGGCCTCGCCCGACGGCCGCCGGATCGTCTCCTCGATCGCGGCGAGGAAGGCCCCGCCGTCGCGCGGGCGCTCCTCGGGGTCCTTGACCAGGGCGGCGTCGATGAGGGCGCGGACGTCGGGCGGCAGCTCCGCCGGAAGGGGCTCGGGGGCCTCCTGCACCTGCTTGAGCGCGACGGTGACCGGGTTGTCGCCGTCGAAGGCGGGGTGCCCGGTGAGGGACTCGTAGCCGACCAGGCCGAGGGCGTAGACGTCGCTGGCCGGGCTGACGTGCTCCCCCCGCGCCTGTTCGGGCGACATGTACTGGGCGGTGCCCACGACCTGTCCGGTGCCGGTGATCGGGGCGCTCCCCGCCGACCACGAGATGCCGAAGTCGGTGAGCTTCACCGTGTCATCCGGGCCGAGCAGGATGTTGGCCGGCTTCACGTCGCGGTGCACCACGCCGGCGCGGTGGGCCTCGGCCAGGCCCGCGGCCGCCTGCCGCAGCAGCGCCAGCGTGGCCCGCGTGTCCAGCGAGCCCTCCTCGGCCAGCCGCGCCGAGAGCGACGTGCCCTCGACCAGCTCCATCACCAGGTAGGCCAGGTGCTCGCCGGTGTCCGGGGCCGTCGTCTCCCCGTAGTCGAGGACGGCGGCGATGTTCGGGTGGCTCAACCCGGCCGCGTGGCGGGCTTCGGCGCGGAAGCGGGCGACGAAGACCGGGTCGTCGGCGTACTCGCTGCGGAGCACCTTGACCGCCACCGTCCGGTGCAGCTGCTGGTCACTGCCCCGCCAGACCTCGCCCATGCCACCGACGGCGATGAGTTCGTGGAGCTGGTAGCGGCCGTCCAGGCATCGTCGGCTGGTTCCGGCCGTGGTCACTCCCGAATCTCCCGAATCTCCTCGTGTCGGTGCTCGCGAGGTCCACCCCGTGCGTCCTCGCGTGCCCGTGCGCCTCTCATGGGTGCCCACCACGAGGGGGCCTGAACCACGACACGCCCGACGAGGTTGCGAGCGGCGGTCGGCCGGGCCGACCGCCCTACCGGCACGCGGGATCCGCTCCGAGAGGGACAGCACGCAGGCACCCGGCCGGGATCCGCCGGGTCAGCTGGCAGCCGCTGCGGGAGTGCTCAGTTGTAGTTGACGTGCACGTGGTCGAAGTGGTTCGCCGTGCCGCTGCCGCGGTCCTCCATGGCCTGCCAGGAGCCGCCCGGCGAGGAGAGCATCCGCTGCTCCCAGATCAGGTAGTCCACGCCGAGCTCGGCCCAGTGCGCGCGGTGGTACTCGACGATGGCGTCCCCGAGGGCGGCGTTCGACATCACCATGTAGTCCAGCGCCAGCCCCGAGGGGTGCCCGCCCGGGTCGGCGGCGCTGGGCCGGGTGCCGCCCAGGGTGATCCCCGCGGCGCCGGGCACGTTGCTGACCACGGCGTCGGCCGCGGCCTGGACCTGCGGGCGCACGCTGCCGGAGCTGTTGGTGATGCGGGCGACGGCGGAGGCCGCCACCGAGGCGGCGGCGGTGGCTGCCGCCCGCGCCTGCTGCGTCGGGCTGGCCGGGGCCGCCGGGACGTGCTCGTGGGCCTGCTCGGCCGCCGCGGCCTCCGCCGCCGCGGCCTCCTCGGCCGCCTTCTTCTCGGCCTCGGCGCGGGCCACGGCCTCCGCCTCCGCCTTCTGCCGGTCCAGCTCCGCCTGGTCGGCGGCGGCCTGGGCCTGCTGCGCGGCGGCCTGGTCGGCCTCGCGCGTGCTGCGGCTGGCCGCCAGGTCCTCCAGCGGCTCCAGGTCCTCGGTGACGTCGACGGGGCCCGACTGCGCGGAGAGGCCCAGTTCCTGGGCGACGCTGACCGACTCGGAGGTGGTGGCCTCGGCCTGGACGGCCGGGTCGGTACCGACGAGGCCGTTGACCAGGACGGCGCCGGCGACCGCGACGGCGAGGTAGAGAGCCGGCCGGCGGACGGACGCCGGCGGGCGGCGAAGGGCGAGCGGGCCGCGTCGGCCGGTGGTGGTGCGGGGATCCATGGTGTTCGGGTGCTCCGGGGTGTGGGGCGCGGTCGGCCGGTGACGGCGGACCGCGGAGGATGCGGACAGCGGGCCCGGGCGCGGATCGCGGGGCCGGCACGCAGCGGCGGGGAGGCCGGTGCGGGTCGGCGGGCGACCGGCGGGGCGCCGGGCGGCGCGTGCGATCAGATCCGCGGACGGGCCCGGAGGCGGCGGTGCCGGCGGGCGCGGGGTCGTGCGGCGGTGCAGGGGCGCGCCATTCGGGGCGGCTCTCCGTTTCTTCCGTGGTGCCGCCTACCGGGTTAGCTGACGGATTCGGGCGCAGGAAGTCGCCCTACCCGCGCCGTCACGTGGTCGGCGCGCGATTCACCCCAGTGCTGCGGTGGGTCCCCGGCCCGTCCCGGAGGACGGCTCGGCGGCGCCCGGCGGACCTCCCCTGGCGGGGAGAGAACGACCGGCCGGGCCCAGCCACCGTAACCGTCGTTATGCAGTCGTGACAATCCGCAGGCGCCGATTTCCAGGACGTGACGTGTGTCGCGGTGGGCCGCCGGCCCGGTCGGTGGTGTAGCGCGGGCGCGCGTCAGCCGGCGTCCGCCCAGGACCGCACGACGGCGACGTCGAGCGGGAAGTCGACGGGAAAGGCGCCGAACAGCAGCCGCCCGGCGGTCGCCGCCGCCGCGCGGACCGCCTCGGCCACCTCGTCGGCCAGGTGCTCGGGCGTGTGCACCACCACCTCGTCGTGGAGGAAGAACGCCAGGTGCGGCCGCGCGCCGACGGTGTCGCCGTCCCCGAGCCGCCACAGCCGGTTGCGGAGGTCGGCCAGCCAGCACAGCGCCCACTCCGCGCCCGTGCCCTGGACGACGAAGTTGCGGGTGAACCGGCCCCAGGCGCGCCGGGCCCGGTCCCCTTCCTCGTGCGGCCACGCCCCGGGCCGCGGCGACCCCCGGCCGAGCAGGGTGTGCACCACCTCGCCGCGCTCCCCGGCGCGGGCGGCGTCCTCCACCAGCCCGATGGCGCGGGGGTAGCGGCGCGCCAGCCGGGGCATCATGCGCCCGCTCTCACCCCGGGTGCCGCCGTACATCGCGCCGAGGATGCCGAGCTTGGCGTCGGCCCGGGTGGCCACGGTGCCCGCGGCGACCATCCCCGCGTAGAGGTCGGCGGCCCGCGCCGCCTGGGCCATGGCGCCGTCCCCGCTCATCCCCGCCAGCACCCGCGGCTCCAGCTGGGCGACGTCGGCGACGACGAACCGCCACCCCTGGTCGGCGACCGCCGCGGGCCGGACGACGGTGGGCACCGAGAGCGCCCCGCCCCCGGAGGACGCCCACCGCCCGGTCACCACCCCGCCGGGGACGAAGACCGCGCGGAACCGGCCGTCGCGCACCCAGGTGTCCAGCCACGCCCACCCGTTGGCCGCGAGCAGCCGGGACAGCTTCCGGTACTCCAGCAGGGCCGGGATGCCGGGGTGGTCCAGCTGCTCCAGCGTCCAGGACCGGGTATCGGCGATCGGCAGCCCGGCGTGCTGCAGGACCCGCAGCAGCTCGCCGGGCGAGTCGGGGTTGAGCGCCGGCGCCCCGAACGACCTCCGGACCTCGCCCAGCAGCCGCTCGAGGACCGCCGGGCGACCACCGGCCGGCGGGCGCAGGCCGAGCAGGCCGGTCAGCAGGCGCTCGTGCACGTCGGTGCGCCACGGCAGCCCGGTGTGCGCGAGCTCGGCCGCGACCAGCGCACCGGAGGACTCCGCGGCCAGCAGCAGGGCGAGCCGGTCCCGTTCCGGCGAGGCGGCCACGGTCGCCTGCTGGCGCCGGTGCTCGGCCAGCGGGTCGAGGAGGTCGGCGGGGTCGGCCAGCGGGAACAGGGCCGACTCCGGCGGCGGGCCGGGCGCCAGCGCGTCCCAGCCCGGGGTGTCCTCCCCGGCCAGCAGCTCCTGGGTGGCGAACGGCGACCGCCGCAGGATCGCGTGGCCCAGCCGCAGGTCGCTGCAGCGCTCCACCCGGACCCCGGCCGCGAGCAGCGCCGGGTACCAGCGGGTGGTGTCGTCCCACACCCAGCGGACCGGCGCGGGGCCCGTCTCGCGCCGACGCACGTACCCGGCCAGCGCCGCCCGGTCCAGCCGCGCGCCGGTCGCCCCGTCTGCGTCGAGCTCGACGGCCTCCACCGCCTCACAACTGCGCCGGAGCAGGACCCGCTCCACCCGCGCCCCGGGCCTACGGGGTCGGCGGGGCGCCCCGGCCGAGCAGCCGGTGCAGGCAGCGCGCCGGGAGGACCAGGACCGCGCGGGCGACGTGCACGCCCAGGCGGAGCAGGTCGGCGTAGTCGGGCGGGCGGACGGCGGGAGGGTCCCCGGCCCCGCCCGGCGTGGAGCGGCCGGCGGGGGCGACGGGCCGGGGCGGCGCGGGGGGCGGGGAGGGAACGGCCTGTTGCTCCCGGGCCTCCCGCCGCTCCGGGGCCTCGGGCAGCAGGAGGTCGACCGCCGACCGGCGCCGCGGCCCCCGCAGCGACTCGAACGACGGGATGGCCGGCGCCACCGGTCCCTCGCCGTCCCGCGCCGCCGCACCGGGCCGGTCGCCGGCGCCCCGCAGCCGGGCGGGCGGCTCGGGGACGACGGCCCGGATCGCGGCCACCAGCCCGGGGCCGAGGCCCGCGACGGCGCTGAGCTCCCGCCGGCTGAGGGTCGCGAGCGCCTCGACCTCGGTGATCCCGGCGCGGCTGAGGGCGGTGACCGCCCGGGCGGGCAGGCCCAGGTCCCGGATCGTCCCCGCGGGCTGTCCCGGTGCGCTGGTCGGCATGTCGGTCAACCCTAGCCATGCCCCCCGACGCCTGCTCCGGAGGCGGTCGGCCGGGCCCACGGGAGGACTCTCAGACCGCGACCACCTCGTAGGTGTGCCCGGCAGCCCGCAGCCGCTCGACCAGCACCTCCCCCATCGCCGTCGCCGGGGTGAGCGACCCCGCCCGGTCGGGCAGCCGGTCGCCGTCCAGGGCGAGCGCGAGGGCGCTCTCCCCGAGCATGACGGCGGTGGCCTTGTACCCCGGGTCACCGCTGCCCGCGGCCGTCGCCCGGTAGCGGCGCCCGTCCTCGGCGGTGGCGTCGACGACCATGCGGAACCAGCCCTTCTCCCGGACGGACTCGCTGGGGCCGGTGCCGGGCGCGGGCAGCACCCGGTCCAGCAGCGCGCGGGTCGGCGAGAGGCTCATCGCCGACACGGTGGCGAGCAGCCCGGCGGTGACCCCGGCGGCGGTCACCGCGCCCACCGGGCCGCGCCCCACGCCCATCACCTCGCCGTACCGCAGCTCCCGCCCGTAGGCCCAGTCCTGCAGCGCGTTGCTGCGCCGGACGATGCGGGTGTTGAAGGGGGCCATCACGAACGGCGCCGTCCACCGGCCGTCGGGGGTCTGCGTGGGCATGCCGGCGTCCCGCGGCTGGCGGGTGTCGGGCTCGGCCGCCCGGTCGGGGCTCAGCGCGAAGGGGTCGCCGACCACCCGGCGCCGGGCCGGGTCGGCCTGCAGCGCCTCCACCTGCGCGCGCATCGAGTCGACCGTCCCGCCGCTGAACCCGCCCCGGAGGGTGGCGACCAGCTGCACGTCGCGCAGGCCGCCGGCGCCGTCGGCCGCGGCCTGCCGGGCCAGCAGGAACACGCTGAGGTCCGAGGGGATCGAGTCGTAGCCGCACGCGTGCACGATCCGCGCGCCGGTCTCCTTGGCGACGGCGTCGCAGCGGTCGATCGCGTCCCGGACGAAGAGCACCTCGCCGGTGAGGTCGGCGTAGTGGGTGCCGGCCCGGGCGCAGGCCTCCACGACCGGCAGCCCGTACCGGGCGTACGGGCCCACGGTCGTCACCAGCACGCGGGTCGCGGCCGCGAGGGCGTCGAGCGAGGCGGGGTCGGTGGAGTCGGCCTCGACCAGGGTCCAGTTCCGACCGCCGGAGGGCAGCGCCCGACGGACCTCCTCGAGCCGCTCCCGGGACCGGCCGGCCAGCGCGATCCGGGTCTCGGGCGGGGCGTGGTCGGCGAGGTAGCCCGCCAGCAGCCGGCCGACGAAGCCGGTGGCCCCGTAGACGACGAGGTCGTAGGTCCGTGCGTCTTCTGCCATGCGGCCATCCTGACCTGCCGCGGGACCGGCTGTCCCGCCGGCCGGCGCCACCGCCGGCCGCGATGCCGGCGGCGCGCGGGCACGTCTCGGGGAGGTCACGAGCCGGAACACGGGTCACTCCGACCCCCTCCGTGCGTCAGGAGCCCGGGAGGGTGCCGATGGAGGGCGCATGGCAGTGCGGCTCGCATCGGTGCGGACCGCGACCCGTCGGCAGGTCGCGGAACGGTCGTCGACGTCCCCGTGGTGGCGGTCGGCGGTGGTCTACCAGGTCTACCTGCGCTCGTTCGCCGACGGCAACGGCGACGGCATCGGGGATCTCGCCGGGCTGCGGTCCCGGCTGCCCTACCTGTCGTGGCTGGGCGTCGACGCGGTGTGGATCAACCCGCACTACCCCTCCGGGGGAGCCGACGGCGGCTACGACATCGTGGACTACCGCGCCGTCGACCCGGAGTACGGCGACGTCGCCGACCTGGAGGCGCTCGTCGCCGAGGCCCGCGCACTGGGCCTGCGGGTGGTGCTGGACGTCGTTCCCAACCACACCTCGGACCGGCACCCCTGGTTCCAGGCCGCGCTGGCCGACCCGGGGTGCCCCGAGGCGTCGCGCTACCACTTCGCGCCGCCGTCGGAAGAGCCGCCGAACAACTGGCAGTCGCTCTTCGGCGGGCCGGCGTGGTCGCGCACCCCCGACGGCCGCTGGTACCTGCACCTGTTCGCCCCCGAGCAGCCCGACCTCAACTGGCGCGACCCGGCCGTCGCCGCGGACTTCGAGCGGACCCTGCGCTTCTGGCTCGACCGCGGCGTCAGCGGCTTCCGCGTCGACGTCGCCTACGGCCTGTTCAAGGACGCCGGCCTGCGCGACAACCCGGGGGCCTACTCCCCCACCCTGTTCGGGCACGGCCCCGAGCAGGCGATGACCTGGAACCAGCCCGAGGTGCACGACGTCTGGCGGCGCTGGCGGTCGATCTGCGACGAGTACCCCGACACGATGCTCGTCGGCGAGGTGTGCCTGGCCGACCCGCGCGAGGTCGCCCTGTACTCGCGCCCCGATGAGATGCACCAGTCGTTCAGCTTCCGGCTGCTGAAGTCCGCCTGGTCGACCGAGGCCTTCGCCGACGGCGTGCGCAGCGCGCTGGACGCCTTCGGCGAGGTCGGCGCCCCGGTCTCCTGGGTGCTCGGCAACCACGACAAGGACCGGCAGGTCACCCGGTTCGGCGGTGGCGCCGTGGGCGCCGCCCGCGCCCGGGCCGCCGCGCTGCTGATGCTGGCGCTGCCCGGCTCCGCCTACGTCTACGCCGGCGACGAACTGGGCCTGCCGCAGGCCGACGTCCCTGACGGGGCCAAGCGGGACCCGATCTTCTTCCGCAGCGGCGGCGCCCGCAGCGGGCGGGACGGCTGCCGCGTGCCGATGCCCTGGAACCCCGCACCCGGGGTCGGTTTCTCCACCCGGCCCGACGCCGAGCCCTGGCTGCCGATCCCCGACGAGTGGGACCGGTACGCCGTGTCCCGCCAGTCGCGCGACGGCGGCTCGATGCTGACCCTCTACCGGCGGGCGCTGGCGCTGCGCGAGGCGCACCCGGCGCTGGGCTCGGGCGAGGCCACGGTCAGCACGCGGGGCGACGTCCTCACCGTCCGGTGCACCGCCGCTGACGGCAGCGTGGTCCGGTGCGTGGTCAACATGGGCACGGGCACGACGCTGGTGCGCACCCGCGGCACGGTCCTGCTGGCCTCCAACACGCACGTGCGCCGCTCCCCGGCGACCGTGGCGCTGCCGCCGCACACCGCGATCTGGCTCGCCGAGGGCTGACCCCACCCGTACGAGGGGGTTCCCGTGGCCGGACGCTGGAGCCGGGCCGGCGACCGGCCGATGGGGTCGGGTGACCAGCGTGGCGGAACGATCCGGTGGGGAGCGTGCTCCCGACCTGCCCGTACCACGTCCCCCGGACGCCGGCGCGGCGCCGCTCTCGGCGCGGATCGACGAGCTGGAGGACCGCTCCCGGTTCGACGACGACGGCCTCGAACAGCGGGCCGAGCAGGCGCTGACCGAGGCCCGCAGGCTGCGCATGCCCGAGCTGGAGCAGCGCGCCCGGCTGGTGCAGGCCGACCTGGTGCGGCGGCTCGGCAACGTCGCCGAGGCCGGCCGGATGGCCGAGGAGATCAACCGCTGGGCCGCCGACCGCGGCTCCCGGTGCCTCCTGGCGCGGAGCCACTTCGTGCTGACCGCGGTGTTCCAGGAGCTGGGCGACCTCTCCCTGGCGCTGGAGCACGCCGTCCGCGCCGTCGAGCTGATCGACGAGGAGGTCCGGCCCCAGACCCGGATCGACCTCCACGCGCGGCTGGCCGACTGCCTGGGGCTCAACGGCGACCTCGCCGCCCGTGACCGCTACGACCACGTGCTGCAGCTGGCCGAGGAGATCGACGACGTCGACCGGCAGCTGCTCGTGCTCAACAACCGCACCTACTGCGAAAGCCTCTCCGGGCGGTTCGAGGAGGCCCTGGTCTGGAGCCGGAAGCTGCAGGAGCTGGCGGCGCGGCACGGCATCCCGCTCGGGGTCGGCCGGCTGGACACGATCGGCCGTGCCCTCATGGAGCTGGACCGCCTCGAGGACGCCGAGACCGCCATGGCGCCCGGTCTCCACCCGGAGCTGCTCGACGCCTCGCTGGACGGCGACGCCGGGGCCGACTTCCTGCTGACCCTCACCGAGATCCGCCGTCGCCGCGGGCACCTGGACCAGGCGCAGGAGAGCCTCGACGAGTGCGTGCGCCGCTGCGAGCGGTTCGGGCTGACGTCCATCCGCGTGCGGGCCCGCCGCGAGCTGGCCGAGCTGCACGCGGCCCGCGGTCGCTTCCGGGCGGCGTACGAGGAGCACAAGCGCTACTGCGCCGAGCTCATGGAGCTGCAGTCGGGCGAGCGCGACGCGCGGGCCCGCGCGCTGCAGGCCATGTACGAGACCACCGAGGCCCGCCGGCAGAGCCGCAGGTACCGGGAGCTCTCGCTGCGCGACCCGCTGACCGGGCTGTACAACCGCCGCTACGTCGACGAGGAGCTGCCGCGCCTGCTGGCGGCCCGCCCGGGCGACGTGACCGTGGCGCTGCTGGACCTCGACCACTTCAAGCGGGTCAACGACACCTGCTCCCACGAGGTCGGTGACCAGGTGCTGCGGGCGGTTGCCGCGATCCTCCAGGAGACCGCCACGGGCTCCGCCGGGTCGTTCGCCGCCCGGCTGGGCGGCGAGGAGTTCCTGCTGGTGCAGACCGGCACCGGGCCCGGTGCGGCGGCGTGGCACCTGGAGGGCGTCCGCCGGGCGATCGCCGAGCACCCGTGGGCGGCGCTGACCGGTGGCGTCCCGGTGACCGTCAGCATCGGGATCGCCGGCGGCGGCAGCACGCCCGCGGAGGTGCTCGGCCGCGCCGACGCCTCGCTGTACGCGGCGAAGCGGCAGGGCCGCGACCGCGTCGTCACCGTGGCCTGAGCGTCAGACGGGCTCGACCCCGAAGACCGCGGCCAGCCGCTCGATCTTGCGTGCGCGGCCGAGGCGGGGCAGGTCGCTGCCGTCGCGGATGACCTGCCCGCGAGCGTCGAAGTCGGCGAGGAAGTCACGAGCCCAGGCGACGTCGGAGGGCGCGGGGCTGATGACCTCGTTGATCACCGGCAGCTGGTCCATGTCCAGGCACAGCTTCCCGGTCAGCCCGAGGGAGACGGTGACGGCGCTCTGCTCCCGCAGGACCGGCAGGCTGGTGCTCACGGTCGGGCCGTCGATCGGCCCGGGCAGGCCACCGATGCGGCTGGCCAGCACCAGGCGCGTCCGCGGGTAGGACATGGCCAGCTCGTCGGCGCTGGTGCCGGTGTCGCGGCGGTAGTCGCCGCTGCCGAACGCGAGGCGGAAGGCCCCACGGGCCCGGGCGATGTTCACCGCCTCCTCGATGCCGAGCGCCGACTCGACCAGCGCGAGGACGGGCGTGGCGCCGCCGAGACGGTCGAACGTCTCCGTCACGTGCTCGGCGGCCTCGGCCTTGGCGAGCATGACGCCGAGCAGCCCGGGCAGCCCGGCCAGCCCCGCCATGTCGTCGGCCCAGTACGGCGTCTCGTGGTCGTTGATCCGCACCCAGGCGCTGCGGTCCTCGCGGGAGAGCCACTGGACGACGCCCTCGCGCGCCTCGCCCTTGCGGGCGGGGTCGACGGCGTCCTCGATGTCGAGCACCACCGCATCGGCCCGTGACTCGTGGGCGACGTCGAAGAGCTCCGTCCGCGCCCCGTTCACCAGCAGCCAGGAGCGTGCGTCCTCAGGTCCGACCTTCCGCGTTCTCACCACGTCCCCATCCTCGTACGGATCGGCTCCCAGCACCTTCCGGCGCGCCACGCCCGACGGTTGCGCGCACCACACCGGTGCGCGCGCCGACGTGTCCTCCGACGGCCCGGGGGTACGCCGCACGCGCACGGACGACCCCGTACGAGAGGAGCAGACGTGACCGACGGAAACCTCGAGGAGACCGGCACCGGAGAGGCCGCCAAGCGGATCGGGCAGGCGCCGACGTCGACCGACGTCACCGATCCGGAGCGTTCCTCGCGCAACACCGCGGCCGGCTCCGGGTCCGAGCCCGGCGAGGGCCCGGTCCAGCCCGCGGCCGACGAGGGCGTCGACCCCTCGGCCAGCATCGAGCCGCACAACGAGGGCCTGGCCTGAGCCCCCGGCCCGTCGCCGGCGTCCCCCGGGGCCGCGGGCGACGGGCCGCCGTCAGGCCCCCGCGACCTGCGGGGCGACGTCGGTGCCGAGGAGCTCGATGCCGCGCAGCAGGTCCTCGTGCGCCAGCCGCGGGTTGGTCATCTGCAGCGCCACGCGGTCCACGCCGCCCAGCTGCTCGGACACCCGCCGCAGCTTGGCGGCCACGGTGTCCGGGTCGCCCATGAAGAACGCGCCGTCCGGGCCGCTGGTGGCGTCGAACTGCGCCCGTGTCGGGGTGGCGAAGCCCCGCTCGCGGGAGATCTTCGCGAACATCTCGTGCCAGCCCGGGTAGATCGTGTCGGCGGCGGCCTGCGTGCTCTCCGCCACGAAGCCGAAGACGTGCAGCCCCACCTGCAGCGCCTCGGGTGGGTGCCCGGCGTGCGCACCGGCCCGGCGGTAGAGGTCGATCAGCGGGGCGAACTGGCGCGGCTCCCCGCCGATGAGCGCGACCATCAGCGGCAGCCCCAGCAGCCCGGCCCGCGCGAAGGACTCCGGCGTGCCCCCGACCCCCACCCAGATCGGCAGCGGGTCCTGCAGCGGGCGCGGGTGGACGCCCTGCCCGGTCAGCGGCGGCCGGTGCTTCCCGGACCAGGTGACGTGCTCGGACGCCCGGATGCGCAGCAGCAGGTCGAGCTTCTCGGCGAAGAGCTCGTCGTAGTCGGCCAGGCTGAGGCCGAAGAGCGGGAAGGCCTCGGTGAACGAGCCACGCCCCACCACGAGGTCGACCCGGCCGCGGGAGATGAGGTCGAGGGTGGCGAACTGCTGGAAGACGCGCACCGGGTCGGCGGCGCTCAGCACGGTGACCGCGCTGCCCAGCCGGATGCGCGAGGTGCGCGCTGCGGCGGCCCCGAGGATCACCGGCGGCGCGGAGTCGTAGTACTCGCTGCGGTGGTGCTCGCCGATGCCGAAGGAGTACAGCCCCACGCGGTCGGCGAGCTCGATCTCCTCGAGCAGGTGCGCCATCCGCTCCTCCGGGCCGATCAGCCGCTCGGTGCGCGGATCGGTCACCGCCGCGACGAAGCTGTCGACGCCGACGTGCATGCCGTCCTCCGGGAGCTCGGTGCGAAAGGGACCGGGCGGCCCCGCGGCTCAGTCAACACCGCAGTGACGAGGGGCGCTGCCGGCCCCGGGCTCCGCCTCCCCCAGGGCGACCTCCCAGGTCAGCTCGTCGCCCCCCGGCCGGTCGACGACGAGGACCCCCTCGGGTGCGGCCCGCACCCGCTCGAGGTACCGGATCCACCGGGCCGCGTGGCGCCGCATCCGGCCGCCCGGCAGCGTCCGGCCGCGCGCCCGCTGGCCCGCCCGGGCGAGCGGCGGCGGCACGTCGAGCAGCACCACGCGCAGCGTCCGGCCCGATCGGCGGGCCACCCGCACCACCAGGGCACGCCACGGGGAACTGGTCCACGGGTCGGTGAGCACGACCAGCGGCGCGTCGCCGCCGACCGTCCGCAGCACGCGCCACCGGTGGCAGCAGTGCACCCACGGCCGCAGCAGCCGGTACGGGACGCCGATCCCCACCCGGCGCACCCGGGCGGCGACGTCCTCGGAGTCCAGGGCGGCGACGCCGGGGGCGTCGTCGGCGAGCAGGCGCCGCAGCAGCGTGGTCTTGCCGCTGCCCGGCAGCCCGCCCACGACCAGGAGGACGCGGCCGGACGGCGCCGCGGACGCACCGCTCCGGGGCGCTGCGGACGGGACCGTGCTGATGACCACGGCGCCTCCTCCTCGCTCGGCAGGACGAGGCTCCCTCCCCGAGGTGGCGTTTCCCGGGGAGCTGCCTGGGCGTCGGCTGTGAACCGGGCCCGCGGCGCCGTGCTCA
The DNA here is from genome assembly GCF_054050835.1 of Blastococcus sp. SYSU DS0510. Taxonomy (NCBI): domain Bacteria; kingdom Bacillati; phylum Actinomycetota; class Actinomycetes; order Geodermatophilales; family Geodermatophilaceae; genus Blastococcus; species Blastococcus sp. SYSU DS0510. Next base: position 9,597 of record NZ_JBJHAC010000037.1, on the reverse strand, counting down.
GCCCGCGGGGACGACCCGGTCCAGTCAGGTCAGCAGGTCGCGGACCACCTCGTCGCGGTTGGTCTCGTTGAAGACCTCGTGCCGGGCGCCGGGGTAGGCCTGCAGCGTCACGTCCCGGACGCCGGCCTCGCGCAGCCGGTCGACCAGCACCTGCACCAGCGCGAGCCGGCCGTTGAGCGGGTCCGCGTCGCCCACCGCCACGTAGACCGGCAGGTCGTCGCGGAGCCCGCGCAGCCGCTCGATGTCGGCCAGCTGCCGCCCGGCCAGGAACATCTGCCGGCTGTCGGCGGCGGCCAGGCCGAAGCCGCACCGCGGGTCGGCCACGTAGGCGTCCACCTGCGCCTCGTCGCGGGAGAGCCAGTCGTAGTCGGTGCGGGCCGGCTGGAACGGGGCGTTGAAGGCCGAGAGGTCGGTGGGGCCGTCCAGGTCCACCGCGGGCTCGATCAGGTCCAGCACCGTCGTCCCGGTGAGCACCAAGGCGGCGAGCTCCCCGGAGTGGTCCAGCACGTGCTGCTGCGCGGCGAAGGAGCCCATGCTGTGCCCGAGCAGCACCAGCGGCGCATCGGGGTGCTCGGCGCGCACGTGGGCGCTGAGCCGGCCGACGTCGCGCACCAGCTCGTCCCAGCCGCCGGGCCCCAGGTCGCCCCACGCACCGTCGCCGGCCGTGGCGCCGTGACCGCGGTGGTCCTGCCCCACGACCAGCCAGCCGGCCGCGGTCAGCGCGGCGGCCAGCGCCTCGTAGCGGAGCAGGTGCTCACCCATGCCGTGGGTGAGCTGCACGACGCCGCGGACCGGGCCGGCGGGGTCCCACCGGTAGGCGGTGACCGGGACGTCGTGGGCGGAGGGGAGCTGGAAGGTCTGGTCCGGCATGCCGGCAGGCTACGACGGGGCGCCCCCGGAGAGGCTGGAGGCGGATCGGAGGCCACCGGTCCGCAGCGACCCGGTGGCCCGGCGGTGAGCAGACCCCGCGCCGGCCGCATCGCGGAACGGCTGGGCCTGCGCGACCCGGCCGAGATCGTCGCCGGCTTCGACCGGCCCAACCTCCGCCTGGCGGTGGAGCGCGAGAGCGACGACGGCCGGCTGGAGTTCTGGACCCGGACCTCACCCCCGGCGGGGCGGTGCGGGAGGCCGTGGAGGTGTCCGAGACCCACCAGCGGCTCACCGCTCCCGGATCGAGATGGTGCGCGGCTACGCCGAGACCACCGGCTGCCGACGGCAGTTCCTGCTCGGCTGCTTCGGCGAGCAGCTCCCCCACCCGTGCGGCAACTGCGACACCTGCGCGGCCGGCACGGCCGAGGACCACGCCGTCGGCGACGCACCGTTCCCGGTTGCGGCACCGCGAGTGGGGGCGCGGCGTGGTCATGTCCGTGGAGCCCGACCGGCTGACCGTCCTGTTCGACCATGAGGGCTGGTCGAGGAACGGCGCGGGCCGGAGCGGCCGGTGCCGGTGGAACGGCGGCAGCCGACCGATCAGCCCCGCTCGGCGATGCGCTTCACGGCCGCGAGCGTCACCGGGATGCCCTCGTGCGCCTGCCGGGTGCGCAGCGCGATCTGCTCGTCGGCGCGCTCCCCGAAGCGCTCGGCGAACATCGCCAGGCCGGCGGGCAGGAACTCCCACGACTCGGTGAGCTGCGTCCCGCCGGTGACCGGCGCCATGCCGAAGCCCCACCGCACGAAGTCGTCGCCGACCACCCAGGCGAACTCGCGGCCGCGGTCGGCGACGACCACCCGCGAGCGGGTCTCCCAGGTGCGGTCGGGCGTGGCGTTGCGCCCGGTGAACCGGTCGCCGACCTTCCCCGTGGCACCCTCGTCCCACCAGCACTCCTGGCAGATCGGGCTCCACTCACCGGTCCGCGTGACGTCGGAGACGAGGTCGTACAGCTCCTCCGGGGAGGCGGCGACGACGATCGAGGCGGAGTGGCGCAGTTCGCTCATCGGCGCAGTCTCGCAACCACCATGCGTGCCCGGCGACGCGCCCCGGGTATGCGGCGCCCCGTGGAAGAGCTGCTGCAGGAGATCGTCAACGTCCTGGTCGTCATCGTGGAGGCCTGCGGCGCGGCGGTCATCATCATCGGCGCGGTCTGGGCGTTCCTGCTCTTCCTGTGGGTCGGCTTCCGCGACCGCAGCACACGGGCGTTCGTCCCCGTCCGGCTCACGCTGGGCCGCTTCCTCGCGCTCGGCCTGGAGTTCCAGCTGGCCGCCGACGTCCTCAAGACCGCGGTCGCGCCGAGCTGGGAGGAGATCGGTCAGCTGGCCGCCATCGCGGCCATCCGGACGGTGCTCAACTACTTCCTCGGCAAGGAGATCGCGGAGGAGAAGCGCCAGATCGCCGAGGACGACGACGAAGCCTCCTCGGAGGACCCGACCGACCACCGCCGCGCCGGGCGGACGGTGTGAGCTCGACGCTGGTCGCGGTCACCGGGGCGATGTCCCCGGTCGTCGCCGCGTTCGCGCTGGTCTCCAGCGGGCTGGCCCTGGCCGTCACCCGCCGCCCGGCGCTCGCGGTCGGCATCCTCCTCGACCTGCTGGTGGCTGCCGGGCTGCTGCGGCTGGTGGGCGACCCCAGCTGGCAGCAGATCGTCGTGGCCGGCGCGATCGTGGCCCTGCGGCACCTGGTCAGCTACGGCCTGCGGCTGGGGGCGCGGTCCCTGCAGGACGAGCCCCCGGCGAACGGGAACCGCTCGCACCGCCCCCGGCCACCGCGCGACCTGGTGGCCCAGCTGCTGCGGCCGGCCTGGCACCGTTGAGCCACCCGCCCCGGCACGGGAGCCCGGGCTCGACAACCTGCAGGGCAGCTGGTGGACCCTGCGCCCGGCGCTATGCCCGGCGCGGGCCCGGAGCCGACCCCGCCGGCGTCTCCCCGCCCTCCAGTTCCCCCTCGGTGTCCAGGTAGGCCTGCTGCAGCTCGGCGAGCACCTGCGGGTCGGGCGACGCCCACATCTTCCGGTCCACCGCCTCCAGCAGCCGCTCCGCGATGCCGTGCAGCGCCCACGGGTTCGACGTCTCCATGAATTCGCGGTTCTCGGGGTCGAGCACGTAGGTCTGCGCGAGCTTCTCGTACATCCAGTCGGCCACCACGCCGGTCGTGGCGTCGTAGCCGAACAGGTAGTCGACCGTGGCGGCGAGCTCGAAGGCGCCCTTGTAGCCGTGCCGGCGCATCGCCGCGAGCCACTTCGGGTTCACCACGCGGGCGCGGAACACCCGCGCCGTCTCCTCGGTGAGCGACCGGGTGCGCACCTGCTCGGGCCGGGTCGAGTCGCCGATGTAGGCCTTCGGCGCCGAGCCGGTGAGCGCGCGCACCGTGGCGACCATCCCGCCGTGGTACTGGAAGTAGTCGTCGGAGTCGGCGATGTCGTGCTCGCGGGTGTCGACGTTCTTCGCGGCGACGGCGATCCGCTTGTAGGCCGCCTCCATGTCCGGCCGCGCCTGCACCCCGTCGAGGTCGCGGCCGTAGGCGTAGCCGCCCCAGACCGCGTACACCTCGGCGAGGTCGGCGTCCCCACGCCAGTTCCGGCTGTCGATCAGCGGCAGCAGCCCCGCCCCGTAGGCGCCGGGCTTGGAGCCGAAGACGCGGGTGGTGGCCCGCCGGCGGTCGCCGTGGGTGGCCACGTCGGCCTCCACGTGGGCCTTGACGTAGTTCTCGTCGTCGGACTCGTCCTCGAGCGAGGCGGCGAGGGTCACCGCGTCGTCGAGCATGGTGACCACGTGCGGGAAGGCGTCCCGGAAGAATCCGCTGATCCGCACCGTGACGTCGATCCGCGGCCTGCCCAGCTCGTCCAGCGGGACCGGCTCGAGCGCCGTCACGCGCCGGGAGGCCTCGTCCCACACCGGGCGGACGCCGAGCAGCGCCAGGACCTCGGCGACGTCGTCGCCCGAGGTCCGCATGGCCGAGGTCCCCCAGACCGAGAGCCCGACCGAGCGCGGGTACTCGCCGGTGTCGGCGCGGTAGCGGTCGACCAGCGACTCGGCCATCGCCTGGCCGGTCTCCCAGGCCAGCCGCGAGGGCACCGCGCGGGGGTCCACGGAGTAGAAGTTCCGGCCGGTCGGGAGCACGTTGACCAGGCCGCGCAGCGGGGAGCCCGACGGGCCGGCCGGCACGTAGCCGCCCTCGAGGGCGTGCAGCGTGGCGTCGAGCTCGTCGGTGGTGCGCGCCAGCCGGGGCACCACCTCGTCGACGGCGAACCGGAGCACCGCCGCGACCGCCTCGTCGTCGCGGTCCAGGAGCTCGCGCACGACCTCGGGGACGGCGGCCCCGGTCCAGCCGCGCTCCTCCATCGCACCGACCAGCGCGGCGGCCAGCGCCTCGACCCGGTCGGTCTCGTGCAACCCGGCGGTGCCGTCCTCGGTCAGGCCGAGCGCCTCGCGCAGCCCCGGCAGGGCCACCGAGCCGCCCCAGATCTGCCGGGCGCGCAGCATCGCCACGACCAGGTCGACCCGGTCCTGGCCCGACGGCGGCGTGCCGAGCACGTGCAGCCCGTCGCGGATCTGGGAGTCCTTGATCTCGCAGAGCCACCCGTCGACGTGCAGGATCATCTCGTCGAAGTGGTCGTCCTCGGGGCGCTCGTTGAGCCCGAGGTCGGAGTCCAGCTTCGCCGCCTGCAGCAGGGTCCAGATCTGGGCGCGGACGGCGGGCAGCTTCGCCGGGTCCATCGCCGCGACGTTGGCGTGCTCGTCGAGCAGCTGCTCCAGGCGGGCGATGTCGCCGTAGGTCTCGGCGCGGGCCATCGGCGGCACCATGTGGTCGACCAGGGTGGCGTGCGCGCGGCGCTTGGCCTGGCTGCCCTCGCCGGGGTCGTTGACCAGGAACGGGTAGACCAGCGGCAGGTCGCCGATCGCGGCGTCCGGGGCGCAGGAGGCCGACAGCCCGACGGTCTTGCCCGGCAGCCACTCCATGTTGCCGTGCTTGCCGACGTGCACCAGGGCGTGCGCGCCGAACACCGACCGCAGCCACCAGTACGCCGCGAGGTAGTGGTGCGAGGGCGGCAGGTCGGGGTCGTGGTAGATCGCGATCGGGTTCTCGCCGAAGCCGCGCGGCGGCTGGACCATCACGACGACGTTGCCCGCGCGCAGCGCCGCGAAGACGATGGCCTGGTCGTCCCCGGAGCCGTCCACGAACAGCGAGCCGGGCGCCTCGCCCCAGTGCTCGACCATCGCCTCGCGCAGGTCCTCGGGAAGCGTGTCGAAGTGCTTCCGGTACTCGGCGGCGGGGATGCGGACCGGGTTGCCGGAGAGCTGCTCCTCGGTCAGCCAGTTCTCGTCCTGGCCGCCGGCGGCGATGAGCGCGTGCACCAGGGCGTCGCCGTCGAGGTCGGCCACACCGGGCAGCGCGTCGGGGCCGTCGAACGGGCCGACGTCGTAGCCCGCGCCGTGCATCGCGGCGAGCAGCCGCACCACCGACGCCGGGGTGTCCAGCCCGACGGCGTTGCCGATGCGGGCGTGCTTGGTCGGGTAGGCCGACAGCATCACGACGATCCGGCGCTCGGCCGGCGGGGTGTGCCGCAGCCGGGCGTGGGCGACGGCGGTGCCGGCCACCCGCGCGGCGCGCTCGGGGTCGGCGACGTAGTGGGTCAGCCCGTCGTCGTCGGTCTCCTTGAAGGAGAACGGCACGCTGATCAGCCGGCCGTCGAACTCGGGGATCGCGACCTGGTTGCCGACGTCGAGGGGCGAGAGGCCGTCGTCGTCGGCGAGCCACTCGTCGCGCGACCGGGTGAGGCACAGCCCCTGGATCACGGGGACGTCGAGCGCGGCGAGCTGCCCGACGTCCCAGGCGCCGTCGTCACCGCCGGCCTGCGCGGTGGCCGGTCGCGAACCGCCGGCGGCCAGCACGGTCACCACCAGGGCGTCGGCGGTGCCGAGCGTGGCGAGCAGGTCGTCGGGGACGCTGCGCAGCGAGCTCACGAACACCGGCAGCGGCCGCCCGCCGGCCTCCTCCACCGCGGTGCACAGCGCCTCGACGAAGGCGGTGTTCCCGGCGAGGTGGTGCGCGCGGTAGTAGAGGACGGCGACGCACGGGCCCGTCGTCGTCCGCGGCGTGCGGTCCAGCAGCCCCCAGTCGGGGGCGACCGACGGCGGCTCGAACCCCTCGCCGGTGAGCAGCACTGTGTCGGAGAGGAAGCGGTGCAGCTGGGTCAGGTTGTCGGGGCCGCCCTGGGCCAGGTAGCCGTGCGCCTCGGTGGCCACGCCCATCGGGACGGTGGAGAGCTCCATCAGCTCCGCGTCGGGGAGCTGCTCGCCGCCCAGGACCACGACGGGCGCCGGGCCGGCCAGCAGCGGCGCGATCAGCTCCTCGTACTGGCGGCGCACACCGAGGATGCGGACCACCACGAGCGCGCTGCCCTCGGTGAGCGCGGCGATCCCGTCGGCGTCCAGGCGGGCGGGGTTGCCCAGCCGCCAGTCCGCGCCGCTGGCCCGGGCCGAGAGCAGGTCGGTGTCACTCGTGGAGAGCAGGGTGAACACGGCCGCGCCGCCTCCCTCGGGGTCCGCGCCCCGTTCCGCTGGGCACGGCAGCCGGAGTGTCTGGCTCGGCCCGGAGGCCTCACAGTGGCGGGACCGCGCCGGACTCGCACCGGCTTCCTTCTGCACTGCCGTGATGTGGACCGGACGCTACCGGGGCGCGTGCGCTCCGCGGAGCAGCACCCGTCGTTCGCATCCGAGCGGTGTGCCGGAGGGGAAGGAGGGGTACAGAACAGGTCTAGCTGGGAGTCGCCATGGCACTGCGTCCGCATCTCCGCCGCACCCGCAACGCGCCCGAGCCCCCACCCGCCGCCCCGCCGGCCACTCCGCAGGCGCCCCCGCCCGCCCGACCGGCTCAGCCGAAGCGCCCCGAGCAGCCGGTGGGCGCCGAGCGGCTGGCGCCGGAGCACTCCCCGACCGGCGCCCGCGTGCCCGCCGTCCACCGGATCGGCGCGGTGGTCGTCGCGGCGGTGATCGCCGTCTTCGGCATCCTCGGGTTCGCCGACGGGCTGGACTTCTTCTCGACCGAGGGCGAACGGGTGCTCGGCCTCTCGTCCAACGGCCTGCTGTCCACCATCTCCGTCGTCACCGCAGCGGTCCTGATCGCCGCCGCGGTGAAGGGGCCGCGGATCGCCTCGACGGTGATGATCGTCGTCGGCGTGCTGTTCCTGGTGTCGGCGCTGGCCAACCTCGCCGTGCTGAACACCGACCTCAACTTCCTGGCGTTCCGCTTCCCGAACGTCGTGTTCTCGGTCGTCGTCGGTCTGCTGCTGCTCGTCCTGGGTGCCTACGGGCGGGTGAGCGGCAACCTACCCCCCGACAGCCCCTACGCCCGGGCCGGCGGGGAGGGGGACGCGGGTCCCGACGAGGCCGACGAGTACCCCTCGACCCCCCAGGAGTTCGCCGCCGAGCGGGCCATGCGGGAGGCGGAGGTGGCGGTCGTCCAGCACACCGCGACCCCCGACCAGCAGCGCCGGGTCGCGGCCATGGCGTCGGCCCACAGCCGGGCCGAGCGGCGCCGGGTGTGGCTCTCCTTCGACCGCCGCGCCTCCTGAGCTCCTGCGCCCCTGGCCTTCGGCGGTGGCCTACGACGCCCTCGCGGAGAGCGTCGCGCTCATCGAGCGCGGCGTGCCGGACAGCCCCGCGCGGCTCAGCCGGCGGCGGCGGTTCGCCGCCCTGGCCGTGGACGTCGACGGCGAGGTCGCCTGCACCCTCTTCGCCCGCCGCAGCGTCGGCTCCGTCGAAGAGGAGACCTGGGTGCTCGTGCGGCGCGGGCATGGCTGGGTGCTGCTGGGCGGCGGAGGAGGTGGTCTGGACGACGACGACCTGGCCGACCGACCGTCCGCCTCGCCGCAGGGCGGGCCGCTGCTCCTGACCGGCAGCGGGTCGGTGCTGCGCAACGGCGGGCGGTCGGTGCCGTGGGGCGCCCGGTACGTCTCCTACGCCCGGGTGCGCGCCAGCCGGGAGGTCGACCGGTTGGCCATCGGGACGCGCCGGCTGCGGGTGCCCCGGCACGGCCACCTGGTGGTGGTGTGGGCCGGTCGGCGGCCACCCACCGCGGAGGCGCTGGACGCCGACGGACGCAGCCTGTGCAGCCGGCGGCTGGACCTGCGCTCCTCCCGGTTCGCGGAGGTCCACCGGGACGCCCCGTGACCGACCGGAGCTGAGGGTCGAGCGCGCGCGGCCGGGGCCGTAGCCTCGCGGACGCCATGTCATCAGCCGGCACGCCGACGCCACCGCTCCGGGACCGGGCCGACGCCTGCCCCGGCGCGTTGCAGACCCACTCCGCCGCCGATGGTGAGCTCGCACGGGTGCGGGTCCCCGGCGGGCTGCTCGACGCCGGGCAGCTGCGGGTGCTGGGCGTGGCCGCCGTCGAGCTCGGCGACGGCGCGCTGGAGCTCACCAGCCGCGGCAACGTGCAGCTGCGCGGCCTGCGCCAGGGATCGGCGGCTGAGCTCGGTGGCCGGCTCGCGGCGTCCGGGCTGCTGCCCAGCGACAGCCACGAGACCGCGCGGAACCTGCTGGGCAGCGTGCTGAGCGGCCGGGCGGGCGGCCTGCTCGACGCCCGGGGCTGGGTGCGCGCCTTCGACGAGGCGATGTGCGCGGACCCCTCCCTCGCGGCGCTTCCGGGCCGGTTCCTGGCCACGTTCGACGACGGCCGGGGCGACGTCGCCGCGCTCGGTGGCGACGTCGGCCTCCTCGCCCTCTCCCCCGGCGTCGTCGCGCTGACCCTGGCCGGCGTCGACTCGGGCCTGCGCGCCGGACCCTCGGACGCCGTCGCGCTCGCGCTGGCGGCGACCCGTGCTTTCGTCGCCGAGCGGGCCGAGCAGGGCGGGACCGCCTGGCGGCTGGCCGAGCTCGCCGACGGAGCTGCCCGCGTGGCGGCGCGGCTGCAAGGTGTACGAGCTGGTGCGCGGGTCGAGGTGCCGGCCGAGCCGCGGGTGCGCCCCATCGGGGCGGTGCGGCAGGACGACGGCCGGACCGCCCTCGCCGCCGTCGTGCCCCTGGGCCGGCTCACCGCCGCCCACCTCTCGCTGCTGGCCGACCTCGCGGCGGAGGCCCAGCTCACGCCGTGGCGCGGGGTCGTGGTCCCCGACCTGGCCGACGGGTCGGCGGCCCCGCTGCTGGTGGAGGCCGGGCTGGTGCTCGACCCGGCCAGCCCGTGGACCCGCGTGACGGCGTGCGCCGGGCTGCCCGGGTGCGCCAAGTCGCTCGCCGACGTCCGGGCGGACGCGACCGCCGCCGTGGTGGTCGGCTCGCTCCCCGCCGGTGGCGCGCGCCAGCACTGGGCCGGCTGCGAGCGGCGCTGCGGCCGGCCCGGAGGAGCGGTCGTCGACGTGGTCGCCACCGGCTCCGGCTACCGGATCGACGCACCGGCGGAGTGACGACATCGGCCGTGTCAAGAGCCGGTGGCGATCTGTGGACTCGACTCTGACCTGCGCTTTCGTGCTGCGGATGTCGTCGGCCGGCGGTATTATTCGTACATGCGTTCGACAGGTGCGGCCGATGCGGTGGAGCGGTTGGTCGCCGCGCTGGACGACCTGGCCGGCGAGCGGCTCGAGGGCGCGTTCGGGCCGCAGCTGATCGAACGGCTGGCCCCGCTGCTGGTGGCCGGCAACCGGCTGACCACCGAGCTCGCCCGCA
>NZ_JBJHAC010000036.1:0-26749 GCF_054050835.1 Blastococcus sp. SYSU DS0510 | reverse complement strand
TGGTGCGGGCATTACCGTGGGACACGAGAACCTCCGGGCGGATGTGGGCCTTAGGAAGCCACACCCCACTCGGAGGTTCTCCTGCGTTCAAGTCCGGCCGCCGTCACCAACGTCCTGGCCGGGTACATCTAGACCGACCGGTGACGCCTTGCGCGCGCGGCAGAACCTCTCGCTTTCGTAACGCAGATTCACGTCGGCGTAACCCACGAGCGCGTCCAGTGCCGTGAGACTCCGTTTCACGCCGCGACACGCGGTGGCCGCCCCGCGCCCGGTGCTCCCGGCACCGGTCGCCCAGCGGTCGTCGGCCGTGGCGTCGCGCACCGGTCTCCCGGTGCGACCCACCGATCTCGTGGCGTGGCCGGTCCCGCCCGACTGACCTGAGGAGAGTGGCTCATGCCCGCAGCCGACCTCGCCTGGCTCCTGGCGGCGTTCGCGCTCGTGCTCCTGATGTTCCCGGGCCTCGCCCTGTTCTACGGGGGCATGCTCGGCAGCAAGAACATGCTCAACATGGTGATGATGGTCATGAGCACGCTGGCCGTCACGAGCGTCCTCTACGTCCTCTTCGGCTACGGGCTGGTGTCGGGCGACTCCCTCGGCGGCTGGGGGCTGATCGGCAACCCGGTCGACCACCTCGGCCTCGCCGGCTTCCACGACGACGGCGGCACCGGTGGCGCGGAAGGCGTCTACTGGACCGCCTTCTTCATCCTGTTCGCCGCGATCACCATCGCGATCGTGGCCAGCGGCGCGGCCGGACGGATGAAGTTCGGCTCGTGGCTGGTCTTCTCCGCCGTCTGGCTGACCCTCGTCTACTTCCCGCTCGCGCACTGGGTGTTCGCCTTCAGCGACGAGGAGAGCGGCGTCGTCGGTGGCTGGATGCGCAACGAGCTGCAGCTGCACGACTTCGCCGGTGGCACCGCCGTGCACATGAACGCCGGCGTCGCCGCCCTGGCGCTGGCGATGGTCCTGGGCAAGCGGCGTTCCCCGACGCACCGGCCGCACAGCCTCCCGCTGGTCGTCCTGGGCGCCGGCATCCTCTGGTTCGGCTGGATCGGCTTCAACGGCGGGTCCGCGGCCGGGGCGAACTTCCTCGCCCAGTACGTCGTCCTGACCACGCTCCTCGCCGGGTCCACCGGCATCCTCGGTTTCTTGCTCGTCGAGAGGCTGCGCGACGGCCACGCGACGACGCTCGGCATGGCCTCCGGCGCCATCGCCGGCCTGGTCGGCATCACCCCCTCGGCGGACACGGTGAACGCTGTCGGCGCGCTGGTGGTCGGCTTCGTCGCCGGTGCGGCCGTCGCCTGGGCGGTTACCTGGAAGACCAGGCTGGGCATCGACGAGAGCCTCGACGCGTTCGCCGTGCACGGCGTCGGCGGCATCGCCGGCACCCTCTGCGTCATGCTCATCGGCGCGTCGAACTCGCCGGGTGGTGTGCAGGGCGTCCTGCTCGGCGGCAGCTTCGACATCGTCTGGCGCGAGCTGGTCGCGATCGTCGCCACCTGCACGTTCTCCTTCGTGATGACCTACGCCGTCGCCTGGGTGCTGCAGCGCACCATCGGGCTGCGCGTCGACGAGGCGACGGAGGACGCCGGGCTCGACGTCGCCGTCCACGCCGAGTCGGCGTACGACTTCGACCGGGGGGTCAGCCCGACCCGGGTGGGTGCGACCGTCTACGGCCCCGACCAGGTGCCCCCCGCGCCGGTCGCCGCCGCACCGAAGTCGCCCGTCTGACCCACCGCCGCCTCCTGGCGGCAGACACGAGACACACCGGAGGCCGGTCCCCGTCGGGGGCCGGCCTCCGGCGCGTCGCACGAGGTCCGGCGCAACACGAACCTGGCGCGACCGTAACGCCGCGGAAACCGGCGAAGGGTTCACTCCTACGTGACAGAGGTTCATGTCAGTGGACAGTCGCAGGAGGATCCCGTGTCGCTCACCGCCACCCGCCCCGAGGCCCCGCCGGCGGCCGTCGCGGCCGCACCCGAGGTGCTCGACCTCGCCACGCGGGCCCGCGCCGACGGCACGCAGTTCATCCTGGCGCTCTTCGTCGACCTCACCGGCAAGCCGTGCGCCAAGCTGGTCCCGGTCGAGGCGGTCGAGGAGCTGCAGACCGAGGGCGTCGGTTTCGCCGGGTACGCCGTCGGCGCCATGGGCCAGGAACCGAAGGACCCGGACCTCATCGCGATCCCCGACCCGGCCTCGTACATGCCGGTGCCGTTCATCCGGCCGGGGTTGGCGATCGTGCACTGCGACCCGCACGTCGAGGGCCGGCCCTGGCCGTACGCGCCGCGCGTGATCCTCAAGGAGCAGCTGGCCCGCGCCGCGGAGCTCGGCCTGGACCTCAAGGTCGGCGCCGAGGTCGAGTACTTCCTCGTCGAGCGGGGCCCCGACGGCGCCCTGCGCCCGGCCGACCCGAAGGACACCTCCGAGCGCCCCTGCTATGACGCCCGCGGCCTCACCCGCATGTATGACCACCTGACCGAGGTCTCCCGGGCCATCAACGCGCTGGGCTGGGGCAACTACGCCAACGACCACGAGGACGGCAACGGGCAGTTCGAGCAGAACTTCGCCTACGCCGACGCGCTGACCACCGCCGACCGGGTGGTCACCCTCCGGTACCTGCTCTCCGTCCTCGCCGAGCAGCGGGGCATGACGGCCACCTTCATGGGCAAGCCCTTCACCGACCGGACCGGCAGCGGCCTGCACATGCACCTCTCGCTGTGGCGCGACGGGGCGCCGGTGTTCCCGGACGCCGCGGACCCGCGGGGCCTCGGGCTCTCGGCGCTGGCCTACTCCTTCGTCGCCGGGCTGATCGAGCACGCCTGCGGTCTGCAGGCGGTGCTCGCGCCGACGGTGAACGCCTACAAGCGGACCGGCGCCACCGGCACGCGCTCGGGCGCCACCTGGTCGCCGCGCACGGCCTCCTACGGCGGCAACGACCGGACCCACCTGCTGCGCGTGCCGGACGGCAACCGGGTGGAGCTGCGGGGAGGGGACGGCTCGGCCAACCCCTACCTCGCCGCGGCGGCCGCGCTGGCCGCCGGGCTGGACGGGGTGCGCCGGGGGCTGGACCCGGGGGACCCGGGGGCGGCGACCAGCAGCCCGCTCCCTCCCACGCTCCTGCACGCGGTCGAGGCGATGGAGTCCGATCCAGTGGTCGCGGGTGCGCTCGACGTCGCCGGACCGGGCGTCGCGGCCTACTTCGCCGGCCTCAAGCGCGAGGAGTTCTTCGAGTGGCACGGGCAGGTGACCTCCTGGGAGGTCGACCGGTACGTGACCGCCTTCTGACCAGCCGGATCGTCGAGAGGAAACAGCACCCATGTGCGGGATCGCCGGGCTCCACCTGCGGGAGCCCTCCCTGTACCCCCGGCTCGGTGAGCTGCTGACCGGGATGCTCTGCCAGATCACCGAGCGGGGGCCGGACTCCGCCGGGGTGGCCGTCTACGGCGACCCGCGCTGGTCGCCGGCGGGGGAGTCGACGGTGTCGCTCCTCCCGGGCGGTGCGGGCGCCGAGGAGATCGGGACGGCGCTGCGCGAGCGGCTGCCCGAGGCGGTGGTGGTCGACGCCGGGCAGACGCTGGTGGTCCACGCCGCGACCGACCCGGCCACGCTCGTCGAGGCCGTCCGGGCCGCGGCCGGGCGGGTGGGGAAGGGCGAGGCCGTCGTCATCGGCCAGGGCGAGGATCTCGCCGTCCTCAAGGGCGTCGGCCACCCGCAGGTCCTCGCCGCCGAGTTCGGCCTCGCGTCGGCGCAGGGCTGGCAGGGCGTGGCGCACACCCGGATGGCGACCGAGTCGGCGGTCACGCCGCAGGGCTCGCACCCGTTCTCCGTCGGCCCGGACCAGTGCCTGGTGCACAACGGCTCCTTCGCCAACCACGCCACGATCCGCCGCGAGCTCCGGGCCGCCGGCATGACGTTCGACAGCGAGAACGACTCCGAGGTCGGCGCCCGGTTCGTCGCCGCCCAGCTGGCCGCCGGCTACGACCTCGAGAAGTCGCTGAAGCTGCTCTGCGAGCGCTTCGACGGCTTCTACACCCTGCTGGTCGCCAACCGGGACAGCTTCGCGGTCGTCCGCGACGCCATCGCCTGCAAGCCCGCCGTCGTCGCCGAGACGCCGGAGTGGGTCGCCATGGCGTCGGAGTACCGCGCCCTCGCCGGGCTGCCCGGCATCGACAACGCCCGCATCTTCGAGCCCGAGCCGGAAGAGGTCTACGCATGGCAGCGCTGAGCACGTCCCTGGAGTTCGCGGAGGGGCGGGTGGAGCTGCCCGAGCCCACCCTCGTGGACCTGTCCGCGTCCGACGTCCGCGCGCTCAACAGCGCGCTGCACGCGGTGGACGTCGCCGAGAAGTCGCCCACCTGGCGGGTCGTGAACCCCGGGGGCCGGCACAACATCGCCGTGGGCCTGGACGCCGACGTCGACGTCCTGGTCGACGGGCACGTCGGCTACTACTGCGCCGGCATGAACAAGACCGCGACGGTGACCGTCAACGGCAATGCAGGCGTCGGTGTCGCGGAGAACATGATGAGCGGGACAGTCCGCATCCGCGGCAACGCGTCGCAGTCGGCCGGGGCCACCGCGCACGGCGGGCTGCTCGTCGTCGAGGGGTCCGCGGCGGCGCGCTGCGGCATCTCGATGAAGGGCGTGGACATCGTCGTCGGTGGCGACGTCGGCCACATGAGCGCCTTCATGGGTCAGGCGGGCCGGCTGGTCGTCTGCGGCGACGCCGGTGACGCGCTCGGCGACTCGCTCTACGAAGCCCGTCTCTACGTGGCCGGCGCGGTGCGGTCGCTCGGCGCGGACTGCGTCGAGAAGGAGGTACGGGCCGAGCACCTCGCCGAGCTCGCCGGGTTGCTGACCGCCGCCGGGATCGACGCCGACCCGTCGTCCTTCCGCCGCTACGGCTCCGCCCGGCGGCTCTACAACTTCCACGTCGACAACGCCTCGGCGTACTGAGGAGGGGCACCCCGTGACCGACAACCCCGCGCTGCGCGAGTCGTCGACCTTCGACCGCGCGACCATCGCCGACATCCAGCGCGCCGCCGAGACCGGCATCTACGACATCCGCGGCGGCGGCGCCAAGCGCAAGGTCCCGCACTTCGACGACCTGCTGTTCCTCGGTGCCAGCATGTCCCGCTACCCGCTCGAGGGGTATCGGGAGCGCTGCGACACCGACGTCGTCCTCGGGAACCGCAACGCCACCTACCCGTTGCACCTGGCCACGCCGGTCACCATCGCCGGGATGAGCTTCGGAGCGCTCTCGGGCCGGGCCAAGGAGGCGCTCGGCCGCGGCGCCAGCGAGGTGGGCACCTCCACGACCACCGGCGACGGCGGGATGACCCCGGAGGAGCGAGGCCAGTCCAAGCACCTCGTCTACCAGTACCTCCCGTCCCGCTACGGCATGAACCCCGACCACCTGCGCATGGCCGACGCCATCGAGGTCGTGCTGGGGCAGGGTGCGAAGCCCGGCGGCGGCGGGATGCTGCTCGGCCAGAAGATCACCGAGCGCGTGGCCGGCATGCGGACCCTGCCGATGGGCGTCGACCAGCGCAGCGCCTGCCGGCATCCCGACTGGACCGGCCCCGACGACCTGGAGATCAAGATCCGGGAGCTGCGGGAGATCACCGACTGGGAGAAGCCGATCTACGTCAAGATCGGCGCCACCCGGACCTACTACGACGTCAAGCTCGCCGCCAAGGCCGGTGCCGACGTCATCGTGCTCGACGGGATGCAGGGCGGCACGGCCGCGACGCAGGACGTCTTCATCGAGCACGTCGGCATCCCCACGCTCGCGGCGCTGCCGCAGGCCGTCCAGGCGCTGCGGGAGGAGGGCCTGCACCGGCAGGTCCAGCTCGTCGTCTCGGGCGGCATCCGGAACGGGGCCGACGTGGCCAAGTGCATGGCGCTGGGTGCCGACGCCGTGGCGATCGGCACCGCCGCGCTCATCGCGCTCGGTGACAACGCGCCGCATCTGGATGCGGAGTACCGGCAGCTCGGGTCGGCCGCGGGGTACTACGACGACTGGCAGGCCGGCCGGGACCCGGCGGGGATCACCACCCAGGACGACGAGCTCGCGCAGCGCCTCGACCCCGTGCAGGGCGGACGGCGGCTGGCGAACTTCATCCGGGTGATGACCATGGAGGCGCAGATCATCGCCCGGGCCTGCGGCAAGGCTCACCTGCACTCGCTGGAGCCCGAGGACCTGGTCGCGCTCACCATCGAGGCGGCCGCCATGGCCCGGGTGCCGCTGGCGGGGACGTCGTGGGTACCGGGTCAGGGGTTCTGACCCGCTACTCCGCGGCGGCCGAGACGCGGTGGCGCAACGGGGCGGGCCTGACCCGGGAACTGCACGCGTCCGCGGGCTGGCGGCTGAGCGCCGCCACCGTCCCGGAGCCGGCGGAGTTCTCCCTGTTCCCCGGCCGCGACCGCACGCTGGTGGTCGCGGGCGGCCGGCTCGGTCTGGCGGTCGGGGGCGGCGGGCAGCGGTGGCTCGGGCCCGGCGACCTGCTGGAGTTCCCGGGGGAGGCGCGCGTCGTGGCGACGCCGGCCGGGGGGCCGGTGCTCGCGGTCAACGTCATGGCCGATCGGGCGCACTGCGCTGCGGCGGTCTGCGTCATCCGGCTGGACGGGGCGGCACCTGCCGCGGATGCGCTCGTCCTGCTCGCCGGCGCCGCCGTGGCGCACGGCGAGCAGATGGCACCGCTGGACGCCGTCGTCGGCGTGCAGGCCGGTGCGGTGCGGTCCAGCGGGGGGCTCGCAGTCGTCGTCGAGATCGTGGAAGGACAGCCGTGAACTCCTCGCAGTACCTGGTGGTCGGCGCCGGGCTCGCCGGTGCGGCGATCACGTGGCACCTCGCCCAGCGAGGTGAGGAGGTCACGCTCGTCGAGCGGCGCACCCCCGCCGCGACCGACGGCAGCTCGCACGGGTCGGCCCGCATCTTCCGCTACGCCTACCCCGAACGCCGGTGGACCGACCTGGTCCGGCGGTCCCTGCCGGGCTGGCGGGAGCTCGAGCGGCTGCACGGCGCGCCGCTGATCACGCCGACCGGCGCGCTGGATTTCGGCGCGGCCCGCGACCCGCACCGGCTCGCCGGGGTGCTCGCGGCGGCCGGGGTGGAGCACGAGGTGCTGCCGCGGGCCGAGGCCCGCCGGCGCTGGCCGCAGATCGACGTCGACACCGACGTGCTGCACCACCCCGGAGCCGGGGTGCTCGACGCCGGGACGACGGTCGAGGCGATGGTCGCCGCTGCCCGGGCGCACGGGGCGCAGGTCCTCACCGAGTGGCCGCTGGCCCGGCTGGAGCGGCTCGGCTCCGGCTTCGTCGCGGTCTCGACGGACGGGCGGACCCTGCGCACCGGGCACGTCGTGGTGAGCGCGGGTGGCTGGCTGCCCGACCTGCTCGGCGCCCTGCAGCTGCCGGCGGGCTTCCTGGACGCCTTCCCGGCGCTCGCGGTGAAGGAGGAGAACGCTTTCCACTTCCCCTACGCCGACGAGGTGGCGCCGGCCGCCACCTGGCCGACGTTGATCCACAAGCGGGCCGACATCCAGGTGTACGCGCTGCCCGGGGGGCGGGACGCACAGTTCCGCGGGCAGAAGGTAGCCGAGTACAACGGCGGTCGCCGGCTCCGGTCGGCTGCGGAGCAGTCGGGCGTCGTCGACCCCGCCAACCGGGCGCGCGTCGTGGCCTACGTGCGCCGGTTCCTGCCCGGTCTGGTGCCCGAGCCCTACGCCGAGACCACCTGCCTGTTCACCAACACACCCACGGAGGACTTCGTGATCGACGGGATCGACGGGGTGACCGTCGTGTCACCGTGTTCGGGGCACGGGGCGAAGTTCGCCCCGTTGCTGGGGGAGGTGGGCGCCGACGTGGCGACCGGGGCGGCGTCGGCGCCGGCGGAGTTCCGGGTCAGGACCGGCGCCGGTGTCTGACACGACGGCCGGCCTGCTGTCTCAGATCGCCGGTACGGGCCGCGATCCCGTTCGGGGTGGTTGGTCGCGACCGGTCTTCTCGCGGGCTGAGCGCGATCTCGTCGAGTGGGCGGGGGACCAGCTCGCGCGCCGGGGCCTGGAGGTGGAGGTGGACCGCAACGGGATCCTCTGGGGATGGTGGAATCCCGGCGGTCAGCCGCTGGTCGACGCGGTGGTGACGGGGAGCCACCTCGACTCCGTCCCGGGAGGCGGCGCCTTCGACGGGCCGCTCGGCGTCGCCTCCGCGCTGCGCGCGGTGGACCTGCTGCGCGAACGCGGCGTCACGCCCGACCGGCCCCTGGCGATCGCGGTCTTCCCCGAGGAGGAGGGCTCCCGGTTCGGCATGGCCTGCCTGAGCTCTCAGTTGCTCACCGGTGCCCTGAGCCCCGACCGTGCACTCGGCCTGCGCGACGCCGACGGCAACACGTTCGCCGACGTCGCCCGGCGCGCCGGCCTCGAGCCGGATCGGATGGGGCGGGACGGGACGGCGCTGGACCGCATCGGCGCCTTCGTCGAACTGCACGTCGAGCAGGGGCGCGGTCTGGTGGACCTGGGTGCGCCCGTGGCCGTCGCCTCCTCGATCATCGGCCATGGCCGGTGGCAGATCACCGTGCACGGCCAGGGCAACCATGCCGGGACGACCTTGCTCGCCGACCGCCGGGACCCGGTCGTCGCCGCCGCCCAGGTCGTGCTCGCCGTGCGCGCGGTGGCCGCGGAGCACCGGCAGTCCCGGGCCACCGTCGGCCGGTTCCAGCCGGTACCCGGAGGGACGAACGTCATCGCCTCCCGGGTCGACCTGTGGCTCGACGTGCGGCACCCCGACGACGCCGTCACGGCCGCGATCGTGCTGGAGATCGGCCGCCGGGCGGGCCTGGCCGCCGCCGGGGAGGGCTGCACGGTGGAGCTCCACGAGGAGTCGGTGAGCCCCGCGGTGACCTTCGACCCCGCTCTCCGCGACCGGCTGAGCGCGGTCCTACCCGGGGCGCCAGTTCTGGCCACCGGTGCGGGGCACGACGCCGGCGTCCTGGCCGACTGCGTCCCCACGGCCATGATCTTCGTCCGGAATCCGACCGGGGTGTCCCACTCCCCGGAGGAGCACGTGGAGGATGACGACGCCGAACGGGGCTCCGCTGCGCTGGCGGACGTCCTCGAGTCGCTGCTCGTGAGCGCTGCGCCGTGACCGCACGGGTGCCGCCGAGGCGCCCCGGCCGGGTTCCCGTCGCGTCAGGCGCTCTCGGAACAGGGTCGGACGGCTGCAGTCACTGTCCGGGAGCCGCTGCGCCAGGCGCTCGCTCAGGCCTCGACGGCGGTGCCGCAGACGCCGCACACCTCGAGCTCCCGGCGCTTCCACCGGGCGACCGGCACGAAGAACAGCGAGAACTGCCGGTACTGCCGGATGCGCGACCACTGCGTCGTGTTGTGGCAGTTCGGGCAGGTGCGGGTCGCGCCAGCGCCGAGGTGCTTGCGCTTGGTGCCGAACCCGAAGAGCAGGAACATCACGTCAGCCTAGGGAGCGAGCGGGTCACCCGCCTGAGGAGCTCCGCCCGTCCGCCGCGCGCTGCCGCCCGATCCGGTCCAGCGGCGACTCCCCGCGGGGCTCGGCCGGGGAGACGCCCTGCGGCCGCGCGACGTCGGGACGGCGGCCTCGGCGTCGAGCGACCCCGGCGGCGCTGTCACTCGCCGGGGTACGGCGGGGTGGAGTCGGCGACGACGGCGCCACGGGCGCCCACGGGCCGCTCCGGCCCGACGGTCGAGTCGTGCACCGTCTGCCGCTCGGCCTCCGCGTTCACCGCGGCCCCGAAGAAAATCAGCAGGACCGTCGTCCACAGCCAGAACATGCTGATCGCCACGCCCGCGAGCGAGCCGTAGGTGGACTGGTAGCTGCCCAGCCCCTGGACGTAGGAGAAGAACCCGAAGGTCACCGCCAGCCAGACGACCGTCGCCAGGACCGATCCCGGCGTCAGCCACCGCAACCGGGCGCGCGCCCGGGCGGGGCCGAAGCGGTAGAGGACGGCGAGGGCGACCGCCATGAGCGCGGCCAGCGCCACCCAGGAACCCACTCGCACGGCGAGCCGCAGCTCACCCGGCGACCCGGCGAGCCCGGCCCCCGCCATCCCCCCGACGGTGAAGAGGATGGCGAGGAGGACCGCACCCCCCAGCACGAAGACCAGGGCGAGCCCCACCCGGCGCAGGAAGCTCCGCGTCTCCGGCTCGTGGTAGGCCAGGCACAACCCGTCGATGAGGTAGGTCATCGCGGTCGTCGCCGTCCACAGCGCCACGACCAGGCCGGTGAGCCCGCGGAAGGTGAGCACCTGGGCCGAGGCCGCGGTGATCGTCGTCAGCTGGTCGGTGACGATCGACTCGAGGTCGGTGGGGAGCACGTTCGCCATCCCGGAGAGCTGCCGGCGCGCCGTCTCGGGCGTGTTCACGACGCCGTAGATCGACAGCGCCGTCACCAGCACCGGGGCGATCGACAGGACGGCGAAGAACGCGACCCCGGCGCTCTGCACCATCAGGCGGTCGCTGAGCACCTGGCGGCCGACCCGCCGGAGCACCCGCCACCACCCGGCGGCCGGGATCGTGTGCGGGGAGCGCGCGTCGTGCCCGTGCCCCCGGTCGCCCGCGCGGCCGGAAGAAGCTTCACCCCGGACGACGGCCATGGCACATCCCACCTCCGGCAGCGCGCGGCCGCAACGGTTCCGCCTCCACGGGGGCCGCCGACCGGGTTGTGGCCGGAGGCCGGAGCCACCAGGGTGGGGCACCTCCACCGGACCACCCGGCGCGACCGGTCCTCGCACCGACCGCACGGACGGAGGCACCGTGTCCCCCGACGTCATCGGACTCAGCCTGCTGGTGCTGGGGGTCCTGCTCCTGGTGGCCAAGCTCATCCGGATCCGGTCCCGGATCGCTCAGAAGCTCTTCCTCCCCAGCTCCATCATCGGCGGCTTCCTGGCCCTGCTCATCGGTCCCGAGGTGATCGGCGCGGTCGCCGAGGCGATCGGCGGCGAGGATGCCCCGCTGACCGGCGGCCTGTGGCCGGCGGAGTTCCTCGACGTCTGGGCGTCCCTTCCCGGCCTGCTCATCTCGGTGGTCTTCGCCACGCTCTTCCTCGGCGAGCGGATCCCCAAGGTCAAGGAGGCCGCCGAGCTCGCCGGGCCGCAACTGGCCCTCGGCGTCACCATGGCCTCCGGCCAGTACGTGATCGGGCTGCTGCTCGCCGTCCTGCTGCTGGTGCCCTTCCTCGGCCAGGACCCGATGGTCGGTGCGCTGATCGAGGTGGGGTTCGAGGGCGGACACGGGACGGCGGCGGGCCTGGGCACGACCTTCGCCGATCTCGGCTTCCCGGAGGGGCAGGACCTGGCCCTGGGCCTGGCCACGGTGGGCGTCGTCTCCGGCGTCGTCGTCGGCATCGCGCTGATCAACTGGGGGGTGCACACCGGCCGCGCCCAGGTGCTCGAGGACGACGCGAAGACCTCGCTGGCCGAGCAGCGCGGGCTCTACGAGAAGGAGGAGCAGAAGCCGGCCGCGATGCTCACGGTGCGCACCGCGTCGGTCGAGCCGCTGGCCATCCACTTCGCGGTCGTGGCCGTGGCGATCCTGCTCGGCCTGGCCCTGCTCGAGGGGCTGCAGGCCCTCGAGGCGGCGCTGTGGGCGGAGACCGTGGAGCTCTTCGAGTTCGTGCCGCTGTTCCCGCTGGCGATGATCGGCGGGGTCGTGGTGCAGAAGGTGGTCGACCGGTTCGACCGCACCGGCATCGTCGACCGGCAGATGATGCTGCGCATCCAGGGCATCGCGCTGGACCTGCTGATCATCAGCGCCCTGGCCACGCTGTCCATCCAGGCGATCGCGGACAACTGGGTGACGTTCCTCCTCCTCGCGGTCGCCGGCCTCGCGTGGAACGTGGGCGTCTTCGTGTTCCTGGCGCGCCGGATGATCCCCCGCTTCTGGTTCGAGCGCGGTATCGGCGACCTGGGGCAGTCCCTCGGGGTCACGGCCACCGGGCTGATCCTGATCCGGGTCGCCGACCCCAACGCCGCCACCCCGGCGATGGAGGCGTTCGGCTACAAGCAGCTGGCCTTCGAGCCGTTCTTCGGCGGCGGGCTGGTCACCGCGGCGTCACTGCCGCTGATCGCGCAGTTCGGGCCGGTGCCGCTGCTCGTCGTCATGGCGGTCCTCCTAGCCGTGTCTCTGGGGGTCGGCATCCTCTGGTTCGGTCGGCGGACCCCGGCCGAGGAGGAGGCGCGGGCCCCGGACGGCTGATCCGGCACGTCCGCGGCCGCAAGGGTCCGGGCGCGCGAGGTCTTGCCCCGCGGGCGCCGACGGCGCAGGGTCAGTTCATGACGCAGGGCGGCACCACCATGGGCACCGTCGTCCGGTGGGACGGCGAGGAGCACGGCGCGGTGATCGAGGCACCCGACCTGCCCGGTGGCTGCTGGGCCGACGCAGCCGCGGTCGAGGGGAGCAGCACCGGCCCGGGGGAGCTGCGGGCGGGTCAGGTCGTCGAGGTGGAGTGGACCCGCCCCGGCGCCCACGACCTCCCGTTCCGCGCCGTGCGGGTGGTCCCGCGGCACGACCTGCAGGCGACCGTCGGGGGCTGACCCGGGGGGTAGGGGCGGCGACGTCCCGGGCCCCGGCGCCACGCGGGGTCTACTGTGGGGGCCGTACCGGCCGCGGGCCAGCATCCCCTCGCCTGGCGAGGAAGCCCGCTGGTGCGACCGGTGCTCCCGTCATCGCCTGACGGCTGACGGTCCCACCGTGCCCCGGGGGCGTGCGGCGCGAGACGCCGATCTCCCACCGCCACGGAGCGGGCCGGATCGCGGAGCCCTCCGCGGGACGCAGTCCCGCGACCTCCGCCGTCCGGCCGGAGGGGCCGAGTGCGCGTCCTGCCCGGCAACCCCTGCCGGGCAGTGCAGAGGAGGAGTCTGTGGCTCGACCAGCACGGCGCTCGACGGGCGCCCGGCGCGGCGCCCCGCGCACCCAGCGGCGCGTCCGCGAGGGCGACGTCATCGCGGTGCTCGCTCGCGCCGTCCGCGACGTCGAGGCGGCGGTCAAGCGCGACCGCGTGACGCCCTCGGTGCGCGCGGAGTTCCAGGCCATCGCGCTGGTGCTGCGCGAGGAGCGCGCCCGCGTGCAGGCCGACCAGAGCACCGGTGAGGGCCGCCGGGGCGAGCAGCTCAAGCGGCTCGACGGCATCGCGACGATCCTGGCCACCACCGCCGTCCGCAACTCCGGCCTGCTGGCGCTGCTCTCCGACGACGCCGTCGCCTCCGAGGCCGCCCGGTCGCACCGGCGGGAGCTGCTCGCGGCCGCCGGCATCGAGGCGCCCGTGGAGGAGGCCCCGCAGCCGGTGGAGGCCGCTCCCGTGCTCGCGGCTCCCGAGCGCCAGGTCGTGCCGCAGTCGGTCATCTCGCGGCAGCTGGCCAACCCCTTCCTCGCCCCCGACTTCGACGCCGCGCGGGCGAGCGCCGTCCGACCGCGCCGGCTGGCCGGCTGGGAGCTGCTCGAGCCGCTGTTCAACTCCTTCGAGCGCGCCGGCGGCGGCGCCCCCGCGTGCATGCCCCTGCCCTTCCCGAGCTCCCAGTTCACCCCGGCGGGGCTGGAGCTCATGCCGCACCAGGGGCAGCTGGTCGCAGCCGCGGCGGGCGGTCACCGCACCTTCCTGCTCGCCGACGAGCCGGGCCTGGGCAAGACGGCCCAGTCGCTGCTCGCGGCCGAGGCGGCGCAGGCGTTCCCGCTGCTGGTCGTCGTCCCCAACGTCGTGAAGACCAACTGGGCGCGCGAGGCCGCCCGCTGGGTGCCGCAGCGCCGCGCCACCGTGATCCAGGGCAACGGCGAGAACGTCGACGGCTTCGCCGACATCGTGATCGTCAACTACGAGGTGCTGGACCGGCACGTGGGCTGGCTCGGCGACTTCGGGTTCGGCGGGATGGTCGTCGACGAGGCGCACTTCATCAAGAACAAGAGCTCGCAGCGCTCGCAGCACGTGCTCGAGCTCTCCCAGCGCCTCCGGCTGCGCAGCGCCCGGCCGCTGCTCATGGCGCTCACCGGCACGCCGCTGATCAACGACATCGACGACTTCCGGGCCATCTGGCAGTTCCTCGGCTGGATCGACGAAGAGAAGCCCCTCGGCGAGCTCATGGAGTGCCTGGAGGGCACCGGCCTGACGCCGGCCGACCCGGGCTTCTACCCGGCGGCCCGCCAGTGCGTCATCGACCGGGGCATCGTCCGCCGGCGCAAGGTGGACGTCGCCGCCGACATCCCCGCCCGCCGCATCGCCGACCTCCCCGTCGAGCTCGACGACAAGGCCGGTCGCTCGATCCGCGCGGCCGAGCGGGAGCTCGCCCGCCGTCTCGTCAAGCGCTACGACAGCGCCCTGGCGGCGCGGGAGTCGGCCACCGAGGTCGTCGGCATCGACCACGCGCTGGTGCGCAAGGTCGCCGGCTGGGAGCTCAAGGACTCGACCTCGACGACCGGTGGTGACAACGTCTTCACGATGATGCGCCGGATCGGGCAGGCCAAGGCCGGGCTCGCCGCCGACTACGCGGCCCAGCTGGCCCGCAGCGCCGGCAAGGTCGTGTTCTTCGCCAAGCACATCGACGTCATGGACGTGGCCGAGGAGACCTTCGACGGCATGGGACTGCGCTACTCCTCGATCCGCGGGGACCAGACGCCCTCGGTGCGGCAGCGGAACATCGACGCCTTCGTCAACGACCCGGACGTCGCCGTCGCGGTCTGCTCGCTGACCTCCGCCGGGGTCGGGATCAACCTGCAGGTCGCCTCCAACCTGGTGCTCGCCGAGCTGTCGTGGACCGACGCCGAGCAGACGCAGGCGATCGACCGCAGCCACCGCATCGGCCAGACCGAGCCGGTCACCGCCTGGCGGATCATCGCCGCGCAGACCCTCGACGCCCGGATCGCCGAGCTCATCGACAGCAAGGCCGGCCTCGCCGCCCGGGCGCTGGACGGCTCGGACGAGGAGATGCAGGGCTCGGCCGACGTCCAGCTCGAGGCGCTCGTCGCGCTGCTCACCGCCGCACTGGAGGACCGATGACCGCCGAACCGCTCCTGACCGAGGCGACGCGCGTCGCCGAGCTCCTGCTCGAGGTGCAGACCCGCGTCAACCGGCGGATCGATGGCGAGCTCGCGGAGCTGCTGCCCGTCGTGCAGCGGCAGCTCGGCGTCGCGCCCGGCGGCGCCGCCGACCTGTCCGACCTGGTCAACACCCGGATCACCGGCTCCAGCGTCGTCGTCACCCCGGCCGCGGTCGCCGCCGTCGTGCCGGTGCCGGCGGACTCCGCCGTGACCACGCGCGCCGCGCGGCGTGCGGTGACCGGGATCCTCACCGGCGCCGACGAGCGCCTCGCGGTCATCGCCGGGCCCTGCTCGATCCACGACCCGGAGGCCGCGCTCGACTACGCCGCCTTCGTCGCCCGGATGCGCGAGCGGCACGGCGCGGACCTCGAGATCCTCATGCGCACGTACACCGAGAAGCCGCGCACCGAGGTCGACTGGAAGGGCTTCGCCTACGACCCGTTCCTCGACGCGTCGAGCCGGATCAGCGTGGGGCTGGTCGCCACGCGGATGCTGATGTGCCGCATCACCGCGGCAGGGGTGCCGGTCGCCGCGGAGCCGCTGAACGCGCTGACCCCGCAGTACGTCAACGGGCTGGTCACCTACAACGGGGTCGGCGCGCGGAACGTCACCGACCAGACCGCCCGGGAGCGGGTCTCGGGGTTCTCCTCGGTCGTCGGCTTCAAGAACTCGCCCGAGGGCAGCGTCGACTCCGCGATCCAGGCGGTGATGACCGCGCGGGCGCCGCACCAGTTCCTCGGGGTCGACGCCCACGGCGTCTCCGCGCAGCTGTCGACGACGGGCAACCACACCGGCCACGTCATCCTGCGCGGCGCCAAGGACGGCCCGAACTACTCGGCCGCCCACATCGCCGACACCCGGCGCCGGCTGGCCGCACGCGGGCTGCCGGAGGTGATCGTCGTCGACGCCTCGCACGGCAACAGCCAGAAGAACCACCTCCGGCAGATCGACGTCGTCCGCGACCTCGCCGGGCAGATCGCCGGCGGGGAGCAGGCCATCCGGGGCGTGATGGTGGAGAGCAACCTGGTCGCCGGACGGCAGGACCTCGACCAGGCGCGGCCCGGCGACCTGGAGTACGGCAAGAGCGTCACCGACGCCTGCGTCGACCTCCCGACGACCGAGGAGCTCCTCGCCGAGCTCGCCGCGGCGGCGCGCGCCCGGCGCGGCTGAGCACCCTCGCCCGTGGGGCGGTGCGGTGCGGCCAGTACGGTCGGCCGTCCGTCCGACCAGGCAGGAGGCCCGATGTCCGGGAACCCGGAGATGCTGCTCGTGGTGAACCGGGCGGCGGGGACCGCCCAGGACGACCGGGTGGAGGCCGCGGTCGCCGGGCTGCGGAAAGGTGGCGACGTCTCCGTCGCCGCCACCGCCGACGCCGCTGACCTCGACGAGGCGCTGGCCGCCCACCCCGGCTCCCGTGTCGTGGTGCTGGGCGGTGACGGCTCGGTGCACGCGGTGGTCGCCGCCCTCGACCGGGCCGGGCGGCTCTCGGCCGACGAGCCGGTCGGCATCATCGCGTGCGGCACGGGCAACGACCTGGCCCGCACCCTCGGGCTGCCGCTGGACCCGGCCGACGGCGCCGCGGCCGTGCTGGCCGGGGTGCCGCGCCGGCTGGACCTGCTGCGCGACGACGCCGGCGCCGTCGTGGTCAACGCCGTCCACGCCGGGGTGGGGGCGGAGGCAGCCGCGGAGGCGCACCGGCTCAAGCAGCGGCTGGGTGCGGTGGCCTACCCGGTGGGCGCGGCGATCGCCGGGCTGGGGGACACCGGCTGGCCGCTGCGGGTGGAGGTCGACGGATGCGTCGCCGTCCACGAGGCCGAGGGGTGGGCCGCCGACGGCGCGCAGCCCGTGCTCATGGTCGGGGTGTGCAACGGCGCGACGATCGGCGGCGGCACCGCGCTCGCCCCGGACGCGCGGCCCGACGACGGCCTGGCCGACGTGGTGGTCTGCGCGGCGACCGGACCGGTCGCCCGTGCGGCCTACGCGGCGGCGCTCACCGCGGGCCGGCACGTCGACCGGACGGACGTGCTGCTGCTGCGCGGCCGCGAGGTGCGGATCTCCGGCGGGCCGGTGCCCGTCGACGCCGACGGTGAGCTCGGCGAGCTGCGGCAGGCCGGTGGCTGGCGGCTCGCGCACCACGCCTGGTCGGTGCTGGTGCCCCGGTAGCGGCTCAGGCGCGGCGCTCCAGCCGGCGCCGGACGACGGCGGCCTGCTCCGGCGAGCCGATCAGCGCGCCGATCTCGGCCTGCTCCGCCGCCAGCCCCTCGGCGAGCGGCACCCGGCCGGCGAGGTCGACCAGCCGCTTGACCGCCCGCGTCGCGCTGCGGCTGTGCCCGGCGATCTCGGCCGCCAGCTCCAGCGCGGCGGCGAGCGGGTCGGCGGCCTCGCGGGTGGCCAGCCCCAGCCGCACCGCCTCGGTGCCCGACACCTTCCGCCCGGTCAGCGCGAGCTCCTTGGCGACGTCGCGGCCGACCAGCTCGGGCAGCAGCTGGGTGCCGCACATGTCGGGCACGATGCCCCACAGGATCTCCATCAGCGACAGCTGCGCGTCCGGCGCGACGAGCCGGATGTCGGCACCGAGCGCGATCTGCAGGCCACCGCCGAAGGCCACGCCGTGCACCGCCGCGATCACCGGCGCGGGCACCAGCGACCAGACGTGCACCACCTGCTGGGCCAGCGCGCCGGCCGCGCCCAGCGGCTCCGGGGCGGTCGCCTCGCGCTCCCGGGTGCGCTCCTGCCCGCGTTCGGCCATGTCCGCGAAGGAGCCGAAGTCCAGGCCGGCGCAGAAGGCCCGGCCGGCGCCGGTGAGCACCACCGCGCCGACGTCCTCCCGGGCGATCAGCTCCTTCCCGGTGGCCAGGATCGCGGCGAACATCGCCTGGTCCAGCGCGTTGAGCTTCTCCGGCCGGTCCAGCCGGACGGTCGCCACGCCGTCGGTCACCGTGAGCGCCACCCGGCGCGAGACGTCGTCAGCCACCCCCGCTGTCTACGGGCGGCCCGTCCCGCCTGTCAACGCCGGGTGCCGGCGCGCGGGGCTACCGTCCGTGCATGCCCGCCGCCGCCCGCACCGCTGCCCGCCTGCTGCTCGGCGCGGTCATGGTCGGTGCCGGCGTGCTGCACCTGACCACGCAGCGGGAGGAGTTCCGGGCCCAGGTTCCGGCCTGGTTCCCCGTCGACGAGGGGCTGACCGTCCTGGCCTCGGGCGTCGTCGAGATCGCGCTGGGGGCCTCGTTCATCGCGCGCCCGCGGAAGCGGCGGCTCGTCGGCGGGCTGCTGGCGGCGTTCTTCGTGGCGATCTTCCCCGGCAACGTCGCGCAGTACGTCGAGGGCACCGACGCCTTCGGCCTGGACACCGACCGCACGCGGCTGGCCCGGCTGTTCTTCCAGCCGCTGCTCGTGCTGTGGGCCCTGTACGGCGGCGGCTGGCTGCGGCGCCGCCGGCACGACTGACGCCCGCCCGTCACCGCGCGTCGAGCAGCACCCCGGACAGGAAGCGGCCCAGCTCCGCGTGCGCGTCCAGCGGCAGCACCGCCGCCACGTGCTGGTCGGGCCGGACCAGCACCATGCAGCCCCGCTCGCGGTCGACGCCGCGCAGGTCGAAGACGTCGTCGCTCTTCGGGTCGGGGGCGAACGCCTTCTCGTGGTCGACCAGCCCGAACCGGCCCTTGCGCGGCAGCAGCGCGGGAGGGAGCGACTCGACGGCCAGGTCCCGGTGCCCCTGCTGGAAGACGCCGCGGACGTCGATCACCGCGTCGGGGTCGGCGCCCGCAGGGGTGTACCGGGCCACCGGCGACCGCGCCGACCCGAGGTGCTCCAGCAGCGCGCGGGCGCGCGAGGCGGGGGAGGTCGGGTCCGCGGCATCGGCGAAGACGTACAGCCGCCAGGCACCGTCCGCCCGCGCGACGTGCCCCAGCTGCACGGGCTTGGCGTCGGCGACCCGCACCACGGGGGCGGAGTGGAACCGCATCCCGACCGCGTAGCCCTCGGCCAGCGCCTGGTGCTCGCCCTCCCCGGTGATCATCGACGGCGCGTACCGCGTGGCGACACCGGCGGTGAACCGGCCCTGCCGCACGAAGTAGCGCTGGAACTCCTCGGGGTCCACGCCCTCGTCGCTGCCGCCCTCCTCCTTCGGCGGCGCGCTGAACATGCGGGCGAACTCGCGGTCGAAGTCGATCAGCTCCTGGGCGACCGCCTGCCGCTCCTCGGAGTAGGTCCGCAGCAGCTCGGGCCGGGCGGTGCCCCGCAGCACCGCGGCCAGCTTCCACCCGAGGTTCCAGGCGTCGGCCATCGAGACGTTCATGCCCTGGCCGGCCTTGGCGCTGTGCGTGTGGCAGGCGTCGCCGGCGATGAAGACCCGCGGCAGCCGGGTGGACCCCTCCTCGGCGGGGACGTCGTCGAACCGGTCGCAGAGCCGCTGGCCGATGTCGTAGACCGACCACCAGCCGACGTCCTTCACGTCGATCGAGTACGGGTGCAGGATCCGGTTGGCGACGGCGGCCAGCTTCTCGGGCGTGACGGTGCGCCGGTCGTGCAGGTCCCGGTCGGCAACGGCGTCGAGCTCGATGTAGAGCCGGACGAGGTAGCCGCCCTCGCGCGGGATGACCAGCAGGTTGCCCTGGTTGGCCGAGTGGATGGCGGCCTTCAGCCGGATGTCGGGGAAGTCGGTGACCGCCAGGACGTCCATGACGCCCCACGACGAGTTCATCGGGTCGCCGACGAGCTCCCGGCCGATCGTCGTCCGGATGCTGCTGCGCGCGCCGTCGCAGCCGACGACGTACCGCGCGCGGATCGTGGACGTCGCACCGGTCTCCCGGCCGGCGGTCAGGTGCCGCAGGGTGACCGTCGCGCCGTCGGCGTCGACCTGCACGTCACTGGCGTGCAACCCGTAGAAGGGCTGCAGCCGGCCGGCCGAGCGCGCCATGTGCTCGCGCAGCCAGGCCAGCATCCGCGCCTGGTTCACGATCACGTGCGGGAACTCCGACAGGCCGTCCTCGACGTCCTGCACCCGGCCGGTGCGCGTGATGCGGGTGCGATCGGCCGGGTCGGGGCGCCAGAAGGCGACCTCGTTGACCCAGTAGGCCTCCGCGACCAGCCGGTCGGCGAGGCCGAAGGCCTCGAACACCTCGACGGTGCGGCAGGCGACGCCGTCGGCCTGGCCGACCTGCAGCGGCCCGTCCCGCCGGTCGACGACGACGGTGCGGATCTCGGGGAACGCGGCCAGTTGCGCGGCGAGCACGAGACCGGCCGGGCCGCAGCCGACGATGACGACGTCCGCCTCGTCGGGCAGCCCCTCCGGCCGGGTCGCGACCGACGGGTGCGGCTCCTCGACCAGCGGATCGCCGGGCCGGTAACCATCCAGGTAGAACTGCACTGCTCGACTCCCTCGTCGTGTGGCGCCGCACCGACCGTGCCCGACGTTCCGCAGAGGGGGATAGGCTTTTCTGCTGTGAGGAACAAGCCGGCGTACGCCATCGGCTCGGTGGACTCCGCCCTGCTGCTCGCCACGCTGCTCCAGCAGGAGGGTGCGCTCCGGGTGACCGACGTCGCGGCGCGCCTGGGCGTCTCGGTGTCCACGGCGCACCGGCTGCTGGGGATGCTCGTCTACCGCGACTTCGCCGAGCAGCTGCCCGACCGCCGCTACGCCCCCGGACCGGTCCTGCGCCCCGACGCGGTGCCGCAGGCGCCCGTCGCCGCCCTGCGGGAGGCCGCCCTGCCGCACCTGAGGCGGCTGGTCGACGCGGTGGGGGAGACGGCCAACGTCGTGCTGCTGGCCGGGGCCGACGTGCGGTTCGTCGCGACGGTGGAGAGCCGCCAGGTGCTGCGCGTGGGCGACCGCACCGGCCGCATGCTGCCCGCCCACCTCGCCTCCGGCGGCAAGGCCGTGCTGGCCACGATGGACGCCGCCCGGCGTGCCGCCGTCCTGGGGCCGCTGGACGCCGACGTGGCCGCGCGGCTGGACCGCGAACTGCGCACCGTGCGGCGCCGGGGCTACGCCGTCAACGACCAGGCCACCGAGGCAGGGCTGACGGCGGTCGGGGTCGCCGTCCCGGCGGCGGGTGGCTTCGAGGGGGCGGCGCTCTCCCTCGCCGCGCCCTCGGCGCGGTACTCGGCGGACCTGCTGCCCGGTTGGGTCGCCCACCTCGCGGACGCCGCCGCCGCGGTCGCCCGGGACCTCGCCGGCCGCCCGGTCGCGTGAGGCGGTGATCACGTACCTGCCGGTATCCGGTGGGACCGGCGGGCAGGCACTAGGTTCGGGGGCGACCGGGTCGTCGGCACAGGGGAGTGGGACGTGGGCAGGTCGGTGCTCGTGACCGGCGGGAACCGGGGGATCGGGCTCGCCATCGCCCGCTCCTTCGCCGAGCAGGGTGACTCCGTCGCCGTCACCCACCGCGGGAGCGGCGCACCCGACGGGCTGTTCGGCGTGCGCTGCGACGTCACCAGCAGCGAGGACGTCGACCGCGCGTTCGGCGAGGTCGAGGAGCACCAGGGGCCGGTCGAGGTGCTGGTGAGCAACGCCGGCATCACCCGCGACGGCCTGCTGATGCGGATGAAGGAAGCGGACTTCACCGACGTCGTCGACGCCAACCTGACCGCCGCGTACCGGGTGTCCAAGCGCGCGGCCGCCAAGATGGTGCGCGCCCGTTCGGGGCGGATGGTCTTCGTCTCCTCGGTCGTCGGGCTGCTCGGCTCGGCCGGCCAGACCAACTACGCGGCGAGCAAGGCGGGGCTCGTCGGCCTGGCCCGCTCGATCGCCCGCGAGCTCGGCAGCCGCGGCATCACGGCCAACGTCGTCGCGCCCGGCTTCGTCACCACCGACATGACCGCGGAGCTGCCGGAGGCCCGGCAGAAGGAGATCCTCGGGCAGGTGCCGCTGGGCCGGTACGCCGACGCCGACGAGATCGCCGGCGTCGTGCGGTTCCTGGCCTCGGACGCGGCGGCCTACATCACCGGGGCGGTCGTCCCGGTCGACGGCGGACTGGGAATGGGGCACTGATGAGCGGCATCCTCGAGGGCAAGAAGATCCTGATCACCGGGGTCCTCACCGAGGCGTCGATCGCCTTCGCCACCGCCCGGATCGCGCAGGAGCAGGGCGCCACCGTCGTGCTCTCCAACTTCGGGCGGGCGCTCTCGCTGTGCCAGCGGATCGCCAAGCGGCTGCCGCAGGAGGCCGCCGTCGTCGAGCTCGACGTCACGGACGACGAGCACCTGTCGACGCTGGCCGACCGGCTGCGCGAGCAGGGCTTCGACACCCTGGACGGTGTCGTGCACTCCATCGGCTTCGCGCCGCAGGAGGCGATGGGGGAGGGCTTCCCGGAGGTCGCCTGGGAGCACGCCGCCACCGCGTTCCAGGTCTCGTCCTGGTCCTACGCCTCGCTCACCCAGGCCTGCCGGCCGCTGCTGGCCAACCCGTCGTCGGTCGTCGGGCTGACCTTCGACGCCTCCGTCGCCTGGCCGGTGTACGGCTGGATGGGCGCGGCCAAGGCGGCGCTGGAGTCGGTCAGCCGCTACGTGGCCCGCGAGCTCGGCCCCGAGGGCGTGCGGTCCAACATCGTCGCCGCCGGGCCGCTGCGCAGCATGGCCATGAAGTCGATCCCGGGCAGCAAGCAGTTCGAGGAGGCCTGGGAGGGGCGCGCGCCGCTGGGCTGGTCGGTCACCGACACGGAGCCCGCGGGCAAGGCGGTCGTCGCCCTGCTCTCCGACTGGTTCCCTGCCACCACGGGCGAGATCGTCCACGTCGACGGGGGCTTCCACGCCGTCGGCGTGTGAGTGCATCCGCCGACGCCCCGCAAGAGGAAAGAACCCACGTGCCCCGCGCCATCGTCGACATCACCCCTGCCGGTCAGCGTCCCGACGAGGACCCCTCGCTGGCCGTCCGCAACAACGGCGGCGTCCCGCCGTCGGCCGAGCCCGCCCCGCCCGGGCGGCGGGAGGCGCTGCTCCTGCTCTCCTTCGGCGGCCCCGAGGGCCACGACGACGTCATGCCGTTCCTGGAGAACGTCACCCGCGGGCGCGGCATCCCGCGCGAGCGGTTGGCGGAGGTCGCCGAGCACTACCACCACTTCGGCGGCGTCAGCCCGATCAACGACCAGAACAAGGCCCTGCTCGCGGCGCTGGAGGCCGAGCTCCGGGCGGCCGGGATCGACCTGCCGCTCTACTGGGGCAATCGCAACTGGGCGCCGTACGTCGAGGACGTCTGGCAGCAGATGACCGACGACGGCATCCAGCACGCCTACGTGCTCGCCACCTCGGCCTACGCCTCGTTCTCCGGGTGCCGGCAGTACCACGAGGACATCGCCCGCGCCCGGGCCGCGCTCACCGGGGACGCCGCGGCACCGGGTGGGCCGACCGCGGAGAAGCTGCCGCACTACTTCGACGCCGACGGCTTCGTGCGCGCCAACGCCGACGCCCTCACCGCGGCGCTGGCGGAGCTGCCCGAGGAGGTGCGCGACTCCGCGCGCCTGGTGGCGACCGCGCACAGCATCCCCGACTCGATGGCCGCCGTCGCCGGGCCGGAGGGGCACGCCTACGAGGCCGAGCTGCAGGCCGCCGCCCAGAAGGTCGTGGACCTCGCCGCTCCCGGCCGCTCGTTCGACCTGGTGTGGCAGAGCCGCAGCGGCCCGCCGTCGGTGCCGTGGCTGGGGCCCGACGTCAACGACCACCTGACGGCTCTGGCGCAGGCCGGGGAGAAGGCCGTCGTCCTCTTCCCGGTCGGCTTCGTCAGCGACCACCTCGAGGTGATCTGGGACCTCGACAACGAGGCCAAGGAGACCGCCGAGGAGCTCGGCCTCGCCTTCGCCCGGGCCGCCACCGCCGGCACCCACCCGGCGTTCGTGACGGCGCTGCGGGAGCTGCTCGAGGAGCGCCGGGCAGGCGGGGAGCCCCGCCTGGGCACCAACTGCCCGGCCTTCTGTTGCTATGTCCCACGTCGGCCTACCGGCCTCCACCGCGGCCAGGAGCCGTCCCCGGCCTGATCGGAGCCGCTGCTTCGTGCCTGCGCGGGACCCTCCGGGCCCGACTCGACGCGAGTCGCCTGGCGGCGACGGATCCCGCCGCCGTCACCTCGGGATGTCGTTGTAGGCACAGACCACGGCCTCGCGAACGGCGTCGGCCAGCGGGCGCAGGGCGGAGTCCCGGGCGGAAATCTGCGCCTGGTTGACCGCCGCACCCGGCGCGTCGGTGGTGGCCAGATCGAGCACCGCGGCCAGCCGCTGCGCCCGCCCGAGCACCGACAGCGCCAGCGGGTCGTGGTCGAACGGCAGGCCGGGGGCCGGCTTCGGCCGCGCCAGGTCGGCCAGCAGCGCGGGGACCTCGGGGTGCCACCGCGCGAGGTCCGGCCCGGCCAGCGTCCGGGCGGCGTCGCCGACGGCGAGGTCCAGCGCGCCGGACACCGACCGGAGCGTGCCCTCGACCGGCGGCGGGGTCAGGGCGCCGGTCAGCGGGAACGCCGTCCAGGTGACCACCTCGGGGCCCGACCGCGGTACCAGGGCCACCCGCTCGCCGACCGCGGCCTGGCCGGCCTCCAGGGCCGTCGGTGCGAGACCGGGTACGGCCGGCAGCCCCCGGACGTCGCCCGGCACCGGCAGCACCAGCCGCAGCCGCCGCTCGCCCAGCCCGCGCAGCGCCGTGAGGGCCGCGCCGAGCGGGACGGCCGCGGGCTCGCCCGGCAGGCCGGTGACGAGATGGGCGTGCTCGCCGGTCAGCGCCTCCAGCGTCTCGTCGTAGGAGCTGCGCCCGGAGAGCCAGGCGGTGGCCCAGACCGCGAGCCGGCCGGCGGGGAAGTCGTGCACCGGTCGAGGCTACGACGCGGCGGCCGCTCCGCAGGCGGGCGTCCCGGGCGCCCGGCTCTGCCAGACTCGGGCCATGGCGTGGTTGCTGTGGTTGATCGGAGCCGGGGCGCTGGCGGTCGGGGAGATGTTCACCCTCGACCTGGTGCTGCTCATGCTGGCCGGTGGGGCCGTCGGGGGGATGGCGGTCGCGCTGCTCGGTGGGGCGCTGTGGTTGCAGCTGGCGACCTTCATCATCATCTCGGGCGTCCTGCTGGTGGCGGTGCGGCCGATCGCGAAGAAGCAGCTCACCGACCGCACGCCGCTGCAGCTCGACGGCGTCGACACGCTGATCGGCCGGACGGCGGTCGTGAGCGCGGACGTCGACGCCTCGGGCGGCCGGATCCGGCTGGGCGCCGACGAGTGGAGTGCCCGCAGCCAGCACAGCGCGGAGTCCTTCACCGTCGGCGAGACCGTGCGCATCCTGCAGGTCGACGGCGCGACGGCCGTCGTCGGGGACGCGCTGGAGTGAACGCCGTCCCCAGGGTGCTGACCCGGCTGGACCCGGCAGGGCAGGATCGACGGTGACCCCCGACGAAGGGAGCCAGCCGTGGACGCGGCGCTCATCGCACTGATCGTCGTCGCCGTGCTCGTGATCATCGTGATCGCGAAGAGCGTGACGATCGTCCCCCAGGCCCAGGCCAAGGTCGTCGAGCGACTGGGTCGGTACAGCCGCACCCTCTCGCCCGGCCTCTCGGTCCTGGTGCCGTTCGTCGACCGCGTGCGCGCGACGATCGACCTGCGCGAGCAGGTCATCTCCTTCCCGCCCCAGCCGGTGATCACGGCCGACAACCTGCAGGTCGGCATCGACACCGTCGTCTACTTCCAGGTGACCGACCCCCGGCTGGCCGTGTACGGCATCGCGAACTACATCACCGGCATGGAGCAGCTGACGACGACGACGCTGCGGAACGTGGTCGGTGGCCTGAACCTCGAGGGCGCGCTCACCGGGCGCGACGGGATCAACAGCCAGTTGCGCTCGGTGCTCGACGGCACGACCGGGCCCTGGGGTCTGCGGGTGGCGCGCGTGGAGATCAAGGCCATCGACCCGCCGCCCTCCATCCAGGACTCGATGGAGAAGCAGATGCGCGCCGACCGCGACAAGCGCGCCATCATCCTGACCGCCGAGGGTGCGCGGCAGTCGGCCATCACCACGGCCGAGGGCGAGAAGGCCGCGGCGATCCTCTCCGCCGAGGGCAAGAAGCAGGCCGCGATCCTCGAGGCGGAGGCCGAGCGGCAGAGCCGCATCCTGCGCGCCGAGGGTGAGCGCGCGGCGCTGTACCTGCAGGCGCAGGGCCAGGCGAAGTCCATCGAGACGGTCTTCCAGGCCATCCACGACGGCAAGCCCGACCAGGGTCTGCTGGCCTACCAGTACCTGCAGACGCTGCCGCAGATCGCGCAGGGCGACGCCAACAAGATGTGGATCGTCCCGAGCGAGTTCAGCAAGGCGCTGGACGGGCTGGCGAACCTCGGCGGCGCCGGGGAGGGGAAGTCCTGGATGGACGTGCCCCCCGCCCGCGACGGTGACGGCGGCAGCGGCCCGAAGGACGGCGGGCTGGACACCAGCACCTGGTTCGAGTCGCAGCTGCCGCGGGCGGCCGACCAGCCCGAGGCGAAGATCGAGCTCTCGAGCATCACCGACACCGCACCCGCGGTGCCGACGCCGCCGCCCCTGTCGCAGGTCGCCCAGGACGTGCGGGACAGCGGTCCGGCCGCCGATCCGCGCAACCGGGCCGGCAGCGACGACCCGGATGCGCCGGACGGCCCGCCGCAACTGCCCGCGCAGTAGCGACCGCCGGACCCCCCGCGGCCCCCACACCGCGGGCTGGGGGGCCGCCGCGCGCCCCCGCCCCGCCGCGGGGGGGCGCCCGCGCG
>NZ_JBJHAC010000035.1:0-27618 GCF_054050835.1 Blastococcus sp. SYSU DS0510 | reverse complement strand
CATAGTTGGGGTGTCCGGCCCGCGCCTCCGCTCCGCCCCACTGCGGGGGCCGCCCCCCCCCGCGGGGGGGGGGGGGGGGGCGCCCCCGCCACGGTGAGGGAGGACGCGGTCAGGGGGCTGCGGCGGCCGGCCAGTGGACGAGGCCGTCGTCGCCCAGGACCGCGCCGTCGGCCGGCCGGTGGGGGGTCACCCGGCCATCGGGCATGAGGTGCCCGACGGGCACACGCCGGCTCAGGACGGCGACGTCGGCGACCAGCCGCCGGTGGCAGCGCCACCACACGTACTCGCTGCACATCACCGCCACCGGAGCGTCCGCCGCCGCGGCGAGCACCTCGTCCAGCGCGGCCGCGAACTCCGGCGTCCGGGTGTACCCGGCGTAGGCCGCGAACTGGGCCACGGTCCACCACCCGTCCGCGACCGGCTCGTCGCGCGGCAACCGGCGGCGGCCCCCGAGGCGCTCCTCCCAGCGGTAACCGATCCCCGCAGCGGGCAGCCACCGCTCCAGCGCCTCCCGCCGGACGTCGGGGTTGCTGCGGCTGCCGGGGAAGCGCCGCACGTCCACGACCTGCTCCACGCCCGCCGCGCCGAGCCGGGCGCCCAGCGCGGCGCGGTCGTCGGACCCGTGGCCCACGGTCAGCAACCCCACGCCCACGTGCCTACCCGGGTGCCGCCGGTCACTCCCGGCCGGTCATGATCGGCGGGCACGGGATGGACGACGGCGACGGCGAGCGGGGGAGCGGTGGAGGTGCAGGCCCCCCTGTGGCGGTCCCGCGGGGTGCAGTCGCTGGTCGGCGTGACGGCGCTGGGGTTCGTCAGCTACTTCCTCACCCTGGCCTCGCTGCCGGCGTACGCGGTGGCCGGTGGTGCCGCGGAGAGCTGGGCGGGGGTGGTGACCGCGGTCTTCCTGGGCGTCACCATCGCGGTGCAGTCGGTCGTGCCCGCCTTCGTGCACCGCTTCGGGACCGGCCCGGTGTTCGTCGCGGGGCTGCTCGCGCTCGGGGTGCCGGCGCCCTTCTACCTGCTCGACGACGGCGTCGCCTGGATCTCGGCGCTCTCCGCGGTGCGCGGCGCGGGGTTCGCGGTGATCACGGTCCTCGGCGCGACCCTGGCGGCGCGGGTAGCGCCGCCGGGGCGGCGGGGGGAGTCCATCGGCCTGTACGGGCTGGCCATCGCGCTGCCCAACATGGCCGCCGTCCCCGTGGGGGTGGCGCTCGTGCTCAACGGGCACGTCGGCGTGCTGTCGTGGCTCTCGGCGTCGCCGGTGCTGGGGCTGGTCTTCCTGCCCGCGCTGCTCCGGGCGGCGGGTGGCCGCGAGGAGCCCGCCCCGGCCGGCAACGCGCGGGCCGCGGTGCGCGCCGCGCTCGCGCCGTCGCTCGTGCTGCTCGTGGTGACGACGGCCGGCGGCGGGTTCGTGACCTTCCTGCCGATCGACCGCCCCGACGGGCTGGTGGCCACCGCTGCCCTGCTGCTGTGGGGGCTGGCCGGTGCGGTGACCCGCTGGCGCGCCGGCGTGCTCGCCGACCGTCTGGGCACCGCGGTGCTGCTACCGCTCTCGGTGCTGGTCGCCGGGGTGGGGCTGGCGGTGGCCGGTGCCGGGCTGTGGTGGGGCACCGTCTGGGTGCTGCTGGGCGCGGCGCTCTTCGGTGCGGGGTTCGGCGGGGTGCAGAACCTCACGCTGCTGCGGGCCTTCGCCCGGGCCGGGGAGCGGGGGACGACGGCGGCCAGCGCGCTGTGGAACGCCTCCTTCGACGCCGGCACGGCGGCCGGGGCGCTCCTGCTCGGGTTGGCCTACGGCGCCGTCGGGCTCTCGTGGACGCTCGTGCTGTCGGCCGTCGCGCTCGCCGCCGTCCTGCCGGTGGCCGGGGCCGCCGCCCGCGAGCCGTCGGTGCGCCGCTGAGTGCCCTCAGCCCTGCCGGGCGGCGTGCAGCGAGCGGATGAAGAGGATCTCCTCGGCCGACCGCCGCAGCCAGGTGCGCAGCCCGTCGGGGTCGTCGCGGTTGGCGTCGCGCACCTGACCGAGCTTGAGCTGCCGGGTGCTGGCCTGCGTGCGCTGCGCGGTGGGGAGCGCGCGGCCCTCGGCGCGGGCGATCGCGGTGAGCCCGGCGCCCACGAACACCAGGTCGCGGATCTCGTCCAGGCCGGCGAGCAGCCGCTCGGCGGCGGCGTCGTCGCCCGCGGTCAGGGCGGTCAGGAGTTCGTCGGCGCGGCGGCGGCCCTCGGCGGCCGGGTCGGGCGTGGTCACCGCACCACTGTGCCCCGGCCGTCGGGGCCGGGGCACAGCGGGGGCGGGGAGCTGCGCCGGTTCCGGACGCCTGACGGCCCCCTTCCGGGTACCGCCCCGAGCCTGCGAGGGGTGGGGAGAGGGGGGTCCTTCGTCAGGCGTCGCGCCGGCGCAGCACCAGGTAACCGGCGAGCAGGACGGCGGCCACCTCGGCGCAGAACACGGCGAACCCCGTCCACGGGCCGAGCAGGTTCGGGTTGAACGACACCGGCGTGGCGACGACGGAGCCCGCGTTGCCCGGCATCAGCTTGGTGGCCCACTCGCCCCAGGCGCCCGGCAGCAGCATCACCATGTTGCCGACCACCAGCAGCAGGGCCAGCACGATCGACAACGCCGCGGCGGTGTGCCGCACGAGCAGCCCGACGGCGGCGGCGAACAGGCCGATGCCGGCCATGTAGAGCCCGCTCCCGAACAGCGAGCGGAGCACGCCGTCGTCGGAGAGCGCCAGGCCGATGCCCTCGCGCTCGAGGAACCAGTTGCCGCCGAGGTAGCCGAGGGCGGCGGTGACCGTGCCGGCGACGAACAGCGTCCCGGTCAGCACGAGGGCCTTGGCCGCCAGCACCCGGCCGCGGTGCGGGGTCGCGGTCAGCGTCGCGCGGATCATCCCGGTGCCGTACTCGCTGGTGACCACGAGGGCGCCCAGCACGATGGCGGTGATCTGCGCGACCGTCATGCCCCAGGTGATGAACGAGCCCGCGGCCTCGCCGGCGGTCCCGTCCGCGAGGTCCGCGGCGCTGACCGCGCACACCAGCACGGTCAGGCCCGCGCCCAGGGTGACCAGCGCGCCGATCGACCACGGCGTCGAGCGCACCGACCAGAACTTGATCCACTCCGCGCGGACGGTCTGCGCGAAGCCGGGTTCGCGGACACCGGGCACGTGCCGGTGCGGGTCGAGGGTGACGGTGTCGGTCATCGGGGGGCTCACGGTTCCGGTCATCGGGTCGCTCCGGCGGGGGTCCGGTCGCGGGCGGTGTACTCGACGCTCGCGGCGGTGAGGGTCATGAAGGCGTCCTCGAGGGAGGAGCTGACGAGGGAGAGCTCGTGCAGGAGGTGCCCCTGCCGGCCGACCAGCTCGCCGATGGCGGCGGCGTCGCGGCCCTGCACCCGCAGCTCGTCGTCGACGGCGGTGACCTCGAGCCCGTCCCGGCGCAGCAGGTCGGCCACCGCGGCCCGCTGCGGGCTGCGCACCCGCACGTAGGAGGCGGCGTGCTCGGCGATGAAGTCGGGCATCGAGCAGTCGGCGAGCACCCGGCCACGGCCGATCACGACGAGGTGGTCGGCGGTGAGCGCCATCTCGCTCATCAGGTGGCTGGAGAGGAACACCGTCCGGCCCTCGGCGGCCAGCTGCCGGGTCAGCGTGCGCACCCAGCGGATGCCCTCCGGGTCCAGGCCGTTGACCGGTTCGTCGAGGACGACGACCGGCGGGTCGCCGAGCAGGGCGACGGCGATGCCGAGGCGCTGGCCCATGCCGAGGGAGAAGCGGCCCACCCGCTGGCCGGCGACGTCGGTCAACCCGACCAGGTCGAGCACCTCGTCCACGCGGCGCACCGGCAGCCCGTTGCTCGCGGCCATCCAGCGCAGGTGGTCGCGGGCCGAGCGCCCGGGGTGCACGGCGCGGGCCTCCAGCAGCGCGCCGACCTGCCGCAGCGGCGCGGGGAAGTCGGCGTAGCTGCGCCCGTTCACCGTGACGGTGCCGGCGGTGGGCCGGTCCAGGCCGAGCAGCATGCGCATCGTCGTGGACTTGCCGGCGCCGTTGGGGCCGAGGAAGCCGGTGACCCGGCCCGGGTGCACGGTGAAGGAGATGCCGTCGACGGCGGTGCGGTCGCCGTACTTCTTGGTCAGGCCGCGCGCCTCGATCATCGCGGGCCTCCGGGGAGCGGTCGGGAAGTCATGCCCCGGAGCCTGTCGCGCGGGCGGCCCCGGCCACATCGGGGAGCGCCCTGATCGGACCCTGAAAGCTCCCTGGGAGGTCAGGCGGTCCGGGGGAGGGGCATCCCCGGCTGCAGCTCCCGGCGGAGTGCCCGCGCGGCCGCCTGGCCCGCCCGGTTGGCGCCGATCGTGCTGGCGGAGGGCCCGTAGCCGACCAGGTGCAGGCGCGGCTCGCCGACGACCTGGGTGCCGTCCATGCGGAACCCCCGGCCGGGCTCGCGCAGCCGGAGCGGGGCGAGGTGGCCGACCGCCGCGCGGAAGCCCGTGGCCCAGAGGATGACGTCCGCGTCGACGGACCGGCCGTCCTCCCACGCGACGCCCTCGGGTGTGATCCGGTCGAACACCGGCAGCCGCCGGAGGACACCGCGCTCGAGCCCGTCGCGCACGTAGGGGGTGTCGACGGGCAGCCCGGTGACGCCGACGACGCTGCCGGGCCGCCGGCCCTCGCGCACCGCGGCCTCGACCATCGCCACGGCCCGCCGCCCGGCGTCCTCGTCGAACGGGCCCTCGCGGAAGACCGGGGGGCGGCGGGTGACCCAGGTCGTGGACGTCACGCGGGAGATCTCGGCCAGCAGCTGGGTGGCCGAGGCGCCGCCGCCGACCACGACGACGTGCTGCCCGCGGAACTCCTCCGCGGCGCGGTAGTCGACGGTGTGCAGCTGGCGCCCGCGGAACAGCTCCTGACCCGGGTAGCGCGGGACGAAGGGCCGGGTCCAGGTGCCGGTGGCGTTGACGACGGCGCGCGCGTTCCAGGTGCCGCGGTCGGTGGCGACGGCGAAGCGGCCGTCGTCGGCCCGGCGGACGGCGGCGACGCGGACCGGCCGCAGCACGGGCAGGTCGAAGCGCCGCTCGTACTCCGCGAAGTACGCGGGGACCGACTCCACGGCGGGCGCCGCGTCGTCGTCCGGGTGGAAGGGGAGCCCCGGCAGGTCGTGGACGCGGTGGGTGGTGCCGAGGGTCAGCGAGGGCCAGCGGTGGCGCCAGGCGCCGCCGGGCCCGGGCTCGCCGTCGAGCACCACGAACCCGCTGCCCCGCTCGAAACCCTGGCGGGCCAGCGCCCATGCAGTGGAGAGCCCGGCCTGCCCGGCGCCGATCACGGCGACGTCGACGTCGCGGGGCGGCGGGGTGGCGGTCACCCTCCCGGCAACCGGCCGCGGCAGCCGCTGCTTCCCGTCGCCGTCCGACGACGCGGGGCCGAACCCGTTCCGGGGAAACCGACCGGCCGGTATGGTGCGCCGGGCAACGACCGCCCCGACGGGAAGAGCGCACATGACCACGCGCGAGGCAGCCGACCGCACCCCGGGGCCGGATGGCGCGCCGTGGTTCGTCTCCGTCGAGGTGCAGGTGCGGGTGACGGCCCCCCGGCCCGAACTCGCGGCCGGCGAGCGCCTGGACGCGGCGGGGGTGGCGGTGCTGGAGCGGGCGCGCTCCCGAGGGCTCCGGACGGCGGTGCTCTCGCTCGACCGCGGCGCCTACGGCGACGACCTGGACTGGGTGGTCGACCACTGGGTCGACTGCGACACCCGGGACGCGGCCGGGATCGTGGGGGCGGTGCGCGGGCTGGGCGGGACGGCGGCCGCGGTGACCAGCGCCGTCGCCGGGTGCGCCGGCGCCGCGGCGGCCGCCGCCCGCGCGCTGGGGCTGCGCGGCCCGACGCCCGGATCGCCGGCGCTGGCCGACGACCGCGGCGCCGTGCGCCGGGCGATCGGTGGAGCCGGCCTGGCCGACGTGCGCTGGGCCGAGGTGGCGGCGGACGCCCCGGACCTGACGTCCCCGGTCGGCTACCCCTGCGTGGCGTGGCCGGGCCACGGGGACGCGGGGCTCGTCTCCGACGACCGGGAGCTGCGTGAGCTCGCGGCCCGGCACCGGGCGCGGTCGGGGCACGGCAGCCCACGGGCGCCCCGCCACCGGTTCGTCGTCGAGGAGCACGTCCCCGGTCCCCGGTTCGGTGCGGACGGCTTCTGCGACGACGGGACCCCGCTGGTGCTCGCCTGGTCGGAGATCGTCACGACCCCGCCTCCGCGGCTCGACCACCTGGTCAGCACGGCGACGACGCGGCCGCCGGTACCGCAGGCCGCCGGCTGGGTCCGCGCCTGGCTGGCCGCGGTCGGCCACGACACCGGGCCCTTCCACCTCGAGTTCGTCCTCGGTCCGGCCGGTCCGCGGCTGGTCGACGTCGGGACCGCGCTCGTCGGCGACGGCGCGCACTCCTGCGTCGACCAGGTGAGCGGTGTCGACACCGCGGACCTCCTGGTCGCCCGCCTGCTCGGCGAGCCCGCCACTACCCCGGCAGCGGTCGCCGGCGCCGGAGCCTGCACGCAGATGCACCTGACCGCCCACGCGCCGGGCCGGGTACGCGCGGTGGGCGGCGTCCGCGACGTGGCCGCGATCCCCGGTCTCGTGGTCGCCGAGGTCTTCACCGGTGCCGGCGAGGTCATCGGGGCGGTTGCCGGCCGGCCGGAGCGCCTGGGGCAGGTCGTGACCGTGGGGGAGACCCCCGAGCAGTCGCGGCGGCGGGCCGCCGCGGCGCTCGATGGCATCCACGTGCGCGTCGACGACCTCGACCCCGTGCCGCCTCCGCGACGGCCGGGCCGCCGCGCCTGCGAGGGCGGGGTCGGGTTCCCGACCAGCGGACGCCGTCGGGGATCGGCGCGGCGGACCGCCTGAGCCACC
The DNA here is from genome assembly GCF_054050835.1 of Blastococcus sp. SYSU DS0510. Lineage (NCBI taxonomy): Bacteria > Bacillati > Actinomycetota > Actinomycetes > Geodermatophilales > Geodermatophilaceae > Blastococcus > Blastococcus sp. SYSU DS0510. The sequence goes on along the minus strand of NZ_JBJHAC010000035.1, from coordinate 20,735 downwards.
GCCGTCGGCCGTACCTGGCCGACCGGCGCAACGTGCGCACCGCACGCAGGTCCCGGCCGACGGGTGTGGTCCCGGCCCACTGGCGGTCGGCGCAGGGGCCTGCGGCAGCAGAGTGACCGATCCGTGACCGTTCGGGGGATCGCGCTGCGCCGATCTACCCCTAGAGTCACGGCCCATGTGTGCCAGATCACTCGCCGGCCGTGCAGCCGGTGTGCGCCGCACACCCCGGCCGGGGCGCGTGCGCCGTCGTCGCCCCGGTGGGCGAGCGGCGGCGGTGCCCGCGCCGGCCGCGCGGCCCGGGAACGCGACCGCCCCGAGGCCTCGCCTCACCCCTCCTCGCACGCTCGCTCCCGCGCCCTCCGGCGGCGCAGAAAGGAGGTCCTCCTCGTGCTGAGCATCGAGTCGCTGCACGTCACCTACGGCGGAGCCGTCCAGGCCGTGCGGGGGGTGTCCATGGAGGTCCCCGACGGGAAGGTCGTGGCCGTCCTCGGCAGCAACGGCGCCGGGAAGACGACGCTCCTGCGCACCATCTCGGGCACCCTCCGGCTGCACCGCGGCCGGGTGGAGTCGGGGAGCGTGCGGTTCGACGGCACCGACCTGGTGTCCAAGGACCCGGCCCAGGCCGTCCGGCTCGGCCTCGTGCAGGTGCCCGAGGGGCGGCGCATCTTCGGGCGGCTGACCGTCGAGGAGAACCTGCGCGCCGGGGGGATGGGCAACCGCGACAAGGCGGCGAAGTCCGAGGCCCAGCAGCGGGTCTACGACCTGTTCCCTGTGCTGAAGGAACGGAGCTCGCAGCGGGGGGCGCTGCTCTCCGGCGGTGAGCAGCAGATGCTCGCCATCGGCCGCGCGCTGATGGCCAGCCCCCGGTTGCTCCTGCTCGACGAACCGTCGCTGGGGCTGGCGCCGCGCATCATCGGCCAGATCGGCGAGGTCATCGCCGAGATCAACCGGCAGGGCACCTCGGTGCTGCTGGTCGAGCAGAACGCGACGATGGCGCTCGGGGTCGCCGACCTGGCCTACGTGCTCGACGTCGGAGAGGTGTCCCTCTCCGGCGACGCGCGGCAGCTGTCCCAGACCGACGAGGTCCAGCGGCTGTACCTCGGTCACGACGGCGCCGGCGAGGCCGGCGAGCGGCGGGTCCGGGTGCCCTCGGGCAAGAAGCTCTCCCGGTGGACGGCATGACCGCGCCGCACGCCGCCGGCTCGCACGCCGCCGGGCCGGCCGCCGCCGGGCCGGACACCGGGTCGGAGATCCGGTCGGACATCCCGCCCGTCGAGGTCGACAACGTCAGCGTCCGGTTCGGGGCGATCAAGGCCCTGTCGGAGGTGTCCTTCACGGTCGCGCCCGGCTCGATCCACGCGATCATCGGCCCGAACGGCGCCGGCAAGTCGACGATGTTCAACGTCCTCTCCGGGGTCTACAAGGCCGCCGAAGGCCAGGTCCGGTTCGGTGAGCACCGGCTGGACCGGATGCGGCCGTACCAGATCGCCGGCATCGGCGTCGCCCGCGCGTTCCAGAACATCGCCCTGTCAGGCACCCAGTCGGTGGCCGAGAACCTGATGCTGGGCCGTCACCACCTGACCAAGGCCGGCTTCCTCGCCGCCGGCCTGCGGCTCCCGCGGGCGACGCGGGAGGGGAAGATCCACGGGGCCCGCGTCGCCGAGATCGCCGACTTCCTGGAGCTCGGGGAGAAGCTGCACACGCCCGTCGGCGTCCTCTCCTACGGCGACCAGAAGCGGGTGGAGGTGGCCCGGGCTCTCTGCACGGAGCCGCGGCTGCTCCTGCTCGACGAGCCCGTGGCGGGCATGAACGCCGAGGAGACCGACCGGATGGCCGACGCCATCCTCGAGATCCGGTCGGCGCTCGGGATCTCCGTCGTCCTCGTCGAGCACGACATGGGGATGGTCATGTCGCTGGCCGACCGCGTCACCGTCCTGGACTTCGGCCGGCGGATCGCCGACGGCACCCCGGCCGAGGTGCAGAACGACCCCGAGGTGATCCGGGCCTACCTCGGCTCCGGCGACGAGGAGAACCCCGCCGACGCCGCCGCCCACCACCACCCCTCCGACACGCCAGGGGCGACCTCGTGACCCAGTTCCTCTCCCTGCTCCTCAACGGCATCTCCCTGGGCGCGCTGTACGCGCTGATCGCCCTGGGCTTCGTGATCATCTTCAAGTCCAGCGAGGTGGTGAGCTTCACGCACGGCTCGCTGCTGCTGCTGGGCGCCTACTCCATCGCGCGGCTGTCGGACTCGATCGGGTTCCTGCCGGCCGTCGTGGTGGGCATCCTCATCACCGCGCTCGCCGCGTTCGTCATCGAGCGCCTGATCATCAACCGGCTCCGCGGTGCCGCGGTGATCAGCCTCGCGATCGTCACCATCGGCGTCGACATCATCATCCTGACCGAGCTGATCCGGCGGATCGGCTCGGACATCCTGAACGTGCCGCACCCGTGGGGCGGGGAGTCCTTCCGGGTCGGGAGCATCGGGCTCAGCCAGAACCGGCTGATCGCCTTCATCGTGGCGGCGGTCCTCATCGCCCTGTTCTTCGCGGCCTTCAAGTACTCGAACTGGGGCATCGCGATGCGCGCCTCGGCGGAGGACGGCGAGACGGCGGCGCTCATGGGCATCCGCCAGGGGCGGGTCTCCGCGCTCGCCTGGGTGGTCGCCGGCGTCCTCGCCGCCGTCGCGGCGCTGTTCCTCGTCGGCTCGCCCACCCCGGGCGTCAGCCCGACGGCGTACGCCGTCGCGCTGCGGGCCTTCCCGGCCGCGATCCTCGGGGGCCTGGACTCGACGGGGGGCGCGCTCGTCGGCGGCCTCCTCATCGGCATCGCCGAGGCGCTGGCCGCCGGGTACCAGGACCAGCTGCTCTTCCTCGGCCGCGGCTTCAGCGCCGTCGTCCCCTTCATCGTGATGATCGTGGTCCTCATGTTCCGGCCCTCCGGCCTGTTCGGGACGAAGGAGCTGACCCGTGTCTGAGTCGACGATGACGGCGACCCAGGGGGCGCACCGGTCGGGAGTCGACGCGGAGTCGTCGGCCGGCGGTGGCGGTTCCCGGTTGCGGTCGCTGCTGCGGCCGCTGCTGCTGGTCGCGTTCCTGCTGGTCCTGCTGGCCCTGCCGCTGTACGTGGAGGAGTTCTGGCTGCGCACGGGGTTCGCCGCCTTCGGCGCGATCGTCGGCGCGATCGGGCTGAACCTGCTCGTGGGCAACAGCGGGCAGCTGTCGCTGGCGCACGCCTTCTTCCTCGCCGTGGGTGCGGTCAGCTACGTCTACGTCTCCGGCGAGCCGGGCGGGCTCGGCGTCGCCGAGCTGGGCGGGCTGGGCCTGCCGCCGATCATCGGCATGATCGTGGGCGTCCTCCTGGCCGGGCTGGCGGGGCTGGTCTTCAGCCCCCTGGCCGCCAGGCTGCGCGGCATCTACCTCGGTGTGGCGTCGCTGGCGCTGGTCTTCATCGGCATCCACGTGCTCAACAGCTGGACCGAGGTCACCGGCGGCTTCAACGGGCGGGCGGCACCGGACTTCTCGCTGTTCGGCTTCACGTTCGCCAACAGCGATCCCGACCTGTTCGTGCTGGGTGTGCCGTTCCGGGAGGCCGAGCGGCTCTGGTACCTCGGCTTGGCCCTGGCGCTGGCCGCCTACGTGTTCGCCCGCAACCTGCTGCGCGGACGCCCGGGCCGTGCGCTGCAGACCCAGCGGGACAGCGAGGTCGCGGCCTCGGTGATGGGCGTCAACGTCCAGGGCTACAAGGCGCGGATCTTCCTGGTCAGCTCCATGTACGCCGGGCTTGCCGGCGTGATGTACGCGCTCTCGATCGGCAGCATCGCACCGGAGTCGTTCGGCCTCGAGCTGTCCATCCTGTACCTCGCCATGATCGTCCTCGGCGGGCTCGGCTCGGTGAACGGAGCCGTGCTCGGGGCGATCTTCGTGAGCGCGCTGCCGCTGGTCTTCCAGCGGTACGCCGACCTGATCCCGTTCGTGGGTCGCGGCGAGGGCCTGGCGGCCGGTGAGGCGGCCCGCTTCCTCTTCGGCGCGGCCATCGTCCTGGTGATCCTCTTCGAGCCCGCCGGCCTGGCCGGCATCGCCCGCCGCATCTCCGGTCGGTTCCGCCGTCCGGGAGGTCGGCTGACCCAGCGCCCACCCGACACACCCAGTCGTTCCACCGAGCCCACTCCGTCCGACCCACCAGCCCAAGGGAGCACCACGTGAGACTCAGCAAGCGATCGGCCGGCGCCACGATGCTGGCCGCCACCTTCGTCATGGCCGCCAGCGGCTGCAGCACCAAGGCACCGGAGTCCTCCGGCGGCGGCGGTGGCGGTGCGGCCGCCGGCGACGTCGCGACCGACATCGGCGTCGAGGGCGAGACGATCAACCTCGGTGTGCTCACCGACCTGACGGGCGTCTTCGCGGCGCTCGGCAACGACATCACCAACGCCAACTCCCTGTTCTGGGAGAACAACCAGGTCTGCGACACCTACGACGTCACCCTCGACGTCCAGGACACCGGCTACGTCCCCCAGCAGGGCGTCTCGCTCTACAGCGGCATGCAGGACAACGTCCTGGCCATGCAGCAGACGATCGGGTCGCCGATCAACACCGCGCTGGCCCCGGAGTACGAGGCCGACCAGATCGTCAACTTCCCCTCGGCCTGGTCCAAGACGCTGACCGAGATCCCGGGCACGGGTGTCGTGGGCGCCACCTACGACGTGGAGATCGCCAACGGCTACGACTACCTGTTCCGGGAGGGGCTCCTCCAGGAGGGCGACACCGTCGGCCACATCTACTTCGAGGGCGAGTACGGCGCCAACGGCGTCGAGGGCACCCGGGCCGTCGCCGAGGCCAAGGGCCTCGAGGTGATCGAGGCGCAGATCAAGGCGACCGACCAGGACATGAGCGCCCAGATCACCCAGTTCAACTCGGCCGGCGTGGACCTCATCGCGCTGACCGTGGCCCCGGGCCAGACGGCCTCGGTCGCGACGGTCGCCGCGGCGCAGGGGCTGGACGTGCCGATCCTCGGCAGCAACCCGGTCTTCGCGCCCGGCCTGCTGGAGGGCCCGGCCGCCGAGTGGCTGAAGACCCACCTGTACGTGGCGTCTCCGGTGTCGTCCTTCGACGCCCACCCGGAGCTGCTCCAGCAGTACCAGGAGGCCTACCCCGACGCCGTCCCGAGCCTGGGCGTCGTCGTCGGTTTCGGCATGAGCGAGATGATGAAGCAGGTCCTCGACGCCGCCTGCGAGAACGGTGACCTGACCCGTGAGGGCGTCCTGACCGCCTTCCAGGAGCTGGAGGAGGTCGACACCGGCGGTCTCGTCGTCCCGATCCGCGGCTTCGAGGTGGGCCAGTCGCCGAGCCTGGAGAGCTTCATCCTCCAGCCGGCCGACGTGCCCGGTGGTGCCACCGTCCTGGAGGACGCCTTCGAGGGCGAGTTCGCGGCCGACATCGCCGGCTGACCCCGCACGACCAGCGGCGCCCCCTCCCTTCCGGGGAGGGGGCGCCGTCGCGTGCGCCTACAGCCGCCCGGCTCGGGCGACCGGCACCAGCCGGAGGGCCAGGAGCGCGGCGAGCCCGGCGGCCGCGGCCAGGGGCAGGGTCGCCGACGTGGCGCGAGCGGCCACGGCCATCGCGAAGGGCGCGGCGAAGCCGAGGTAGGCGAAGGAGAGGAAGACCGAGGTCAGCGCCCCCAGCCGGGCCGGCGGGGCCAGCCGCGCGGTGAGCGTCAGCCCGGCCGCCAGGCAGAGCCCCCCGCCCGCACCGAGCAGGGGTGCGGCGAGGACCAGCCAGGGCAGCGCGCCCGTGGCGGCGAAGGCGGCGGCGCACCCGAACCCGAGCGTCCCCGCCGCGACGCCGACGACGGCGGTCCACGCGCGCAGCCGGCGCTGCAGCCCGGCGACGACGGTGCCCGCGCCCAGCGTGACCCCGGCCAGCACACCGGTGACCGCCACCCCGCCGTACGGCAGCTCCACCAGCAGCGGGACGGCGCTGATGATCGTCGAGGGGAACGCGTAGACGCAGATCGCCACTGGGGCCAGCACGCTCAGCAGCAGCAGCCCGTCGCCGTGGCGGACCAGCGGCGCATCCGGCGTGCCTTCCGTGCCGGTGCGTCGGCCGGGGACCAGGTCGACCGTCTCGGGCAACCGCATGGCGAAGGCCAACCCGACCGCGACGAGCACGGTGTGCACCAGGTAGGGGAGCACGGTGGGCGCCGGGGCGTACTGGCCGAGCAGGCCGCTGGTCAGCGGCCCGAGGGAGAAGCCGGCGGTCATGGCGAAGGCGGCGCGCCGCCCGCCCGCTCCCTCCCCGGAGGCCTTCGACAGCTCGCCGACCCACGCGCTCCCGACGCTGAAGACGACCCCGCTTACCACGCCCTGGGCGAAGCGGGCGGCGAAGAGCAGGAGCAGGGAGTCCCCGGCCGCGGCGAAGGCGAGCGATGCCAGCCCCGAGAGGACGATGCCGGGGATCGCCACCCGCCGGCGGCCCAGCTGGTCCGACAGCGGGCCGGCGAGCATGAGGGCGGGCACGAGCCCGGCGGCGTAGCAGCCGAACAGCGCGGTCAGCACCTCGGCGGAGAGGCCGAGCCGCTCCTGGTAGACCAGCAGGAGCGGGGTGGGGACGTTGGTGCCCGCCGCGACGGCGAACAGCGCGAACACGGCGCGCTTCCAGATCACCGGCGCACCCTACGGTGCCGCCGCGTCCGGCCCGCCGTCGTCGCGGGCGTGGTCGCGCAGTCCTCGCGGGGCAGCCGGCCGGCGCGCCCCCGTGGCCGCCGGGCCGGTCGCGGTGCCGGCGGCCCTGGGAAACGGCCTCCACAACCCGGATACGACGAAGCGGCCCCGCCCCGAGGGGCGAAGCCGCTGGTCGATCCCGGTGCGCCATCAGGGACTCGAACCCCGAACCCGCTGATTAAGAGTCAGCTGCTCTGCCAATTGAGCTAATGGCGCGGTGCGCCCGGGCAGCCGGGCACGAGCAGGAACGATACCAGCGACCACGCCGTGCCCGGTGCCGGGGGCAGGTGCTCTCCGCCACGTTCCCGTGGCCACCCGCCGGTCGTGCCCGTGTCGCATCCCACTCCTGGCTGTCGGACGTGCGTGGACACTGGTGGGGATAGTCCGCCCGGGTCCGGGGTGGGCCGGGGGAGGAGTCCGACGAGGTGCGACGCACAGCCACGATGATCGCGACGGGAGCGCTGGTCCTGCTGGCCGGCTGCACCGGGTCGGAGGCCGAGGTGTCGGCCGAGCCGACCGTCGCGGCCGCGCCGGCGACGATCGAGCTCGCGGTCGCCGACGGGGCGGTCGACGTCTCGCCCGTGGTCCCGCTGGAGATCTCGGTGAACGGCGGGGACCTCGACCAGGTCACCGTCACCGACGCCGCGGGGGCGCCGGTGCCCGGCGACGTCGCCGAGGACGACGGCACGGCGCTGTGGGAGCCGGAGACACCTTTGGCTTACGGCACCGGCTACACGCTCACCGCGACCGCCACGGGCGGGGCGGCGGAGCCCACGACGGCGACGTCGTCGTTCACGACGGTGGACCCGGTCTCCGTGGTGACACCGGGCATCGGCCCGCTCGACGGCCAGACCGTCGGTGTCGGGATGCCGATCCGCGTCTACTTCTCCGAGCCGGTCGCCGACAAGGCCGCCGTCGAGCGCAACCTCGTGGTCACGAGCTCTACGCCCACCGACGGCGTCTGGAGCTGGTTCAGCGACACCGAGGTGCACTTCCGCCCGTCGACGTACTGGCCCGCGGAGATCGACGTCACCCTGGACGCGAGCCTCTACGGCGTCGACTTCGGCGACGGCGTGTGGGGGGAGAAGGACCGCTCGATCTCCTTCTCCATCGGGCAGCGGCACGTCTCGGTCGCCGACGCCGCCACCCACACCATGGAGGTCTACGACGGCGACGAGCTGGTGCAGACCTTCCCGATGAGCGCCGGCGGCCCCGAGTTCCCGAGCCGCAACGGCCCGCACGTCGTCACCGAGCTCAACCGGGACCGCATCATGGACTCCAGCACCTACGGCACGCCGGTCGACAGCCCGAACGGGTACCGCACGCCGGTGGAGTACGCGGTCCGGCTCAACGACAACGGCGAGTTCGTGCACGCCGCGCCCTGGTCGGTGGCGCAGCAGGGGCGGGAGAACGTCTCGCACGGCTGCATCAACCTCTCCACCGAGCGCGCCGCCTGGTTCTTCGAGTTCTCGCGGCCGGGTGACGTCGTCGAGATCCGGAATTCCATCGGCCCGACGCTCTCGGCGGCCGACGGCGCGATCTACGACTGGGCCGTCCCCTGGGAGGAGTGGCGCGAGGGCAGCGCGCTGGCGTAGAAGCGGCGTTTCCGCGAGATCCCCGGGGGGCACCACCCCGTCGCATCCGAGGAGGGGGTCCGTCGTGGAGCCGTGGTTGATCGTCGTGCTGGTCGTCGTGGCACTGGTGCTGCTGGCGTTGGTGGCGTTCGCGTACACCAGGCGCTCGCGGACCACGGGGGCCCGCAAGCGGGCGCAGCAGCGCGAGGAGGCCCGCGACCACCTGCGCGAGGCCGAGCTCCGCGGCGCCCGGGCCGAGAAGGAGCAGGCGCTCGCCGAGGAGCAGGCCGCCCGCGCCCGCCGGGAGCTCGCCGAGGTGCAGGAGCGCGCCGCGCTCGCCGAGCAGGAGGCCCGGCAGCGCGCCGCCCGCGCCGAGGAGGACCGCACCGCCGCCGAGGAGCTCCGCGCGCAGGCCCAGCGCCTGGCGCCCGACGTCGCCTCCGACGGTCAGCCCCACCCCGAGGGCGGCGCCACGCGCATCTGACGCGCCACCGCTCAGTTCCCGCCCCCGCGGCGGTCCCAGTTCCGAGGACCGTCGAACCGGAGGGGTGCCATGACCGATCTGCTGGCCATCGGGACGCGCAAGGGGCTGTGGCTGGCCCGCAGCGAGGACGACCGCCGCACCTGGTCGCTCGACGGCCCGCACCTGCTGGCGCAGGAGGTCGCGGCGGTGTCCGTGGACACCCGTCGCGCCACGCCCCGGGTGCTGGCGGGTGTCCAGTACGGGCACTGGGGACCGTCGGTCACCTGGTCGGACGACCTCGGGGGCAGCTGGCAGGAGACCGACCACGGGGCCATCCGCTTCCCCGAGGACACCGGCGCGGCGCTCGGCCGGGTGTGGCAGTTGCGCCCGGACTCGGCCGACCGGCCCGACCTGGTCTGGGCCGGGTGCGAGCCGCAGTCGCTGTGGCGCAGCACCGACGGCGGCTGCAGCTTCTCGCTGGTGCGCGGGCTGTGGGACCACCCGCACCGGCCCACCTGGGAGCCGGGGGCCGGCGGCGGCGCGGTGCACACCGTGCTGCCCGACCCGGTCACCGACCGGGTGACCGTCGCGATGAGCACCGGCGGGGTCTACGCCAGCGACGACGGCGCCACCGGGTGGTCGCCGCACAACCGGGGCATCAGCGCCGTCTTCCTGCCCGAGCCGCCCGAGTACGGGCAGTGCGTGCACAAGGTCGCCGTCGACGCCGGTGACCCCGCGCGGATGTACGCGCAGAACCACTTCGGGGTCTTCCGCACCGACGACGGCGGCGGGTCGTGGACCTCGATCGCCGACGGGCTCCCGGCCGACTTCGGCTTCCCCATCGCCGCCTCGCCGACCGTGCCCGGCACCGCCTGGGTGGTCCCGCTGGTCGCCGACGTGCAGCGCGTCCCGCCGGACGGCCGGCTCCGCGTGCACCGCACCCGCGACGCCGGGGGCAGCTGGACCGAGGTCGGCGCCGGACTGCCCGACGGCTCCTGGACGGCGGTGCTGCGCGACGCCTTCTGCACCGACGACCACGAGACCACCGGCCTCTACCTGGGCACCCGCGACGGCTGCGTCTACGCCAGCGCCGACGAGGGCGAGACGTTCACCCTGGTCGCCGACCACCTGCCCGACGTGCTCGTCGTGCGGGCGGCCCGGCTGCCGTGAGCGGGGCCGGCATGACCGTGGAGGTGGTCCTTCCCGGGTCGCTGGCCGACCTCGCCGGGGGGACGCGGCACCTGCGGGTCGACCCGGACGGCGCGACGCTCGCCGCGGTGCTGGACGCGGTGGCCGCCCGGCACCCGGTGCTCGGCCGGCGCATCCGCGACGAGGCGGGCGCGGTGCGGCGGTTCGTCAACGTCTACGTCGACGGTGAGGACGTGCGCTGGCAGGGCGGCCTGGCGACCGCGGTCCGCGACGGCGCGGTGGTGCAGGTGCTGCCCTCGGTCGCCGGCGGCTGTTGAAGGACCCCTGCCCCCGGCCCCGTCCCGAGGCTCGTCCCGAGCCTGCGAGGGATGAGGAGGACGGGGTCCTTCCACTCGTCGCGGGACCCTGCAGGCGGCCTCAGAGGTCGGCGAGCGTGGCGCAGTTCGGGCAGAGCTGCGCGTCGTCGTAGCCCTCCGGCGGCCAGGGGAGCTGCTCGTCGATGGAGACGAAGGCGCCGCAGAGCGCCTTGCGGCTCTGCCCGTTCACCCGCCCGATCGTCGCGTGCGCCGGGCCGATCTGCCGGGGGGTGAGGCCCTCGGCGCCGAAGGACCCGACCATGACGACCGCGTGTGCCGTGCCGTACGCGTAGACACTCGTCATGCGCCCAGAGTCCGAGCCCGCGGCCGGTTGCGCCACCACCGCCGGGCACGTGTCCGCCGCACCCGTCACACCACCCCCACCCGACTCGCGCGGTGTGCGGCGGGTGGGGATGGTGGCCCGGTTTCCCGGCGGGGTCCTTGCTCAGGAGGCGTAGATCTTCTCCACCTCGGCGGCGAACTCCTTCATGACCACCGAGCGCTTGAGCTTCAGCGAGGGGGTCAGCTGGCCGCCCTCCACCGTCCACTCGACCGGCAGGACCGCGAAGGACTTGATCGACTCGGCCTTGGACACCTGCGCGTTCGCCCGGTCGACCGCGGCCTGGAGCTCGGCCAGGACCTCCGGGTCGTCGACCAGCTCGGCCAGCGGGGTGTCGGTCGGGCGTCCCTTGGCCTCCAGCCACCCGGGCAGCGCCTCGGCGTCCAGGGTTATCAGGCAGCCGATGAACGGGCGGTTGTCGCCGACGACGATGCACTGGCTGACCAGCGGGTGGGCGCGGATCTTGTCCTCGAGGACTGCGGGCGAGACGTTCTTCCCGCCCGAGGTGACGATCAGCTCCTTGATCCGCCCGGTGATCGTCACGTAGCCCTCGTCGTCGATCACGCCGACGTCGCCGGTGGCGAACCAGCCGTCGCGCATCGTCTCGGCGGTGGCCTCCGGGTTGTGCCAGTAGCCGCGGAAGACCTGCGGCCCGCGGATGAGGATCTCGCCGAGGTCGTCGATGCGCACCGCCGAGCCCGGCGCCGGCCGGCCGACGGTGCCGACCTTCATGGCGTCCGGGCCGCTGACCGTGGCCGGGCCGGTGGTCTCGGTGAGCCCGTACCCCTCGAGGATGGTGACGCCGATGCCGCGGAAGAAGTGGCCGAGGCGCTCGCCCAGGGGCGCGCCGCCGGAGAGCGCGTACTCCACCTGGCCGCCCATCGCCGCCCGCAGCTTGCCGTAGACCAGCCGGTCGAACAGCGCGTGCTGCAGCTTCACCGCCAGCGAGGGGCCGCCGGTGTCCTGCCCCTTGGACCAGGCGACGGCGACGCGCTCGGCGCGGTCGAAGATCGCTCCCTTGCCGCCGGCGTGCGCCTTCTGCCGTGCGCCGTTGTAGACCTTCTCGAACACGCGCGGTACGGCGACGAGGAAGGTCGGCCGGAAGCTGCCGAGGTCGGCCAGCAGCGAGGCGAGGTCGGGGGTGTGGCCGAGCCGGGCGCCGTTCTGGATGCAGCCGACCTCGATGATCCGCGCGAAGACGTGCGCCAGCGGCAGGAAGAGCAACGAGCTCGCGTTCTCGGCCACCATCGCGGGGATCACCCTGGGGGCGAGCTCCGCGACGTACAGCAGGTTGCCGTGGGTGAGTTCGCAGCCCTTGGGGCGCCCGGTGGTCCCCGACGTGTAGATGATCGTGGCGAGGGTGTCGGTGGTGAGCGTGGCGCGGCGCGCGGCCAGCTCCTCCTCGGGCACCTCGTCGGCGCGGGCGGCGGCCGCCTGCAGGTCGCCGGCGTCGACGGTCCAGATCTCGCGCAGGTCGGGCAGGTCGGCCCGGACCGACTCGACCAGGGCACGGTGCGCGGCGCTCTCGACGACGACGGCGACCGCTCCGGAGTCCGACAGGATCCACTGGGCCTGCTCGGCCGAGGAGGTCTCGTAGATCGGGACGCCGACGGCGCCGGCGGTCCAGATCGCGTAGTCGGCCAGCGTCCACTCGTAGCTCGTCCGGCCGAGGATGCCGACACGGTCGCCCGGCCCGACGCCGGCCGCGATCATCCCGCGGGCCAGCGCTGCAACCTGCTCGGCGAACTCCCGGCTGGTGACCGGCACCCAGACGCCGCCGACGTTGCGGCTGAGGGCGACCCGGTCGGGGTTCTCGCGGGCGTGGGTGGTCACCGCGTCGGGCAGCGCGGCGGTGGCCGGGATCTCGAAGGCGGTGGGGCTGGAGTACTCCTGCACGGGTGGGCTCCTCGGGGTGACGACGCGACACTGTGACGTGGCTCGCGAAGATACAGAACGAGCGGTCTGTATGTTCGGGTTCCCGGCGCGGGGCCGCCCGGGATCCGTGAGTTCCCGGAGGTCGGTGTGCAGTCAGCCCTCTACGAGGCCGAGCACGAGTCGTTCCGCGCGATGCTGCGTGACTTCCTCGCCAAGGAGGTCACCCCGCACCACGACGAGTGGGAGAAGGCCGGCGTCGTCGACCGCTCGGTCTGGCTGCGGGCCGGCGAGCAGGGACTGCTGGGCATGGACGTGCCGGAGGAGTTCGGCGGCGGCGGGGTCAAGGACTTCCGCTACAACGCCATCCTCTCCGCCGAGGTCAGCCGGGCCGGCGCCAGCGGCCTGGGGTTCACGCTGCAGAACGACGTCGTCGCGCCCTACCTGATCGGGCTCACCACGGACGAGCAGAAGCGACGCTGGCTGCCCGGGCTCGTCAGTGGCGAGATCATCACCGCGATCGCCATGACCGAGCCGGGCGCGGGCTCGGACCTGCAGGGCCTGCGCACCACCGCCCGCCGCGACGGCGAGGAGTGGGTGCTCAACGGGTCGAAGACCTTCATCACCAACGGCATCAACGCCGATCTCGTCATCGTCGTCGCCCGCACCGACCCCGAGGCCGGCGCCCGCGGCTTCTCGCTGCTCGTCGTCGAGCGCGGCATGCCCGGGTTCGAGCGCGGCCGCAACCTCGACAAGATCGGCCTCAAGGCGCAGGACACCGCCGAGCTGTTCTTCGAGGACGTGCGGGTGCCGGCGGCCAACCTGCTCGGCACGGAGGGCCACGGCTTCTTCCACCTCATGGAGAACCTGCCGCAGGAGCGCCTCTCCATCGCCGCGGGCGCGGTCGCCTCGGCGCGCATCGTGCTCGACCTGACCGTCCGGTACTGCAAGGACCGCACCGCCTTCGGCAAGCCGATCGGGTCCTTCCAGAACACCCGGTTCGAGCTCGCCGAGATGCACACCGAGGTGTCGATCGCCGAGACCTACCTCGAGAAGGCGATCCACGAGCACAACGCCGGCCGGTTCACCGTCGAGGACGCGGCGATGGCCAAGTGGTGGACGACGGAGCTGCAGAAGCGCGTCGTCGACCGGTGCCTGCAGCTGCACGGCGGCTACGGCTACATGCTCGAGTACCCGGTCGCCAAGGCGTTCCTCGACTCGCGCATCCAGACGATCTACGGCGGGACGACGGAGATCATGAAGGAGATCGTCGGCCGCTCGCTCGGCGTCTGAGCCCGTCCACCCGTCCCGAGAGGACCCGTATGGCCACCGAGGCACGAGCATGAGCACCGAGGCGTTCATCTACGACGCCGTGCGCACCCCGCGCGGCAAGGGCAAGAAGACCGGTGGGCTGCACTCGGTCAAGCCGATCAGCCTGACCACCGGCCTCATCGACGAGGTGCGCCGGCGCAACCCCGGGCTGGACCCGGCGCTGGTCGACGACATCGTCCTGGGCGTCGTCTCGCCGGTCGGGGAGCAGGGCGCGGTCATCGCCCGCACCGCCGCCCTCGCGGCCGGCCTGCCCGACACGGTTGCCGGCGTGCAGATCAACCGGTTCTGCGCCAGCGGCCTGGAGGCGGTCAACCTCGCCGCGCAGAAGGTGCGCTCGGGCTTCGAGGACCTGGTGCTCGCCGGCGGCGTCGAGTCGATGTCCCGCGTGCCGATGGGTTCCGACGGCGGCGCCTGGCCGATGGACCCCGAGACCGCCGCCCGCACCGGCTTCGTCCCCCAGGGCATCGGCGCCGACCTGATCGCGACCCTGGCCGGCTGGAGCCGGGAGGACGTCGACGCCTACGCCGCCGAGTCCCACGCCCGCGCGGCGAAGGCCTGGTCGAACGGCTACTTCGACGGCTCGGTCGTCCCGGTGACGGACCGGAACGGCACGGTCGTCCTGGACACCGACGAGCTGGTCCGCCCCGGCACCACCGTCGAGTCGCTGGCCGGGCTGCCGTCGGCGTTCGCCGGGATCGGCGACATGGGCGGCTTCGACGCCGTCGCGCTGAACAGGTACCACTGGGTCGAGCGCATCGACCACGTCCACACCGCCGGCAACTCCAGCGGCATCGTCGACGGCGGGGCCCTGGTGGTCGTCGGCACCGAGGATGCGGGGCGCCGCAACGGGCTGACTCCCCGCGCCCGCATCGTGAGCACCGCCGTCTCCGGCGCCGACCCGGTGATCATGCTGACCGGCCCCGCGCCCGCGACGCACAAGGCGCTGGCGAAGGCTCGGCTCACCGTCGACGACATCGACCTGGTGGAGATGAACGAGGCGTTCGCGGCCGTCGTCCTGCGGTTCATGGCCGACACCGGCTTCCACCACGAGCAGGTCAACGTCAACGGCGGGGCCATCTCCATGGGGCACCCGCTGGGCGCCACCGGCGCGATGATCCTGGGCTCGCTCGTCGACGAGCTCGAGCGGCGCGACCTGCGCCGCGGCCTGGCCACCCTGTGCGTCGGCGGCGGGATGGGCATCGCCACCGTCGTCGAGCGAGTCTGAGGAGCACCGCAGTGAGTGACAGCACCATCCGCTGGGAGTCCGGCGCCGACGGCGTCGTCACCCTCACCCTCGACGACCCCGCGTCGTCGGCCAACACCATGAACGACGCGTACGTGCGGTCGATGGGCGAGACGATCGACCGGCTGGAGCGGGAGCGGGACTCGGTCCGCGGCGTCGTCCTCACCAGCGCGAAGAAGACCTTCTTCGCCGGCGGGAACCTCGGCAGCCTGATCCAGGCGACGCCGGAGACCCGCGACCAGGTCCTCGCCCAGGTGGCTCTGGTGAAGAGCCAGCTGCGCCGGCTGGAGACCCTCGGCGTCCCGGTCGCCGCAGCGATCAACGGCGCCGCGCTCGGCGGTGGCCTGGAGATCGCGCTGGCCTGCCACCACCGCGTCGTCCTCGACGACCCGAAGGTCACGCTCGGCTTCCCCGAGGTCACCCTCGGCCTGCTGCCCGGCGGCGGCGGGATCGTCCGCTCGGTCCGGCTGCTCGGCCTGACGACGGCGCTGCTGGAGCTGCTGCTGCAGGGCCGGCAGGTGCGGCCGGACAAGGCCGTGGCGCTGGGGCTGGTGCACGAGTCGGCGGCCGACCGCGACGAGCTGCTCGCCAAGGCGCGCGCCTGGGTGCTGGCGAACCCGGACGCCGCCCAGCCGTGGGACACCAAGGGCTACAAGGTGCCCGGCGGCACCCCGTCGTCGCCGTCGCTGGCCAGCACGCTGCCCGCGTTCCCGGCGAACCTCACCAAGCAGCTCAAGGGGGCGCCGTACCCGGCTCCCTACGCGATCCTCTCGGCCGCGGTGGAGAGCCTGCAGGTCGACGTCGACACCGCGTTCACCGTCGAGGGGCGCTACTTCGTCTACCTGGTGGTCGGGCAGATCTCGACCAACATGATCCAGGCGCTGTGGTTCGACCTGAACCGGATCAACGGCGGCGGGTCGCGGCCGGCGGTCCAGGAGCGGTTCACCGTCGCCAAGGTCGGCGTGCTCGGCGCCGGGATGATGGGCGCCGGCATCGCGCACGCGTTCGCGAAGGCCGGCGTCGACGTCGTCCTCAAGGACGTGAGCGCCGAGGCCGCCGAGAAGGGCAGGGCGCACGTCGCCGGGCTGGTCGGCACGCAGGTGTCCCGCGGGCGCATGAGCCGGGAGAAGGCGGATGCCTTCCTCGCCCGCATCACCCCCACCGGCGACGCCGCCGACCTCGCCGGCTGCGACGTGATCGTGGAAGCGGTGTTCGAGGACACCGCGCTGAAGCACCGGGTGCTCGCCGAGGCCGAGGCGCACGCCGCGAGCGGTGCGCTGCTGGCCTCCAACACCAGCACGCTCCCGATCACCGGCCTCGCCACCGGTGTGCAGCGGCAGTCCGACGTCGTGGGCATGCACTTCTTCTCGCCGGTGGACAAGATGCCGCTGGTCGAGCTGATCGTGGGGGAGCAGACGTCCGACGTCGCGCTCGCCCGCGCCTACGACGCCGTGCGGCAGATCGGCAAGACGCCGATCGTCGTCTCCGACAGCCGCGGCTTCTTCACCAGCCGCGTCTTCGGCACGCTGGTCCTGGAGGGCGCCGCACTGCTGGCCGAGGGCGTCGCGCCGATGAGCGTGGAGCGGGCCGCGCTCCAGGCCGGCTTCCCGGCCGGGCCGCTGACCCTGCTCGACGAGGTCACCCTCACCCTGCCGCTGAAGATCCGCGACGAGGCGGCCAGGGCCGGCGCCACCGACGACCACCCCGGCGTCGCGGTGCTGCGCACGCTGGTCGAGCACGAGCGCACCGGGAAGTGCTCGGGGCAGGGCTTCTTCGACTGGCAGCCGGAGAAGCGGGTCTGGCCCGGGCTCGCCGAGCTGTTCCCGGCCCGCGACCCACAGGACCCGGCCGCGGTGCCCTTCACCGACACGCAGGAGCGGCTGCTGTTCGCCATGGCGGTGGAGACGGCGCGCTGCCTCGAGGAGCAGGTGCTGCGGACCGTCGAGGACGCCAACATCGGCTCGATCATGGGCATCGGCTTCCCGCCGCTGTACGGCGGCGTGCTGCAGTACGTCGACCAGTACGCGGGCGGGGTCGCGGGCTTCGTGGCCCGGGCCGACGCGCTGGCCGACCGCTACGGCGAGCGGTTCCGCCCGCCGGCGATCCTGCTGGAGCGGGCGGTGCCGGCCGGCAGCCTGCGGGCCGCCGCGGCGGTCTGAGACGACGCCGAGGTGACCGCTGCTCCGACGGCGCGCCGGACGCAGGCCGAACGGCGGGCCAGCACCCGCGAGGCGCTCGTGCGCGCCACCGTGGGGGCGCTGGTCGAGCTGGGCTACGCACGCACCACCACCCAGGAGGTGCAGCGCCGGGCCGGCGTCTCCCGCGGCGCGCTGACCCACCAGTTCACCACCAAGGCCGAGCTCGTGCTGGCCGCGGTCGACCACCTCTACGAGGAGTTCAGCGCCAGCGTGCGCCAGGCCGCGGTCGACCTGCCGGCGGACCCGGCGGCGCGCGCCCGGCTCGGGGTGGAGCTGGTCTGGGAGAGGTTCCACGGAACCTTGTTCGTCGCGGCGATGGAGCTCTGGGGTGCCGCCCGGACCGATCCCGAGCTGCGCGCCGCGCTGCTCCCGCACGAGCGCCGGCTCGGGGCGCAGCTGCGGATGCTGGCCATGGAGGTGTTCGGCGAGCAGGTGGCGCGGCACCCGCAGGCCGAGGCGGTCTACCAGGTGCTGCTCACCTCGATGCGGGGCCAGGCGCTGACCTATGCGCTGCAGCCCGACGCCCCCCGCACCGGCCCGCACGTCGAGCACTGGCAGTCGATCGTGGAGGCCTTCACCGCCCGCGGGGACCGCCTGAGAAGCTGACGCCCTCGACAGGTGCTGCTTCGGGGGGCGCGGATCGATGGCCACGACGGCCCTGCTGGTGCTCGACATGGTCGGCACCTTCGCCTTCGCCCTCAACGGCGCCCTCACCGCGCTGCGCACCACCCGGCTGGACATCGTCGGCGTGGTCACCCTCGGCATGATCACCGCGCTGGGGGGCGGGACCATCCGGGACGTCTTCCTGGACAGCCTGCCCCCGGCCACCTTCCTGGACTCTCGCTACCTCGCGGTCGCCGCCGGCGGTGGCCTGATCGCCTTCGTCGCGGGGCCCTACCTGGAGCGGCTCAACGGGGCGATCAACGTGCTCGACGCCGCCGGCCTGAGCCTGTTCGCGGTCACCGGCGCGCTGAAGGCCCTCGACCTCGGCTTCGGCCCCGCGCAGGCGGTGATCGTCGGCGCGATCACCGGCGTCGGCGGCGGCACGCTCCGCGACGTGCTGATCCGGCAGGTCCCCTCGGTGCTGACCAGCGGGCTCTACGCCGTGCCGGCGCTGGTCGGGGCGACGGCCGTGGTGGTGGCGGAGCTCCTCGGCACCCGCGGGCCGGTCGCCTCGGTCTGCGCCGCCGCGCTGTGCTTCACCATCCGGATGGTGGGGGTGCACTTCGACGTGCACGCGCCCTTCCCGCCGGTGCGCCGGCCGCGTCGGCGGGAGGGGCCGGCGTCCCGGGGGCGCCTCCGCCGGGCACCGGGCCGGCGACGATCCCGGTCCTGACCGGCGCCGGACCCACCACCGGCCCGCGCGGCGCGGTTCAGGGTGTCCGCTCGGCCATCGGCAGGATCTCGCCGCTGTCCACGCGGGCGCGGTAGCCGTTGATCTCCCGCTTCACGACCCGGGCCAGGATGTAGAGCCCGATGATGTTCGGCAGCGACATCAGGAAGATCATGCTGTCGGAGAAGCCGATCACCGCATCCAGGGTCGACGAGGCGCCGATGACCACGAAGAGGCAGAAGATCAGTTTCCACGTCCGGTCGACGATCATCGACTCGCCGAACAGGTAGGTCGCGGCCTTGAGGCCGTAGTAGCTCCAGGCCAGCATCGTCGAGTAGGCGAAGAGGATGACCGCGACGGCCAGCACGATCGGGAACCAGTCGACGACGGTCTCGAAGGCCGCCGACGTCGTCTCCACACCGGGGTCGCTCGCCTCGTCGGCGTAGGTGCCGGTGATGACGATGGCCAGCGCTGTCATCGTGCAGATGACCACGGTGTCGATGAACGGCTCGAGGACGGCGACGTGGCCCTCGGTGGCCGGGTGCTCCGTCTTGACCGCCGAGTGCGCGATCGCCGCCGAGCCCAGGCCCGCCTCGTTGCTGAACGCGGCCCGGCGGAACCCCTGGATGAGGACGCCGACGATGCCGCCGTAGCCGGCCTCGGGGCTGAACGCCTGGGAGACGATCGCCCACAGCGCCTCGGGGATCTGCCCCAGGTTGGCGAACAGCACGGTCAGGCAGGCGAGCACGTAGAAGACCGCCATGAACGGGACCAGCTTGTCGGTGACCCGGGCGATGCTGCGGATCCCGCCGATGATCACCGCGCCGACGAAGAGGGCGAGCACCAGGCCGAACACCGCGCCGGCGGCGCCGAACCCGAGCGGGCCGTCGTCGCCGCCGGTGACCGACTGCGCCTGCTGGAAGGCCTGGTTGGCCTGGAACATGTTGCCGCCGCCGACGGCCCCGCCGAGGGTGAAGATGCAGAACAGGATGGCGAGGACCTTGCCGAACGTGCCCAGCCCCGGACTCCTCTCCCGCAGTCCCTTGGTGAGGTAGTACATCGGGCCGCCGGAGACCCGCCCGTCCGGGTAGACGTTGCGGTACTTCACCCCGAGCGTGCACTCGACGCCCTTGGTGCACATGCCGAGCAGGCCCGCGACGATCATCCAGAGCGTGGCGCCCGGCCCGCCCAGGGAGATCGCCACGGCCACGCCGGCGATGTTGCCCAGGCCGACGGTGCCCGAGACCGCCGTCGCCAGGGCCTGGAAGTGGGTGACCTCGCCGGCGTCGCGGGGGTCGTCGTACCGGCCGCGGATCAGCTGGATCGCGTGGCTGAAGGCGCGGAACTGGAAGCCGCGCAGGTAGATCGTGAAGAAGAGGCCGGCGATGACCAGCCAGACCACGATGAGCGGGAGCTCGACGCCCTCGTCGATGAACTCCAGCGGGACGGCGAAGAAGACGATCCCGGTGATCCACTCGGAGATCGGCGCGAAGAAGCCGTCGACCTGCTCGTCGAAGGTGGCGGCCAGCAGCGAGTCGGACGGCGAGGTCATCACGGCACCACCAGGACGGGGATGGGGGACAGCTGGATGAGGCTGCTCGGCGTCGACCCGAACAGCAGGGTGCGCACCCGGCTCTGCCCGGTGCGGCCGACGGTGATCCAGGCGGCGTCGTGCTCGCGGGCCAGGCGCACCAACGTCTCGGCGGGGTGCCCGTGCCGGACGACCCCCTCGATCGTCAGGTCGCCGGCCTCGGAGAGCCGGGCGACGACCGGGTTCAGGACGCGTTCGCGGGCGGCGGTGGCCTCCTGCTCCTTCTCCACGGGGCGGCGCTCGTTCTCCTCCGCGGTGGTGAAGGAGTAGGGCGACCAGGGGACGACGCAGGCGACGACGAGCCGCAGGTGGTGACGGCGGGCGGCATCGGCCGCCGCATCCGCGGCGCGACCGCTCGACTCGCTGCCGTCCAGGCCTACCAGGATGGATTCGGGCACGGGCCCACCTCCGGCGGAGAGGATGATCGGGCGACCGTAGCGATGTTCGCGCCGGTCGGCAGGTCGAGCGCGCGCCTCCGCCGGCCGGGGGTCAGGACGCCGGTGTCACGTGCCGCGCGGGCGGGCGGAGGGCCCCGTCGGTGGGGTCGCCGCCCTCGGCGACCCCAC
>NZ_JBJHAC010000034.1:0-30014 GCF_054050835.1 Blastococcus sp. SYSU DS0510 | reverse complement strand
GTGCCAGGTTCGCGGCGAACACCACCGCCCCGGCCACCATCAGGAACAGCTCGTGGCCGTACCCGGACTTGCCCGGGGAAGCGCTGTTCTGCCCGAGCTGGGTGCGGGCGTAGGAGGCCCCGACCGCAGCCGGCAACAGTTCCAGGCCGAGGATCGAGGTCGCCTCCCGCCAGTTCCGCAGCCAGTCCAGGACGTCGAGGGTGGTGAGGATGACCGCGGCAGCGACGGCGGCAGCGAGGAACGCCACGCCCGCGTCCACCAGAGCAGGGCGCCATCCCGACGCTCCGGAGCCTCCCAGGTGGCGGGCGAGGCCGATGACCAGCAGGACGGTCCCGACCGCGAGGGCGGCCAGGCGGTAGCGGTCGACGGCGAGGCTCAGCCGCCACACCTCCATCGTCATCAGGACGGGCATGGCGAAGAGCAGGGCTCCGCCGACGGCCCGGCCGAACCCCTTGATCAGGTGGTGCGCCTCGGTCTGCTGCGGCATCGCGCTCCACTCAGGTCAGGTCGCGCACGGTTCGCAGAGGTGGAGGAAGTCTCGATCGGTCTATTAGGGCGGTCGTCCAGCCGGCGTCCAGGGCTGCCCTGCCACGGGGAGACGCTGCCGCGCGGTCCCGGAGACGGGGGGGAGGAGTCTCTGGCGCGCGTCGTCCGCCAGGAACAGAAGTCTGGCAGGCGTTCCCGGACAGCGGAGGAGAGCTCCTTGGTAGAGCCGAGGTTGACACGGCAACGTCATGGACGCCGGGGCGATCCCCCGGCAGTCACGTGCCGTCGGCGGGCGGACGCGAGGCGGGCGACCGATGGCGGCCACCGGCTCGCGGTACGGGACCGACGACCTCGCCGTCCTGATGATCACCGTCCCTGATCGACGCGCCGTCACCGCGTCTGCCCCGTCCCGGCGTGCGCGACGCCCGGTCAGTTCGGGTTGACGACACCCGCGCCTGGGTGGTGTGCCGCGCCACCGAGATCCAGCGCTGCTCGCTGCAGGGTGGGTGAAGCGCCCCGGAGGGTGAACTGCCGGCGGTGCCGGGTGGCCCGGCGGTAGGCGACGGCGATGGCGCGCAGACCGTGCTGATCGCCCACTGTGGCTCCGCTGAGGTCGAGGGTCCACTGCGCGCACGAGGTGAGCAGGAGCGCGAAGACGGCGTCCTCGAGCAGGTGCGCGGTTGCCCGGTCGACCCGTCCGACGAGCTCCAGGTGGCCGGTCACGAGGTCCAGGCGCGCGAGGAGCCGTGAGACGTCCTCGTGGTGCCAATCGGTGGGAGAAGCGGACGACGGGGCCACTGCGGTCACCTCGCGAACGAGGAGGAGTCGCCGGCGGCGGCAGGGCAACGGCCGGCACCCGCACCGGTGCGGGCAGAGGCCGCGTCTTCGACCCACCGAGACGCTAGCCCGCGGGCGGCGCGGAAGCCACCGGCGCAGCCATGGTCGCGGCCGGCCGGCTGCGAGTGGTCATCTCACCGCAGTGCTGGTGCATGCAGGCTCTCGCCGTGTCGCGCGGCGGGGAGCGCTCCGCTGTCCGTGCACTCGGAGCGCCCCGAGGGCGTGCACGAAGCCGTGCCGCGGCTAGCTCTTGACCTGGGCCGTGTGGGTCAAGGTGATCAGGAGCAGGCCACCGATCATGTTGCCCGCCGTGGCCAGACCGATGTTCTTCCACAGGTCGACGTAGGCCACGGCGTCGGAGAGCCAGATGCCGAACATCAGGTGCAACCCGGAGACGACGACGTGGTCGAACGGTCCCAGGGCCAGGAGGAAACCGACGAGGAACGCGACGAGGATCTGCGCCGCCATGCTGTTGCAGGCCCGGACCATGTACGACAGCAGGGTGATCAGCGCCCCGGCGAAGATGGCGCGGACGAAGGTGGCCGCCCAGTCCTTGCCGGCGATGTCCTCGGCCACCGAGACGAGGGCGTCCGCAGCGCCGGTGGGCAGTGCGCCCGGCACCGTCATGAGCGCCACCAGGATCCCGCCGCCCACCAGGTTCAGCGCGAACGTCAGCAGCCACAGCCGGCCCAGCTGGACCCACGGCCTGCGGCCCTTCTCCTCGATCGCCGCCGCAACCGGGTCGAAGAAGTCCTCGGTGAACAGCTCCGACCGTCCCACGATCAGGAACACGACGCCCACGGCGAACGCCAACGCGCCCGCGACGGTCGCCACTCCTCCGCCGACGTCCGGTTGGAGCAGCCCCTCGACGACCCCGAGCGCCACGATGCCGAACACGATCGTGACCCCGGCGATGAACGCGGTGGCGACCTTGTCCAGGGGCGACATGGCGAGCCGACGACGACCCTCGTGCTTCGCGCGCTCGTAGACCTCTTCGGGGCTCGGGGCGACAGCCATCCCGGCTCTATACCGCAAGCTCCAGGGCTCACACGGAGGTTGGGGCACGGGACACAGGCCGACCGGCTGGCCTCCCCAGCCGGCGCGTCGGACTCGGGGATGGGCGTCGAGGGCCGGTACGTGGTCCTACCGGTCGCGCCCGGCGCGCATGGCGGCGGCCACCCGGTGCCCGGCCGCATCCGACGACGAACGCGGCGCCGTGGGAGGCGCACGAGGCCGCGAGCGGGCACGAGGAGGCGTCCAGGACGACGGACGTCCACACCACCGTCAGCCCGTGAGCGAAGCACGGTCCCCGCGCTGGTCCTCGGCGCTGAGGTGGCGCGCGTCGGCGTTGCACGTACCTGAGCAGGTGCTGGGCTGAGCGCCCAGAACAGGGACGACGAAGGCCCCCGACTGGCGAAACCGCTGGTCGGAGGCCCTGTTCTGCTCCCCCGATTGGACTCGAACCAATAACCCTGCGATTAACAGTCGCATGCTCTGCCAATTGAGCTACGGGGGATCAGCGGGCGCGACCCGCTGGCCCGACGAGAGTACCCCACGGCCGATGTGCCCCGGCACGCGGCTCGCGGGGGCGGGGCGGGGCCCGCCACAGGTACGGTGACCGTCGTTCACCGCCCGTTCAACCAGGAGGTTCCCGTGGCCAAGCTGTCGTTCCTCGCCGGATTCGGTGCTGGTTACGTGCTCGGATCGCGGGCCGGCCGCGAGCGCTACGAGCAGATCCGCCGCACCTGGGAGCACGCCAAGGACGACCCGCGCCTGCAGAGCCTCGCCGGCATGGCGCAGGCGAAGGCCGACGACGCCGTCTCGACGCTGAAGTCGCAGCTGGGCGGCGAGCCTCCCCGCTGAGCCCGCCGGCTCAGTCCGGCTGCTCGGCGGCCAGCGCCTCGGCGAGCCTCTGCCGCGCGATGTCACGGGCCACCGGGTCGTCGCGGTCGGCATCGTCGTCGAAGACCACGGTCCACTCGCGGGCTGCCTGACCGGGGACCCGCCGGGCCACCAGCAGCAGGCCGCCCCGGTCGGGCAGCGGGCTGCGGCGGCTGGTCACGATCGTCTGGTCGACGCGCCGGCGCACGGTCGCCGGGAGGTCGCCGGCGTCGGTGAGCACGTGCCGCACGGCGGGCAGGCGCGCCTGCACCCCCGGCTCCACCTCGGCGAGGGGCGTCACGCTGAAGGAGCCGCCGCCGTCGGCGGTCGCGACCCAGCGGGCGTGCCCCACCTCGTGCCACGGCAGCACGCCACCGCCCGAGGGTCCGATCACCCGCAGGCCGCGGGAGGTGGCCACCAGCCAGCCGGCGTCGCGGGCCAGCACCCCCCAGGCGAGCACGCGCTCGTCGGGGTCGGCCAGGGCGGCGCGCACCTCCTCGGGCGGGCGCGCGAACCGGCGCCGGAGGTTCTCCAGCAGGCTCACGACGCGAGGCCGCCCATCGCGCGCTCGCGCAGCGACCGCGCCTGCTGCTCCAGCGCGACGAGCTGGCCGAAGACCTTCGTGTACTCGTCGGCCTGCTCGACCGGGTTCATCCGCTGCAGGCGGCCCTTGAGCGCGGCCACCTGGCGCACGGTCGCCATCTCCTGGAGCCGGGCGAGGATCGCGTTCACGTAGGCGGGGTCGCACTCGCCGGTGACCGAGCGCATCGGCTCCACCGCCAGGGCCGTGAGCAGCGCCCGGGCGCTCTCCCGCTCGCAGTGCGCCGCCACCTGGTCCAGCCACGCCGGCCCCGTCACCGTCACGCCGGCGGTGCCGCCCGCCCCGGCCACGGCCGCGGCGACGGCGGCGTAGTCCGGGTCGGTGTAGGCGCCCGGAGGCACGACGTCGAAGGACGGACCGGCGTACTCGGGGGCCTGCAGCGCGGCCTTCACGGCCTCGCGCTCGACGGCGACCGCCGCGTCGTCCGGCGTCCGCTTCGGCGCACGCGGGCGGCCCCGCGACGGCGCCCCACCCCCGTCGCCGGTCAGCCGCCGCACCCGCTCCAGCACCTCGGCCTCGTCCGTGTTGCCGATCATCCCGGCGAGCTCCCGGGCGTAGGCCGGGCGCAGGGCGTGGTCCTTGATGCCCGCCACCAGCGGCACGGTCTTCTCGAGCGCGGCGACCCGGCCCTCGACGGTGTCGAGGTCGTAGCCGGCCAGCGTCGTCCGCAGCACGAAGGCGATCAGCGGGGTGCGCCGGGCGACGAGGTCGCGGACGGCGGCGTCACCCTGCTCCTGGCGCAGCTCGCACGGGTCGCGGCCCTCCTGCTCGACCGCGACGAACGTCTGCCCGACGAAGCGCTGGTCCTCGGCGAAGGTCTTCATCGCCGCGGCCTGGCCGGCGGCGTCGCCGTCGAAGGTGTAGACGACCTCGCCGCGGAACTCGTCCTGGTCCATGAGCAGCCGGCGGAGCACGCCGATGTGCTCGGCGCCGAAGGCGGTGCCGCAGGAGGCCACCGCCGTCGTCACGCCGGCCAGGTGGCAGGCCATGACGTCGGTGTAGCCCTCGACGACGACCGCCTGGTGCCGGCGGGCGATGTCGCGCTTGGCGCGGTCGATGCCGTAGAGCACCGAGCTCTTCTTGTAGAGCGGCGTCTCGGGGGTGTTGAGGTACTTGGGCCCCGGGTCGTCGTCCATGAGCTTGCGGGCGCCGAAGCCGATGACGTCGCCGGTGATGTCGCGGATCGGCCACACCAGCCGGCGGTGGAACCGGTCGATCAGCGTGCCCCGGGAGGACTCCTTCGCCAGCCCCGCCGTCACCAGCTCGGCCTGGGTGAAGCCCTTGGCCCGAAGGTGGCGGGTCAGCCCGTCCCAGCCGCCGGGGGCGTAGCCGCAGCCGAAGTCCAGCGCCGCCTGCCGGTCGAAGGCGCGGTCGGCGAGGAACTGGCGGGCCGGCGCGGCCTCGGGGATGCCCAGCTGCTCGGCGTAGAAGGCGGCCGCCGCGGTGTTGGCCGCGACCAGCCGCGCGCGCTGGCCCACGGACGCGCGATCGGGGCCGGCGGTGGGACGCCCGCCGTCGTCCTCGTACTTCAGCTCGATGTTGGCGCGGTTGGCCAGCAGCTCGACGGCCTCGCTGAACGACAGGTGGTCGATCTGCTGGACGAAGGAGATGACGTCGCCACCTACCCCGCAACCAAAGCAATGGAAGAGGTTCCTCGACGGCGTGACCTGGAAGGACGGCGACTTCTCGTCGTGGAAGGGGCAGAGGCCCTTGAGGCTGCCGCCGCCGGCGCGCTTGAGCTGCAGGTGCTCGCCGACGATGTCGTCGATCTTGCTGCGCTCGCGCACCAGCGCGATGTCCGCCGCCCGGATCCGGCCCCGGCCGGCCATCAGCTGCTCCCGCCGATCACGGCCACCCCGACCGCGCCCGCCGTCACGGCGGTGTTGCGGCGGGAGAGCACGAGCTCGATCCAGAGCAGGAAGACCTGGTGGTGCAGCGGCACGGTCGGCTCGGCGTGGAGGGTCGGCCGCGGCGACCAGCCGCCTGTCGTCCCCGACTCGGCGACGGTGCGCGCCCCGGCGGTGTAGCGGTGAGTGCTCTTCCACACCGACGCCGTCGCCCGCTCCAGGACGACGCCCTCGAGGTCGAGGCCCCAGGTGCTCTGCCAGAACGACGTCTGCCGGGCGCGCAGCCGGGAGGAGTCGGTGGGGTCGACCTCCCAGCGGCCGGTGAGCACGCCCTTCTGCTTGCCGAAGACCCAGCGCGGGTCACCGATCACGGCGGTCGCCGCCTCGCGCCAGTTCTCCGCCCGCAGGGTCGCCACGACCGCGCCGTCCGACAGGACGGGGACCACTCCCCCGCCGACGCCGGAGGTGCCGGCCTTGCCCAGTTCGAGCACCGTGTCCTCCCTCAGCCGATGCCGGGTGCGCCGGCGACGCTCTCACCGGTCACTCGGTAGAGCAGGTAGGCAGCAGTCTCCCGCAGGATGTAGCGGAACTGGGTGGCGCGGGTCTGCACGGCCGGGCCCTGACGGGTCGGGGAGCTCTCCGCCTCCATCCCGGCGTCCTCGGCCATGCGCTCGGCGCGCATCGCGTGCCAGGGGTCGGTGACCAGGACGGCCCGCTCCCAGCCCCGCTCGGCGAAGGCCTCGCCGACCACCCGCATGCTCTCCAGGGTGTCCACCCCCTCGGGCACCGCGAGCAGCGACTCGGCGGGGACGCCGGCGGCGGCGAGGTAGTCGCGGCCGGCCTCGGCCTCGGCGAACTGGTCGCCGGCGGCCTTGCCCCCCACGGTCACGATCACGGGGGCGACGCCCTGCTCGTACAGCCTCAGCGCGTGCTCCAGTCGCGCCTCGAAGATCGACGACGGCACGCCGTTGTACTGGGCCGACCCGAGAACCACGATGGCGTCGGACTGCGGCCGGGCGTCCTGCCGTGCGGTCCACCAGATGCCGAGGGCCGTGGAGACCACCAGGAGCACGGCGGAGAGGACCCCGGCTCCGATCAGCCGCCCCAGCAGACTCCGCACACCCACCCGTCATGGGTACCACGCGGAGCTGACCTTCCTGCGGCCCCGGGGACGGTGCGTCCCGCGGCCGGTCGCGTGCGGCGACGGGCGTCGAGGGCTCGGGGCCCGCGAACACCCGACTAATGAGAATGATTGTCGTGTTCGTTACGGTGTCGGCGTCCCGTCCATCCCGTGAAGGAGCCCCCTGTGCGTCCCCTGGCCGCCCTCCGAACCACCGTCCTCGCGGCGGTCGTCCCCCTGGCCGCCGTCACCGGCTGCGCATCGACCGACGCGGGCGCCACCGCGGCGCCGGCGGAGGAGACCGCCCCCTCCCCCGCCACCGAGCCCACCGAGGTCGGCGCCAACCAGCCGCGCCTGGCCGTCACCTACGACGGCGGGCTGCTCGTCCTCGACGGCACCACCCTCGAGGTGCTCGCCGACGAACCCCTCGAGGGCTTCAACCGGCTCAACCCCGCCGGCGACGGCCGCCACTTCCTGGTCTCCACGCAGGGCGGCTTCCGACTCCTCGACGGCGGGGCCCGGGGCGAGCCGCACGGCGACCACGCGCACTACTACACCGCCGACCCCGAGCT
This sequence comes from Blastococcus sp. SYSU DS0510, assembly GCF_054050835.1. Lineage (NCBI taxonomy): Bacteria > Bacillati > Actinomycetota > Actinomycetes > Geodermatophilales > Geodermatophilaceae > Blastococcus > Blastococcus sp. SYSU DS0510. Next base: position 22,670 of record NZ_JBJHAC010000034.1, on the reverse strand, counting down.
GACCGACGTGCTCTTCGAGGCCGAGCAGCCCGGGCACGTGGTCGCCCACGCGGGGCGCACCGTCCTGTTCGACGACGGCACCGGTGACATCACCGCCTTCGACAGCGCGCACATCGCCGACGACGACGTCGAGCTCACCCGGTCCTCCACCCCGGAGGCCCACCACGGCGTCGCCGTCGAGCTGGAGGACGGCACGATGCTGGTGTCGGAGGGCACCGAGGAGTCGCGCAGCGGCGTCCGGATCCTCGACGCCGACGGCCAGGAGATCGCCGCCCGCGACGACTGCCCCGCCGTCCACGGCGAGACCGTGGCCGCCGACGAGGCGATCGTCATCGGCTGCCAGGACGGCGCCGTGCTCTACGCCGGCGGCGAGCTCACCAAGATCCAGAGCCCCGACCAGTACGGGCGCATCGGCAACCAGTTCGGCACCGAGGAGTCGCCGATCGTGCTCGGCGACTACGAGCCCAGCGCCGAGGACCGGTCGAGCACCGTCGCGCTGATCGACACGACGACCGCGGAGCTGCGCCTGGTCGACCTCCCGGCGCCCTACTGGTACCGCTCCTTCGGCCGCGGGCCGAACGGCGAGGGCCTGGTCCTCACCTACGACGGCGCCCTGCAGGTCATCGACCCCGTCTCCGGCACCGTGACCCGCTCCATCCCCGTCACCGGCGCCTGGGAGGAGTCCGAGGACTGGCAGGACCCGCACCCGCAGGTCGTCGTCGTCGACGGCATGGCCTACGTGACCGAGCCCGCCACCCAGCAGATCCACGCGGTCGACGTCGAGGGCGGCGCGGTGTGGAAGAGCGGCGACCTGGAGGTGGCACCGATCGAGCTCGCCGGGGTCTCCGGCGACGTCGAGGGGGACGCCGCGCACGAGCACGGCGACGAGGAGCACGCCGAGGGCGACGAGCACGACGAGAACGGCGAGTGATCGCCGCCGCTGCCGCGCGGAGGGCGGCCCTCACCGGGCTCGTCCTGTGCGCGGTCTCCGGGTGCGCCGGGGACCCGGCCGGCCCACCGGACGACGGCGTCGTCGACGTCCTCGTCTCGTCGTACCCGCTGGAGTACGTCGCCGAGGCGGTCGGGGGGAAGCACGTCGAGGTCACCAACCTGACGCCCGCCGGCGACGACACCCACGGGCTGGAGCCGGCACCCCGCGACGTCGCGGCGATCGGCGAGGTCGACGTCGTCGTGCACCTCTCCGGCGGCCTGCAGCCGGCGCTCGACGAGCTCCTCGACCAGCAGCCACCGGAGCACCTGGTGGACGCCGCCGCCGTGGCCGACCGCGGGCCGGACCCGCACTTCTGGCTCGACCCGCTCCGGCTGGCCGAGCTGGGCGAGCAGGTGGCCGAGGAGCTCGCCGCGGTCGACCCCGACCACGCGGCGGAGTACGCGGCGGCGGCCGGACGGCTGGCCGACTCCCTCGCCGACCTGGACCGCGAGTACGCCGAGACCCTCGCCCCCTGCCAGGGGGCCACGCTGCTCGCGACGCACGAGGCGTTCGGGTACCTCGCCGACCGGTACGGCTTGCGCCAGGTCGGGGTCGCCGGCCTCGACCCGCAGGTCGAGCCACCGCCGAGCCGGGTGCGGGCCGCGGCCGACGCGGTCCTGAGCTCGGGCGCGCGGACGATCTTCTTCGAGACCGCCGCGGGCTCCTCCGTGGCGGAGGTCCTCGCCGCCGACCTGGGGCTGGCGACCGACGTGCTGCACCCCATCGAGCGGGTGACGGCCGAGCAGACCTATCCCGGCCTCATGGCCGCCAACCTGAAGGCGCTGCGGCGCGGCCTCGTCTGCAGCGGCTGACGACGGGACCCTGCACCGCGGCCGCGGTGCAGGGTCCCGCGCCGAGCCTGCGAGGCGTGGGGAGCACCCGGGTCCTCGTTCAGGACCCCGCGCGCTCCCCGCCCAGCGCGGCGCGGCCGGCCTCCAGCCGGGCGACGGGCACCCGGAACGGCGAGCAGGAGACGTAGTCCAGGCCGACCTCGTGGAAGAAGTGCACCGAATCCGGGTCGCCGCCGTGCTCGCCGCAGATGCCCAGCTTGAGGTCGGGCCGGGCCGCCCGGCCGCCCTCCGCGCCGATCCGCACGAGGCGGCCGACGCCCTCGCGGTCCAGCGACTCGAACGGCGAGATGCCGAAGATGCCCTTGTCCAGGTACTGGTGGAAGAACGCCGCCTCGACGTCGTCGCGGGAGAAGCCCCACGTCATCTGCGTGAGGTCGTTGGTGCCGAAGGAGAAGAACTCGGCCGATCCGGCGATCTCGCCCGCCGTGAGCGCCGCCCGGGGCACCTCGATCATCGTGCCGATCAGCGGCGTGACCTCGATGCCGCACGCCTCGCACACCTCGGCGAGCACCCGCTGGGCCTCCTCGCGGATCGCCTCCAGCTCCTGCACCGCGCCGACCAGCGGGATCATGATCTCCGGCCGCGGGTCGCCACCGGCCTGCTTGCGCTCGCAGGCCGCCTCGGCGATCGCGCGCACCTGCATCGCGAACAGGCCGGGGACGACGAGCCCCAGCCGCACCCCGCGCAGCCCGAGCATCGGGTTGGACTCGTGCATTCCGCGGACGGCGGCGAGCAGGCGCAGGTTGCCCTCGTCGGGCTCCCCGCGCTCCTCGGCCAGGGCCACCCGCACGGAGAGCTCGGTGAGGTCGGGCAGGAACTCGTGGAGCGGCGGGTCCAGCAACCGGACGGTGACCGGCAGCCCGTCCATCGCCTCGAAGATCTCCAGGAAATCCTGCTTCTGCAGCGGCTCCAGCGCGTCCAGCGCCGCCTGCCGCTCCTCCTCGCCGTCGGCCAGGATCAGCTTCTCCACCAGCTGCCGCCGGTCCCCCAGGAACATGTGCTCGGTGCGGCAGAGCCCGATGCCCCGGGCGCCGAACCGGCGGGCGCGGGCGGAGTCCTCCGGGGTGTCGGCGTTGGTGCGCACGTCCAGCCGCCGCACCGCGTCGGCGTGGCTCAGGATCCGGTGCACGCTCCTCACCAGGTCGTCGGCGTCCTCGGACCCGGGGTCGATCTCGCCCTCGAAGTAGCGCACCACCGCCGAGGGCTCCACCGGCACCTCACCCAGCCACACCTTGCCGGTGGAGCCGTCGATGGAGACGACGTCGCCCTCCTCCACGACCGTGCCGTCGGGGGCGGTGAACCTCTTCGCCTTGGTGTCGACCTGCAGTTCCTCGGCGCCGCACACGCAGGTCTTGCCCATGCCCCGGGCGACGACGGCGGCGTGCGAGGTCTTGCCACCGCGGCTGGTCAGCACGCCCTCGGCGGCGATCATCCCGGAGAGGTCGTCGGGGTTGGTCTCGCGGCGGACGAGCACGACCTTCTCGCCGCGCCCCGCCCACTGCACCGCCGTCTCCGAGGAGAAGACCGCCCGGCCGACGGCCGCGCCCGGCGAGGCGTTCATGCCCTGGGTCAGCTGCTGGGCATCGCCGCCGGAGACGAACCGCGGGAACATCAGCTGGGCCAGCTGGTCGCCGGTGACCCGGCGGACCGCCTCGTCCATGTCGATGAGGCCCTCGTCGACCAGCTGGGTGGCGATGCGGAACGCCGCGCCCGCGGTGCGCTTGCCGACGCGGGTCTGCAGCATCCAGAGCTTGTTGCGCTCGATCGTGAACTCGATGTCGCACAGGTCGCGGTAGTGCGACTCCAGTCGCGACATCGTCGCCATCAGCTCGTCGTAGGCCGCCCGGTCGATCTCGGCTAGGTCGGCCAGGGGCACGGTGTTCCGGATGCCGGCGACGACGTCCTCACCCTGCGCGTTCTGCAGGTAGTCGCCGTACACGCCCTGCGCACCGCTGCCCGGGTCGCGGGTGAAGGCCACCCCGGTGCCGGAGTCCATGCCGAGGTTGCCGAAGACCATCGAGCAGACGTTGACGGCGGTGCCGGCGTCGCCCGGGATGCGCTCGCGACGGCGGTAGATGATCGCGCGGTCGGAGTTCCACGAGTCGAAGACGGCGTTGATCGCCATGTCCATCTGCTCGCGCGGGTCCTGCGGGAAGTCGCGGCCGGTGTGCTCGCGGACGATCGCCTTGAAGCGGTCGACGACGTCGCGCAGGTGCCCGGCGTCGAGGTCGAGGTCCAGGTCGGTGCCCTGCTCGGCCTTCACCGCGTCGAGGGCGTCGTCGAAGAGCTCGCCGTCGATGTCGAGCACGGTCTTGCCGAACATCTGGATCAGCCGGCGGTAGGAGTCCCACGCGAAGCGCTCGCTGCCCGACTGCGCCGCGAGGCCCTGGACGGAGTCGTCGTTGAGGCCGACGTTGAGGACGGTCTCCATCATCCCGGGCATGCTCGCCGCCGCCCCCGAGCGGACCGACACCAGCAGCGGGTCGGCCGGGTCGCCGAGTGTCTTGCCCATCGCCTTCTCCAGCGCCGTCAGGTGCTCGCTGACCTGGGCGTCGAGCTCGGGCGGGGTGCCGCCGTGCTCGAGGTAGTAGCGGCAGGCGTCGGTGGTGATGGTGAAGCCCGGCGGCACCGGCAGGCCCAGGTTGGTCATCTCGGCGAGGTTGGCGCCCTTGCCGCCGAGCAGGTCCTTCTGGTCCTTGCTGCCCTCGCTGAAGTCGTAGACCCACTTCACGTCTGCCACCCCGCGCACCTCCGCGTCCGCCCGCTGATCCACATGGGAACAATGCCGTGCGGGGCGGACGTCCTAAACGTCTACCCCCGCGGCGTCCGTCGATCGTGGCGTACCGGAGCGGGCGGCGCGAGCCCCCGTCGGGGTGTCGCGGGATGCGGTTCCGCGGCTCAGCCGATCCCGCAGATGCGCGGGCCGTCCTCGTTGACCACCGCGAGCTGCGCCGATCCGCCGTCGCCCCAGCGGACGGTCACCTGCTGGACCCGGGCGCCCTCGACCGGGTCGTCCCGGACCCCGGCGACCTCGGCCGAGCCGGGCCGGAGGTACTCGGTCTCCATGCCGGTCGCGTCCAGCCGCGCCTGTTCCTCCTCGCACAGCAGCGCGTACGCCGTCTCGGTGTCCCCGGCGGCCAGCGCCGCGTAGAAGACCTGGGTGACCTCGGCCGACTGGTCGGCCGGGGACCCGCGGACCACGTACAGGCCGGCGACCATGCCGCCGGCCAGGAGGACGACGCCGAGGATGCCGGCGATCAGCCAGCCCTGCCGCCGGCGGGGCGTGCCCGTGTGCAGCGGCGCCGGGTCGTCGTCGTAGAGGAAGGGGCCCTGCGTCATCCGCCGCTCGTCTCCAGTTCGGCGCCCACGGGGGGACGCGGGTCGTCGCGGTCGTCGAGCCAGCCCGCGGGCAGGGCGACGGGGCGCGGGGTGCTGGTGCGCCCGCGCGGCGCACCGAGGACGGCGGTCGGGTAGGGCTGGTCGGGGATGCCGGCGAGCAGCCCGGCCAGCTCGTCGAGGCCGCTCACCATCGCCAGCGCCCGCCGGGTGTCCGACCCGACCGAGAAGCCCTTGAGGTACCAGGCCACGTGCTTGCGGAAGTCGGTGCAGCCGTGCAGCTCGCCCTGCTCGGCCGAGAGCAGTTCCGCGTGCCGGCGCATGATCGCCGCCACCTCGCGGAAGGTCGGCAGCTCCCGTCGGGGCTCCCCCGCGAAGGCCGCGGCGAGATCGCCGAACAGCCACGGCCGGCCCAGGCACCCGCGGCCGATGACGACGCCGGCGCAGCCGGTCTCGGCGACCATGCGCAGCGCGTCGTCGGCCTCCCAGATGTCGCCGTTGCCGAGCACCGGGATGTCGACGGCCTCCACGAGCCGGGCGATGGGCGCCCAGTCGGCGGTGCCGCTGTAGAGCTGGTCGGCGGTGCGGCCGTGCAGGGTGATCGCCGCGGCGCCCTCGTCCTGGGCGATCCGGCCGGCGTCGAGGTACGTGACGTGGTCGGCGTCGATGCCGATGCGGGTCTTGACCGTGACCGGGACGTCCTTCGCGGCGCGCACGGCCTCGCGCAGGATGTTCTGCAGCAGGACGCGGCGCCAGGGCAGGGCCGAGCCGCCGCCCTTGCGGGTCACCTTGGGCACCGGGCAGCCGAAGTTCAGGTCGATGTGCGCCGGGCGGGTGCCGGCGACGCCCTCGTCGACGAGCATCTCGACCGCGCGCCCGACGGTGGCCGGGTCCACGCCGTAGAGCTGGACGGAGAAGGCGTCCTTCTCGTCGGCTGTCGCGCGGATCATCCGGAGCGTCTTCTCGTTGCGCTCGACGAACGCCCGCGTGGTGATCATCTCGCAGACGTAGAGGCCGGCACCGAACTCGCGGCACAGCGTCCGGAACGCCGGGTTGGTGATGCCGGCCATGGGTGCGAGCACGACGGCGGGGTCGACGGAGAGCGCCCCGAGCCGCAGCGGCGGCAGGACCGTCGTCGTCGGCTCCAGCGTGGCGGTCATGCCACCCAGAGTAGGTGGCGACCGCCGTTCCCCCCGCTGCCCGGGCGGGTGATCTCCCTCCTCGTGGGCGGCGCCGCAGCGTCCCTGGGTTGACCCGCGCGAGGCGGGGTTGAGCCGCGATCCCTGGCGGCTCGACCTCACCTCACCCGGGTGGAGCCGCATCAGCCGAGGGCGGGACCGCGTCTCCACACCCCGCCGGCTGTGCACAGACTTCCTCGTGCCGCCCACAGGCCCGGTCTGCGGGCCCACCATCGGGGCGTGCTCCGGACCGCCGCCGCTCCCCTCTCCGCCACCGAAACCGGCCGACGCCGGCTCGGGATCCTGCCCACCTCCGAGCTCACCGCGGCCGGGGTCACCCGCGCCGAGATCGCCGGCGCCGTCCGCAGCGGCACCTGGACCCGGCTCCGTCCCGGCATCCTGATCTCCACCGCCGACCTCGCCGAGGTGGAACGGACCGGACGGCGGCCCGGCCTGGACGCGCTGGCCGTGACCACGCACTTGGCGCGTCCCTCGGCCGTCCTCAGCGGGGCGACGGCCGCGTGGATCTGGGGCCTACCGCGGCCCCGGAGCGCCACCCCGGTGGTCGAGCTGACCGACCCGCATCGGTGGCGACGCGGCCAGGGCTGGCTGATGACACGGGCAGCACTCCCGGAGGACGAGGTCGCCGTGCGCGGCGCCTACCCGGTGACGACGGTGGCCCGGACGCTGGTCGACGTCGCCCGCGCCTGGTTCGAGGTGCACGCCGTCGCCGCCACGGATGCGGCCTTGCTGCGCGGGCTGACCACCCGGGCGGAGCTCCAGCGCGTCCTGGACCGGCAGTCCTGCGTCCCTGGCATCCCCCGCGCGGTCCGCGCGGTCCGGTTGGCCGACGGCCGCGCCGAGTCGTGGCTGGAGACGTTCGGCCGACTGACGTTCGCCGCGCTCGGCCTGCCGCCGTTCGTCCCGCAGGTCGAGCTCTGGGTCGGCGGACGGCTGGTGAAGGTCGTCGACGGCTGGTACCCCGAGGCTGCACTCGCGGTCGAGTTCGACGGCCGGGTCAAGTATGAACGGCCGGCGTTCGGGCGGAGCCCTGCCGAGGAGCTGTGGCGGGAGAAGCGGGACGAGGACCTGCTGCGGTCCCTCGGCGTCGGGTTCGTGCGCGTCGCCGCCGCCGACCTCTCCAGCGGACGGCGGGCGCTCGAGCAGCAGGTCCGGCGTCAGCTCGACCGCCCGACCCCGGCGGTGCCGGAGTTCGTGACTGTTCCCCGGCCCGCGGGTCGGGCGCGGACCGAGGCACCGCTCGACGACGGCTGGCTGGCCCGGGTCGACGACCTGGTCGGCGCCGACTCCCCACCGGCTTGACCCGTGTGCGGCAGGGTGGGGCCGCGGGCGCACGCGGCCCCACCCCGTCCCGCCCGGGTCGAGCCGGACGGGACGGGCCGGGTCAGGCCGTCAGCAGCCGGGGAGCCGCGCCGCCAGGTAGGACTCGACCTGGTCCAGCGCCACGCGCTCCTGGCTCATCGAGTCGCGCTCGCGGATGGTCACCGCCTGGTCCTCGAGGGTGTCGAAGTCGACGGTGAGGCAGAACGGCGTCCCGACCTCGTCCTGGCGCCGGTACCGGCGGCCGATGGCACCGGCGTCGTCGAAGTCGACGTTCCAGTTCCTGCGCAGCGCGGCCGCGAGGTCACGGGCCTTCGGCGAGAGGTCGGCGTTGCGCGACAGCGGCAGGACGGCGGCCTTCACCGGGGCCAGCCGCGGGTCGAGCCTGAGCACCGTGCGGGTGTCGACGCCGCCCTTGGCGTTGGGCGCCTCGTCCTCGGTGTAGGCCTCGATGAGGAAGGCCATCAGCGAGCGGGTCAGCCCGGCCGCCGGCTCGATCACGTACGGCGTCCAGCGGGTGTTGCTCGCCTGGTCGAAGTAGGACAGGTCGGTGCCCGAGTGCTGGGTGTGCGTCGAGAGGTCGAAGTCGGTGCGGTTGGCGATGCCCTCGAGCTCGCCCCACTCCGAGCCCTGGAAGCCGAACCGGTACTCGATGTCGACGGTGCGCTTCGAGTAGTGGGAGAGCTTCTCCTTGGCGTGCTCGTAGTGCCGCAGGTTCTCCGGGGCGATGCCCAGGTCGGTGTACCAGCGGGTGCGCTCGTCGATCCAGTACTGGTGCCACTCCTCGTCGGTGCCGGGCTCGACGAAGAACTCCATCTCCATCTGCTCGAACTCGCGGGTGCGGAAGATGAAGTTGCCGGGGGTGATCTCGTTGCGGAACGACTTGCCGATCTGGCCGATGCCGAACGGCGGCTTCTTCCGCGCGGCACCCATCACGTTGGCGAAGTTGACGAAGATGCCCTGCGCGGTCTCCGGGCGCAGGTAGTGCAGCCCCGACTCGTCCTCGACCGGGCCGAGGTAGGTCTTGAGCATCATGTTGAAGTCGCGCGGCTCGGTCCAGGCGCCCTTCGTGCCGCAGTTCGGACACGCGATGTCGGCCAGGCCGTTCTCCGGCGCCCGGCCCTTCCGCGCCTCGAACTCCTCCTCGAGGTGGTCCGCGCGGAACCGCTTGTGGCAGCTCTGGCACTCGGTGAGCGGGTCGGTGAAGACGCCGACGTGGCCCGAGGCGACCCAGGTCTGGCGGGGCAGGATCACCGAGGAGTCCAGGCCGACGATGTCGTCCCGGCTCTGGACGACGGTGCGCCACCACTGGCGCTTGATGTTCTCCTTGAGCTCCACGCCCAGCGGGCCGTAGTCCCAGGCGGAGCGCGTACCGCCGTAGATCTCCCCGGACGGGAACACGAAGCCCCGTCGCTTGCAGAGGTTGACGACCTTGTCGAGGCGGGCGGCGTCGTGCTTGGCGGTGCTCACGGGGAGGGGGCTCCATCCGGCTGGCGGTCGGCGGTTGACCCGCCCACGGTAGTTGGCCGGGAGAGTGCCCCCGTCAGTCGGTGGCCGAGGCCGCCCGCTCGGACGCCTCCGTGCAGAACAGCAGCGCCAGCGAGGCCCGGATCTCGGCCTGGCGCACGAGGAAGGCCCGCTCGTCGAGCCGCTTGCGCCGCAGCCACCCCGTCACCTCGTCGTTGCACTTGCTGGCGTTGCAGGAGCCGCAGGCCGGGACGACGTTGCCGAACGTGTAGCGCCCGCCCCGCGAGATCGGGAGCACGCAGTCGCGCTGCAGCGGCCGGCCGGTGGCCCCGCAGTAGGCGCAGCCACCCCACGCGTGCTCCAGCGCGGCCCACTGCGCGTCGCTCAGGTCGTGCTCGACGGCGTCCATGCGGCGCTTGCGCCGGCGGGCGTACCGGGCGGTGCGGGTGCGGCTGACCACGACCCGACCGTAGGCGCTGCCCCTCACTCGGTCAGGTAGGCGCCCGGCTCGTCGAGGGCGTGCACCCAGACCGGCGCGCCGGCGATCTTCACCTCGGCCGCCGAGAGCCCCCGCCGGTAGGCGCCGACGCCGTCCCAGCGGGTCACGAGCGCCCACAGGGTCGGGTCGTCGGCGGCCCGGCCGAGCTCGCCGCCCCGGAACCCCGGCCGGGCGGCCAGCGCCGCCAGCAAGCCGGTCACCGCCTCTTCGCAGGCGTCCGCCTCGTCGGCGCTCACCCGCAGCCGCGTTACCGCGAACACCCGTGCTCCCCCCGTCCGGTCTCCGCGCAGCATGATCCCTCGCCGCCCCGCGCGGGCGGCACCCCGCCGGTCAGTAGAAGTCGCAGACCGTGCCGTCGGCGTCGACGTAGACATAGAGCAGGAAATGATCGCCGTCGTCGAGGTCCAGGGTGAAGGAGGCGCGGTCGGTCGCCGACTCGGCCTGGTGCTCGACCCCGTCGAAGGTGCCGCCGGTGAACCCGTGCCCGCTGAGGGTGTCGGAGAAGAAGTAGTCGCCCAGCACCAGCGCCGGGTCACCGCCGTCCGCCACACCGGCCGCAGCCTCCTGCACGTCCTCGCAGGAGAGGTCGTAGGCGGTCTGGAAGTCGCCCTCCGCCATCGCCTGCACCCAGGCGAGGGCGACGTCCCCGGACCCGGGGTAGAGCCCGCCGTCCGCGACGACGGGCGCGGAGAGCCGCGCTCCCCCGGGCAGCGGACCGGTACCGCCGAGGGAGCCCACGGACGACGGGGCCGACGCCTCCTGCCCCGCACCGGTCAGCTCCGCGCTGCGCCGCTCGGCGTCGCCGCCCAGCAGGACGACCAGCAGCGTGCCCAGACCGGCGACCAGCAGCAACGCGGCGCCGATCAGCCAGGGCAGCAGCGTCCGCTTCCTCGGACGACCGGCCGGCGGGTGCCCCGGGCCGCCGGACGCGGTCGAGCCGTGCGGACGCGGCCCGTGCCGTCCGGCCGGGTCGGGGGGCCCGGCCGGGTGCCCCCGAGAAGGTGGCTGCGTCATGGCACCCACCCTCCTGCTCGGGACCTCGGCCGGGTCCGTCCAGCTGCGCGGACACCGTACGTCCGCGTGGGGTCAGGCGGAACCGAACCGGCGCTGCCGGGAGGCGAACTCCTCGCACGCCGCCCACAGGTGCCGCCGGTCGAAGTCGGGCCAGAGCGTGTCGAGGAAGACGAACTCGGCGTACGCCGACTGCCACAGCAGGAAGTTGCTCGTCCGGTTCTCACCCGAGCTGCGCACGAAGAGGTCGACGTCCTCCATGTCGGGCTCGTCGAGGAACCGGGCGACCGTGGACTCGTCGACCTTGTCCGGGCTCAGCCGCCCGGCGGCGACCTCGCGGGCGATCGCGGCCGCGGCGTCGGCGATCTCCGCGCGCCCGCCGTAGTTCACGCACATGGTGAGAGTGAGGACGTCGTTGTCCCGGGTCAGCTCCTCGGCGATCTCGAGCTCCTTGATGACGCTGCGCCACAGCCGTGGCCGCCGCCCGGCCCAGCGCACGCGCACCCCCAGCTCGTGCATCTCGTCGCGGCGGCGGCGGATCACGTCGCGGTTGAAGCCCATGAGGAAGCGCACCTCGTCGGGGCTGCGCCGCCAGTTCTCGGTGGAGAACGCGTACGCGCTGATCGCCTTGACGCCCAGCTCGATCGCGCCCTCCACGCAGTCGAACAGCGAGGACTCCCCCGCCTCGTGCCCGGCGGTGCGGGGCAGGCCTCGCTGCTCGGCCCACCGCCCGTTGCCGTCCATGACCAGGGCGATGTGCCGGGGCACCTTGTCCTCCGGCAGCTGCGGGGGGCGGACGCCGGACGGGTGCGGATTCGGCGGCTTCACCTCACGCTTCATGCAGCAGGCTCATCTCCCGGCGGGGTGCCGACTCGGTCCGGTCCACCAGCGGCAGCGAGCGCAGCCCGCGCTCCAGGTGCCACTGCAGCAGCGCGGCGACCAGCCCGCTGCCCTCGCGCCGGTTGATGCCCTGGCTGGCGTCGGCGCGGCCCCAGTCGCCGGTCAGCAGCGCGTCGAGCAGCTCGATGGTGACCGGGCTCGGCATGGCCGACCCGGTGGGGCGGCAGGACGGGCAGACGGTGCCGCCGGCGGGCACCGAGAAGTGCCGGTGCGGGCCGGCCTCGCCGCAGCGGGCGCAGTCGGCCAGCGCCGGCTCCCAGCCGGCGACCGACATCGCCCGCAGCAGGAAGGCGTCGAGCACCAGCGGCGCCGGGTGGGACTGCTCCCCCAGCGCCCGCAGCGCCCCGATCACGAGGAGGAACAGCCGGAGCGAGGGCTCCTTCTCCTCCGCGGTGAGCCGGTCGGCGGTCTCCAGGACGGCGGTGCCGGCGGTGTAGGCCGGGTAGTCGGCCACGATCTCCTGACCGTAGGACCGGATGGACTCCGCCTGGCTCACGATGTCGAGGCTGCGCCCGGTGTAGAGCTGCAGGTCGACGTGGGTGAACGGCTCCAGGCGCGCGCCGAACTTGCTCTTGGTGCGGCGCACGCCCTTGGCCACCGCGCGCACCTTGCCGTGCCGGCGGGTGAGCACCGTGATGATGCGATCGGCCTCGCCGAGCTTCTGGGTGCGCAGGACGATGCCCTCGTCCCGGTACAGCGCCTTGGGGGTGTGCGCCATCAGTAGCCGAGCCGGTTGAGCTTCTTCGGGTCGTCCTGCCACTCCCCCAGGACGGTGACGTGCAGCTCCAGGTGCACGCGCGCCCCCAGCAGCGCCTCCATGCCCTGGCGGGCCTCGGTGCCGATCGCCTTGATGATCGACCCACCCCTGCCGAGCAGCATCGGCTTCTGGCTGGGCCGCTCGCAGTGCAGCAGCGCGTGCACCTCGACCAGCTCGCGCCCGGGCTGCTTGGGGTCGGGACGGCGGTTCAGCTCCTCGACGGTGACCGCGAGCGAGTGCGGCACCTCCTGGAACACCTTCTCCAGCGCCGCCTCGCGCACCAGCTCGGCGAGCTGCCGCTCGGTGTCCTCGTCGGTGGTCTGCGCGTGCGGGTACAGCGGCGGCCCCTCCGGCAGCAGGCCGACCAGGAGGTCCTCCAGGAGCTCCACCTGGTCGCCCTTCACCGCGCTGACCGGCACCACCTCGGCGGCCTCGACCAGCTGGCTGGCCGCGATCAGCTGCTCGGCCACGTGCTTCTTCGCCGCGGCGTCGGTCTTGGTGACCACGACCACCACGGGCGCCTCGACCTCCTGCAGCTGGCGGGCGATGTAGCGGTCGCCGGTGCCGACGGGCTGGTCGGCCGGGACGCAGAAGACGACCACGTCGACGTCGGCCAGCGTGTCGCGGACGACGTCGTTGAGCCGGCGGCCCAGCAGGCTCTTGGGCTTGTGCAGCCCCGGGGTGTCGACCAGCACGACCTGGCCGCCGGGCCGGTGGACGACGCCGCGGATGGCGTGCCGGGTCGTCTGCGGCCGGTTGCTCACGATGCCGACCTTCTCGCCGACCATCGCGTTGGTCAGCGTGGTCTTGCCGGCGTTGGGGCGACCGACCAGGGCCACGAAGCCACTGCGGTACGGCTGGTCAGGGTCGGTCACGGCCGCCAGTCTCCCACCGGGAGCCGACAACGCCGCGCCCGGCGTGCGGGGCGCCGCGCCGGCGGTCAGGACCAGGGGCGGCCCGCCCGCTCGCGCCGTCCGGCGTCGAGGCGGCCGAGCTCCCGGGCACCGGCCAGCACGTCCTCCAGCAGCCACCGCCCGGCCTCCGGCCAGGACGCGGGCCGCGCGTCGCGGCGCCGGCGGGCGGGCCCCGCCAGGGTCCGCAGCGCCACGACGACGAGGAGCAGGAAGAGCAACGTGGTCACCCCTCCACGATCCCCCGGTGCCCAGCCCCGGAGAAGTGGCAGCGATGACGTCGTCCGCAACGATCCTGCCAGCCGCCACGGTCCCCGGCCCTCGGCGTCGGGTGGGGCTGGGAAGATCGGCCCCGTGGCAGGACGACAGCGGAACAGGGCCCGGCCACCCCGGGCGGCGGCCGAGCGCGCGCGGCGGCTGCATGCCGAGCAGGTGCGTGGGCACCGCTTCGTCGCCGGCTGGGGCCCGAAGCGGTCGGCGACCGTCGTCCCCGCTCCGCTGCGCTACTGGCAGTACCGGCCCGGGGGCCCGTACGCGGCCGGCGCCGCCGTGCTCGTCGTCGTCCTGTGGCTGGGGCTGTTCGGCTGGCTCGCCGGGTCGGACGCCGTGCGCGACGAGCTGCCGCTGGCCCTCGTCGCCGGGATCGCGGTGTACGTGCTGAACGCCCGCCGGGTCACCGTCTCCGACCACGGGCTCTCGTTCGACGTGGCCGGGAGCCGCACCGATCCGGCGGCCGTCATCCCCTCGACGCTGGTGCAGGCGGTGCACGTCGGCCGCGCCCCGGCGGACTGGCCGCGTCCGGAGAGGCGCGGCGGGTGGCTGCCGGGCCGCAGCCGGGTCGCCGTCCGGTACCTCGACGACGACGGCGAGCGGGCCCTGGGTCTCTGGGTGCGCGACCCGGCCGCGTTCGCCGACTCCCTCGGCTTGCCGCTGACCCGTTAGGCCGAGGCGCGCAGGGCTCCGTCGGGCCCGGCCAGGTGCACCGGGGCGCCGGCGGTGAGGTCGCGGACGGCGGCCAGGCCGGCGGGCTCCACGGCCTCGGCCGCGGAGACGACGACGGCGGCCTCCAGCCCCTCGACCCCGCTGGAGACGGCGGCGGCGACGGCGGCCTGGAGGGCGGTGAGGGTGAGCGAGGGCAGCGCCACGCTCGCGGCCACGTAGGTGCGGCCGTCCGTGTCGCGCACCGCGGCGCCCTCGGTGGCGCCGGTGCGGGCGCGCGCCGAGCGGGCCAGCGTCACGAGCTTCGCGTCCTCGGGGTGCAGATCAGCCACTTTCTCAGCCTTCCACCACGCCGGCCGGCTGCTCCGCGCGGGTGGCCCCCGACGCGTGCGGCTCCTCGGTGGGCTCCTCGCCGTCCTCCGACGGCTCGGGCAGCCGGCAGACCAGCAGCGTGTCGATGCGGTTGCGCCGCCCGCCGGTGCTCTCGGCCACCAGGCGCAGCCCGCCGACCTCGGCCGCGGCCCCCTCGATCGGCACCCGCCCGAGCTCCCGGGCGAGCAGGCCCCCGACGGTCTCGACGTCGTCGTCCTCGGGCAGCTCCACGCCCGGGAACAGGTGGGCGAGGTCCTGCACCGGCAGCCGGGCGGTGATCCGCGCCGAGCCGTCCTCGAGGTGCTCGATCTCCGGCCGCTGGAAGGCGTCGTGCTCGTCGGCGATCTCGCCCACGATCTCCTCGAGGATGTCCTCGATGGTCACCAGGCCGGCGAAGCCGCCGTACTCGTCGACCACGATCGCGATGTGGATGCGGGCGGCCTGCATGTCGCGCAGCAGCTCGTCGACGGGCTTGGACTCCGGCACGAACGTCGGCGGGCGCATCAGCTCCTCGACCTTGGGCCCGTTGCGGTCCTGCGTGTTCTGCGAGCGGCGGACCAGGTCCTTGAGGTAGACGACACCGACGACGTCGTCCACGTTCTCGCCGATGACCGGGATGCGGCTGAAGCCGCTGCGCAGCGCGAGGGCCAGGGCCTGGCGCACGGTCTTGGTGCGCTCTATCCAGACGACGTCGGTGCGCGGGACCATGACCTCGCGGGCGATCGTGTCGCCCAGCTCGAACACCGAGTGGATCATGTTGCGCTCGCCGGACTCCACGACCCCGCGCTCCTCGGCCATGTCGACCAGCTCGCGCAGCTCCACCTCCGAGGAGAAGGGGCCGTCGCGGAAGCCGCGCCCGGGGGTGATCGCGTTGCCGACCAGGATGAGCAGGCTGGCGACGGGCCCGAGGACCCGGCCCAGCAGCCGGACGATCCCCGCCGTGGCCAGCGCCGTGCCGTACGCGTGCTGGCGGCCCAGGGTGCGGGGGCCCACGCCGACCAGCACGTAGCTGACCACGGTCATCACGCCCGCCGCCGCCAGCACCGCCTGCAGCGTGCTGTCCCACAGGTCGAAGAAGAGCAGCGCCACGATGACCGCGGCGACCATCTCGCAGAGGATCCGCAGCAGCAGGAGCAGCGAGACGTGCCGCGCCCGGTCGGCGACGACCTGCTCCAGGCCCGCGGCCCGCTTCACGCCGTCGCGGCGGAGCTCCTCCACGCGCGCCTTCGAGACCCGCTGGAGGGCCGCCTCCATCGCGCCGAACAGACCGGCGAGAGGGATGAGGCAGATGGCGACCACCAGGCTGGTGATCGCGCCGGCAGTCATCGGGAACCGGTCTCCTTGGCCACCGGCGCACCGGTCACCGGCTCGCGCGGAGCGGCCCGCCAGGCGTCGATGAGCTTGCCCTGGAGGCCGAACATCTCCTTCTCCTCCTCGGGCTCCATGTGGTCGTAGCCCAGCAGGTGGAGCACGCCGTGGGTGGCCAGCAGAACCAGCTCGTCGTCCATCGAGTGACCGGCGGCGCGGGCCTGCCGGACGGCGACGGAGGGGCACAGCACGATGTCGCCGAGCAGGGCGGGGCCGGGCTCGGGGTCGTCGGGCCGGCCGCTGTCGAACTCGTCCATGGGGAAGGCCAGCACGTCGGTGGGGCCCTTCTCGCCCATCCACCGCTCGTGCAGGCTGCTCATGTAGTCGGGGTCGACGCACAGCACGGAGAGCTCGGCCATCGGGTTGATCTTCATCTCGCCCAGCACGAACCGGCAGACGCCGGCCAGCTCGGCCTCGTCCACGGCGATCTCGGACTCGTTGGACACCTCGACGGGCACGTCGGTCAGCTCCCCTGCCGGCGCGGTCGGGACGTGCGGGCCGGCGCCGCGCCGGCGGCCGATCGGCTCGTGGGCGCCTGCCGGGTGGCGTCCCAGCGCTCGTAGGCGTCGACGATGTCGCCGACGAGCCGGTGGCGGACGACGTCGGTGCTGGTCAGGTTGGCGAAGTGGACGTCCTCGATGCCGTCGAGGATCTCGCGGACGATCTTCAGCCCGCTCTGGGCGCCGCCGGGCAGGTCGACCTGCGTGACGTCACCGGTGACGACGATCTTGGATCCGAAGCCGAGCCGGGTGAGGAACATCTTCATCTGCTCGGCCGTGGTGTTCTGCGCCTCGTCGAGGATGACGAACGCGTCGTTCAGGGTCCTTCCCCTCATGTACGCCAGCGGCGCGACCTCGATGGTGCCCGACTGCATCAGCCGCGGGATCGACTCCGGGTCGACCATGTCGTGCAGCGCGTCGTACAGCGGCCGCAGGTAGGGGTCGATCTTCTCGCTCAGCGTCCCGGGCAGGTAGCCCAGCCGCTCGCCGGCCTCGACGGCCGGGCGGGTGAGGATGATCCGGTTGACCTGCTTGGTCGTCAGCGCCTGGACCGCCTTGGCCATCGCCAGGTAGGTCTTGCCGGTGCCGGCCGGGCCGATCCCGAAGACGACGGTGTGCTCGTCGATGGCGTCGACGTAGCGCTTCTGGTTCAGCGTCTTCGGCCGGATGGTGCGGCCGCGCCGGCTGATGATGTCCAGGCTCAGCACGTCCGCCGGGCGCTCGTCGCCCCCGGCCTTGAGCATGCCGATGACGCGGCGCACCGAGTCCGGCCGCAGCACCTGGCCGGTGCCGATCAGCGCGATCAGCTCGTCGAAGACGCGGACGGCGAAGGCGTTGTCGGCCGGCTGCCCGGTGACGGCGATCTCGTTGCCGCGCACGTGGACGTCGGCGTCGAGGCCGGCCTCCACGAGCCGGAGGAGCTCGTCGCCCGAGCCGAGGAGGGCGACCATCGGGACGCCGTCGGGAACGGTGATGGTGGTCCGCACCGGAGGAACGGACGGGGCGGGCGGACCGGCGAGCGCGCCGTCCGCCGCGGCGGCCTGTGCCGAGGCCTCACGCGACGTGGGCGCTCCTGGCACGGGGACGTTCGGGGAGGTGTCGGGCAAGAACCCTCGACCCTGCCTTCCTGCGACGGTGAGGTGCGGGGATCCGCACCGGTGACCCGATCGACTCTACCCGCGCGCGGACCTCCGGAACCTGGCTCGCCCGAAGGGGTCAGCGACCGGTGTACGTCGCCTTGCCCGGCCCCTCCGTCAGGAAGGAGGCGACGGCGCCGCGGAGGTCCTCGGTGGCGAACAGCGGCCCGGAGATCTCCGGCACCAGCGCGTCGGCCGCGCGGGCCCCCTCGCGCACCGCCACGGTCGCCAGCCGCTTGGTGGCGGCGTGCGCCACCGTGGGACCGGCCGCGACCCGGCGCGCGTACTCGCGGGCCGCCTCGGCGAAGCCCTCGTCGGGGAGCACCCGGTTCACCACGTTCCACCGCTCCAGGACGGCGGCCGGGTAGCGCTCGCCGGTGTAGATCAGCTCCTTGGCCCGGGCCGGCCCGGCCCGCTCGGCCAGCCGCTGGGGCCCGCCCATCGAGGGCGTGAGGCCGACCACGATCTCCACCAGGCCGAACGAGGCCTTCTCCGCGGCGAGCAGGATGTCGCAGGAGAGCGCCAGCTCGAAGGCGGCGGTGAGGCAGAGCCCGTGCGCGGCGAAGACGGTGGGGACGGGCAGGTCCTCGAAGGCGTTCGCGACGCGAAGCAACCGCGCCCACAGCTCCCCGCCCCGGCCGGCCGGGTCGGGACCCTCGGCGATGTCGCGGAAGTACGTGACGTCGACCCCGCCGGAGACGACCTTGCCGCGCGCCTCGACCAGCACGGCGCGGGCCCGGTCGGCCCGTGCCGGGTCGGTGAGCTCGACCAGCTCGCCGGCCACCGCCTCCATCGCGTCGAACGTCGCGGCGTCGAAGAGGTTCAGCGGCGGGTTCTCCAGCACGACGACGGCGACGTCGCCGTCGCGCTCGATGCGGAGGGGCGCGGTGCTCTCGGTCATGGGCCCACCTTCTCAGGCGGTCCGGGCTCCCGGGACGGGGGCCGTGCCGGTCAGCCCGGCGGCCAGCCGAGGTCGCGGCCGCCCAGCACGTGGAGGTGGACGTGGTGGACCGTCTGCCCGGCCGCCGGCCCGGTGTTCGCCACCAGCCGGTACCCGGGCTCGGCGCCGTCGCCGGTCACCAGCCGCTCCTGCCGAGCCACCGCGTGCGCGGCGGCCACGACCTCGCCCATCAGCGCGGGGTCGGCCTCGGCGAGAGCGCCCGCGGTCGGGTGGTGCTCGGTGGGGATGACCAGGACGTGCGTCGCGGCCTGCGGGTTGATGTCGCGGAAGGCGAGCACCCGCTCGGTCCGGTGGACGACGTCGGCGGGTATCTCACCGGACACCATGCGGCAGAACAGGCAGTCGGTCACGCCCCGCACCCTAGGAGGACCCCCGTGCCCCCCACCAC
Organism: Blastococcus sp. SYSU DS0510; assembly: GCF_054050835.1. Taxonomy (NCBI): domain Bacteria; kingdom Bacillati; phylum Actinomycetota; class Actinomycetes; order Geodermatophilales; family Geodermatophilaceae; genus Blastococcus; species Blastococcus sp. SYSU DS0510. The sequence continues at coordinate 3,764 of NZ_JBJHAC010000034.1, read as the reverse complement.
TCGCTGCGCTCGCGGCGGGCCCCCTGCACGGGGGCCGTTCCAGCACGTCACCGCCCCCCACCACTCGCTGCGCTCGCGGCGGGACCCTGCACGGGGGCCGTTCCAGCACATCACGCCCGCAGCGAGCCCGCTGTCAGGTGCCGCTCTCGACCCCCAGGTAGGCCTGCACGATGCGCTCGTCGGCGAGCAGCTCGGCTGCCGGGCCGGAGTGCACCACCTCGCCGCTCTGCAGCACGTACCCGTGGTCGGCGGCGCGCAGGGCCCGGCGGGCGTTCTGCTCCACCAGCACGACCGTGGTGCCCGACGCGCGGATCTCCTCGATGACGCGGAAGACCTCGTCGACGATCTTGGGCGCCAGCCCCATCGACGGCTCGTCCATGAGCATCACCGTGGGTCCGGCGACCAGGGCGCGAGCGATGGCCAGCATCTGCTGCTCCCCGCCGGAGAGCGCCCCCGCCGGCAACGCCCGCCGCTCGGCGAGCACGGGGAACCGGTCGTACATCTCGTCGACGCGGCGCGCGCCGCCGGTGCCCGCGTGCCACGTGCCCATCTGGAGGTTCTCCTCGATGGTCAGGGTGGCGAGGATCTGCCGCCCCTCGGGCACCTGCACCAGCCCACGGCCCACCAGCTTGTGTGCGGGGGTGCGGGTGATGTCCTGGCCCTCGAAGGTGATCCGGCCGCCGGCCGGCCGCAGCATGCCGGAGACGGCGTTGATGACCGAGGACTTGCCCGCGCCGTTCGCCCCGACCAGCGTGACGAGCGATCCCTGCTCGGCCCGGAAGGAGACGTCGCGCACCGCCTCCACCCGGCCGTAGGTCACCCGCAGGCCCTCCACGGTGAGGATCGGGTCGCTCATGTCGCATCCCTCGTGCTGTCGGGCGTGTCCAGGGTGCCGGCGGCGCCGGGCCGCACGTTGGCGACGGCGTCCGGTGGCGCGTCGCCGGCGCCGGCTGCGGTGGCGCCGGAGCGGGCCGTCCCGGCGACGGGGCCCTCGTCGCCGTCGTCGTCGGCCGACCCCAGGTAGGCCTCGATGACCGCCGGGTCGGCGGCGACCTCGTCCGGCGCACCGCTGGCGATGACCTCGCCGAAGTTGAGGACGACGACGCGGGTGCAGGTCTGCAGCACCATGCCGACGTTGTGCTCGATGAAGAGGATGGTGAGCCCGTCGCGCGCCAGCGACCGGATCAGCTCCGACAGCCGGGCCGCCTCGACGTGGTTCATCCCCGCGGCCGGCTCGTCCAGGATGAGCAGGGAGGGGTCCGAGGCCAGCGCGCGGGCGATCTCGAGCCGGCGCTGGTCACCGTAGGACAGCGCGTCCGCCCGGCTGCCGGCCAGCTCGCTCAGCCCGACGCGCTCCAGGCAGCGGGCCGCCTGCCGCAGCGCCGCACGCTCGTCGCGCCGCGCCGACGGCAGCCAGAGCAGCCGCCGCAGGAAGGTGGGCCGGCTGACCAGGTGGGCACCGACCAGCACGTTCTCCAGCGCCGAGAGCCGGTTGAACAGCTTCGAGTGCTGGAACGTGCGGCTCACCCCGGCCGCTGCGATGCGGTGCACCGGCGTGCTGCCGATCGCCGTCCCGAGCACCGTCGCGCTCCCGGAACTGGGCGGGACCAGCCCGCTGATCATGTTCACCAGGGTGGTCTTGCCGGCGCCGTTGGGGCCGATCAGGCCGACGACCTCGCCGGCCCGGATCTCCAGGTCCACGCCGCGGACGGCGTGCACGCCGCCGTACTCCTTGCCCAAGCCCGCGAGCGTCACCACCGGCTCCCCGGCCGCCGGGTGCCGACGACCGGCGAGGCCCGTGGTGCTGTCGTCGTCGGCACCGGAGGGCATGCGGGTCCGCCGCGGGATGAGGCTCGCGAGCCCGCCGGGCAGGAAGAGGATGACGACCAGCAGGAGCAGGCTGGCGAGGAACGGCCGGATCCAGCCGGCCTCCACCCCGACCGCCCGCTGGATCTCCGGGACGAGCGTCTGGAACCCGCTGCCGAGCAGCGGCCCCAGGAACATCGTCGAGCCGCCCAGGACGGCGGTGACCAGCCCCTCGACGGCCGCGACGAAGTCGAAGTCGTTGGGGGCGATGAGCCGGACGTAGTAGGCGTACAGGACGCCGTACAGCCCGGCGACGGCGCCCGCGGTGACGAACGCGGCCAGCCGGTGGCGGCCCACGTCGATGCCCATCGAGCGGGCGGCCAGCTCGTCCTCGCGGATGGCCTCCAGCGCACGGCCGTACCGAGATCGGCCCATCCGCCAGAACCAGTAGGCCACCAGCGCCAGCGCCGTCCAGGCCATGCCGACGGTGAGGACCCGGGGCACCCCGAGCCCCTGGGCGCCGCCGGTCCACTCCTGGTTGAGCAGCACCACGCGGACCGCCTCGGCGAAGCCGAGGGTCGCGATGGCCAGGAAGACCCCGCGCAGGTGCATGGTCGGCAGGCCGAGGACGACGGCGCCGAGCGCCCCGACCGACATGCCGATCGCCACGGCGATCAGCAGCGCGGGGACGTCGCCGACGTCGGTTCCGCTGGGTGCCAGGTACGCCCCGGAGAACGCTGCCAGGGAGGCGAAGCCGGCCTGGCCGAGGCTGAGCTGCCCGGCGATCAGGACGGCGTAGAAGGAGTAGGCGAAGATCGCGCCCAGCGCGATGAAGGTGAGCGTGGCGGCGTACTGGACCAGCATCAGACCTCCCGGACCTTCCGCGCGCCGAGCAGCCCCTGCGGGCGCAGCAGCAGGATCACGAACAGCAGGCCGAAGGCGATCACGTTCACCCAGGACGAGCCGATGTGCTGGACGGCGAACACCTCGGCCAGCCCCAGCAGCAGCCCGCCGATGAGCGCACCGGGCAGCGAGCCCATGCCGCCGACGATGATGACCGCCAGGCCCTTGAGCTCGATCGCCGCACCCATGCCCAGCTGGGCGGTGTTCACGTTGATGGCGAACAGCACGCCGGCGACCGCGCCGAGCGCCGAGGAGATCGCGAAGGTGACCGCGGTGACCCGGTCGACGTTCACGCCCAGCACCCGCGCCGCGGTCGGGTTCTCCGCGACCGCGCGCATGCCCCGGCCCAGCCGCGTCCGGGTGACCATGTAGGTCAGGCCCACCATCAGGGCGAGCGAGACCGCGAGGATGACCACCTGCACCAGGGTCACCTGGGCGCCGAACACCTCGTACCGGGTGTCGGGGAAGGAGCCCGGCGGGAAGCGGCGGGTGTCGGGGCCGTAGCGCCACTGCAGCAGCGCGATCAGCATGCCGGCGAGCGCGATCGAGGAGATCAGCCCGGCGAAGTGGGCGTCGGCCCGGTTCTTGAGCGGCCGGAACGCGACCCGCTCGATGACCAGGCCGAGGACGGCGCCGAACACGAAGACGATCGGCAGCGCCGTCCAGAGGGAGAGGCCCCCCCGCTCCACCAGCTCGATGCCGACGAAGGCCGAGGCGGCGAAGACCGCGGGGTGCGCGAGGTTCAGCCGGTCGAGGATGCCGAAGACCAGCGTGAAGCCGATGGCGAACAACGCGTAGATCGAGCCGATGAAGATGCCGTTGAGGAGCTGCTGCACAGCGTTGCCTGTTCTCGTCGTGGGTGCCCGGGCACGGTAGCCGACGCACGGCCGGGGGGGGGGGGGGGGGGGGCGGGGGCGCCGGGGGGGGGGGGGGGGGGGGCGCCATCGCCGCCGGAGGGGCGGACTTCCAGGCGATCGTCAGCGCCGTCCTGGAGATGGAGGGCGAGGAGGCGACCCGGGCGTGGCTCGCCGGTCTCGAGGACAACGCCGAGATCT